>DATNNY010000134.1:0-6921 GCA_035601635.1 Pyrinomonadaceae bacterium
TACAAAGGTCTGGGCGAAATGAATCCCGAACAGCTTTGGGAAACCACCATGAACCCCGAGAAGCGCACCTTGCTACAGGTCAGGATCGATGACGCCGTCGAAACCGATGGTATTTTTTCGATCCTAATGGGAGACGCCGTCGAACCACGACGCAAATTCATCGAAGACAACGCTCTGGATGTAAGGAACCTGGATATCTAGATGTCAACTGCAATGCGAAGGCCTATGCAGTGGCCGCTGCTACGGCACGTGAACTTTGAGCGGGACAATCCTTCGGTGCTTCCAGAGCCCCTGCTGAATCAGAACGGAAGAATTCCGATAGTCGTGCGATTGAACCGAGCAAGGCTTGCTCTCTTCCACACTCCCGCCAGTCCCAAGAGATAACTCCAAGCGATTCCGCGATTAATTTGCGAACGTATTGGGATGGGATGAAGCCAATTTCACACGTCCAAGCCTTGCCGTTCGTTTCCTCATAGTACAAATATGGTGAACTCCGGGAGACTTCTTTGTGGATTTCGGAAATACCACCTATCGCTTTCAATGCATGATTATCCTTGAGGTACTCCATTGGCTGGCTGGAGGACGCAGAAGGTACAGCATGCAAATGCGCATGGTCAATTCCACACCCGCCTGCCTCTGATCCACGCACGCCGTGCTCAAAAAACACGCACGGTCCGTAGACCTTAACCAGGACGGTACGAACATAACTGCACAACTCCGAGAGCTCGCCTGTTAGCTCCGTGGGCATATCTGCCACGGCAGTATAGTGACTCACAGGAACAATCAAGAGATATCCTTCGATGATTTGGCCCAGGCTGGGGACGACGCGAAAATTCGCAGTGCTCAGAACCACACGACTTGGTATCGTGTTCTGATACCGCACTGCAAATGAGTTTTCCAGTCCACCAGAAAACTCATCACAGAAATCACAGTGCCGCAGCTGGCCGCTCTGCATCCGGGACGTAATTGGCGATATTTTCCTCGGTAATTTTTGTTGCATGATGCTTCTCGATGTTTCGTAAGTTTTGGTCATAGACTCCATGAAGGTCTTCGCTTCCGTCAGTCGTCTGGACCGGACGGATAACCACACATGGAGAAGTAACGTTCGGTAAACCCGCAAGGTAGTGCGTTGCGATCATTAGGGTGTCTACGCACGTAACGCCGAAGCTGGGCGTAGCGTTGTAGACATATATAGTGAAGTTATCGCGTCGATCCTCTTCCACTTCAGCCCTTAGATCCCACATATGCTTTATCGAGTTTTTGATTGTTTGTATCGTGTCTCTTCCGACCTCAGAAATCTCTTCGTTCGTTCTTCGTTCTGCAGCATGGCTGGTTGGATTCAGGAAAAACATTTTAACGCTTACATCGCGGCTAACGAGTTCCATCAGCGCTGGTTTGAAACCGGGATCCTTGCACCAGTTACTATTTGTTATTCCGACAATAGTGCATTCTGACCTCGCGGCCTTGATCCATTGCATCCATTGCCGATATGGAACGTCACTTCGCGATAGGTATACATCCCTAATACCGAAACTGAGAAACTTCTGAAACATCTCTCGATTCGCTGGATTAAGATATGTAACGACAGAGGCCGCAATGAGCGACGTACCGATACTTATCAGAGTTGGAGCAACCCGCTGGTATCGATACCACAACAACATTCCTGTAAGAATCAGTACTAGTCCTATAGACAGCACCAGCGTAACTTCGCCATGTTGGCTGAGATAAATCCTCAGGTTGGTTCTTCCGCGTATAGGCGACATTAGCTTTGACCAGTTCGATTCAAGCCGAAAAGGTACTGTCAAAAAAGAAGCGGAGCGTTATCTCTGCGAGGCGTTCTTGGTCTGCGTGTCCGACGAGTCTCTTGTGACCGCCGAAGTTTACCACTGGCGTTCTTCTTTGAGCTAGGTAATAGAATTGGCAAGAAAACGAAATTTAGTTGCTCTATACCGGGTGATAGCTGAGCCACGCGGGCAACGAGGCCAGCATCGGCAAGCACTCTTCGGACCAGCGGACTTGTCTGAAGATCCGAAAGCTGATCTGATGAAAAAAATGCCAGCTCCGATATGTCGTCCGAAGCTTTGGCAATGCCGCCAACTACCTTGCCCCAACTATAAATGACGATACGATGCTCGTCGGGTGGATTGATGATTTCGTAAACCCGAAATTGGCCTTGGACCTCCACGTCGAGGCCCGTCTCTTCACGCAGTTCGCGAGCGCCGGCGCCCCCTATCGATTCGAACGGGCGTATTTTTCCGCCTGGAATAATCCAACTGCCTCTTTGGGGATCTTTGTTTCTCTTACCGAGCAATATTCTATTTGCCTCGTCCCGGACGAGGAGCGCCGAACCTACTCTGGGCAGTCCTTCAGGCATGGTAGTTACTACGGACCTTAAAATTGTTGGGCTTTCTTTTGGCGGATTTTTTGGTTTTCTGCGTACTTCGTTCAATTTCGACTCTGATAACATCTGAGACCGGGAAACCGACACAGGTCGGTTTGCGTCTTTCAAGGCGAGCAGATTGATATTCTTCGTCGGAGCAAATCAGAACTGTCCCATCTCGTTTGGCTAGGAACCTGCGGATGATTTCCTTGCCGCCGAAAGCGCGAACCTTTATCAATGCTCCCCGTTTCAGAACCATACGCCGTCTCCAGAGCGCCAATACTCTCAAAACCCAAAAGTAAAATCCAAAATAATCTGCATGGGGCATATGCATGCATGAGAGGGCATGGATGCCGCGCTTTGGGGTATAATGCACGGACTGTGAGGGTATGAATATGACCAGAGATCGACGGCCGCCGCCGTACTTGCCGTTTGGCTCGTTTCTTACTGCTTTGGACCAGCTTGCGCAGGCGGTGCCTAACTTAATCCGTAAAGATGTGTTTCCATCACACTCGGGATTGCTTCAGGGACAAGTTATTAGTGCATTAAAGTTCTTCGATTTAATCGATGAGCATGGAATGCCGAGGGGAAACAAACTCGAGCGATTGGCATTGGAGGACACTAACCAACGCAGAGCAAGCTTACGGCTCCTTCTTAAAGCTGGATATGCGGAAGTGATCAAGCTAGATCTTGCCAAGGTTACGCCGTCACAGCTCGACTCGGCATTTGGTGCATATGGTGTTAATGGGGATACAAAAAAGAAAGCCAAGATATTCTTTCTACAAGCCGCTAAATTCGCTGAGCTTGGTCTTTCGCCGCTATTGCTGCGCAGAGGAAGAGCTCCATTGAGTAGCAAAAAAAGAACACCACTTCAGCAGCCTGTGTCCGATCGGCAGATTAACTTGGCCGACAATCACCGATCCGGGACGTCGAAAACGATTGAACTTAAGAGTGGAGCTACTTTGACCGTGACCGTTAGCGGCAACCTCTTAGAGCTAGATTCAGCCGATCGCGAACTTGTATACGGCATCATGGATCAAATTAGATCACATATCTAACAGTCAATCGAGTTAATGCTCTGAATACCTCTCAGCGCGAAAGCGCCACAGCTTGAGCTCATCTCCAACTGAAATTCCTGCCTTGCGCGAAGCAATCTCCACCTGCTGAGCCGCCGTCACGATCCCTTTAAGATTAGGCAGCAACAAACCACGGCGCAAGCCGTTCTTGTCTTCGACGATCACGCCATACACCTTGGGGTCAAGCCCGCTTAACTTTGCCGCCTCGGGTTGTGAAAGCACGTCGACTGAATACTTCAACCCTGGCAATTCATCTGCGCGGACCGGCGCGAAGCGCGGGTCGCGCGTCGCGGCGCTGATCGCGTTGAGGATTATTTCTTCAGCCAGAGTGTCCCTCGCCGGCTCAATCGTACCGATACAGCCGCGCAATTCTCCCGCGAGAGTCTTGAGTGAAACAAAGCAACCGGCGCGTTGGCTAAGGAGGCCGGAAGGTTCTTTAGCAGCCCGGATGAGTTTGCCCTGCTTTACAAAAGTCTCCACGACCGCACGGGCCAGCGCCGGTAGCTCGGCGCCGGTCTCCGAAGTTAGAACTTGAGCGCGCTCTGCGCGCTGTGCGGACAGGATGTCCGCGCTCCCGGCAAAGAGTTGGGCCACCAGATAGCCGACGCCAAAGGGTGCTTCATAGTTGATGACTTCGCAAGCTGGTTCGAGCTCCTGCGAGACACCGATGGCCACAAGCATCGAACGATAACCGCACTCCCCGGCCATCCGGCGCAACTCCGGATCGAGATCCACGATACGTTTGGTAGCGCTGCTGCGAATCGCATCGACCACCTCTGCGTCAAACAAATGGGCTTGCGGGTTATAGCCGGCGGGCGCATCGAGTTTCAGCCGGTGGCTGAGGTCGCCACTGGCGATGAACGCGACCGGCCGCCCGACCCGTTCGATCGCTCGCCTGATGCAGTTGCCGAATCGCACATGATCTTCGTTCGGAAGAAAGCTGTAGCCGAGAGCGACGACCGGCCCATTCCAACCATTACGTTGCAGAAAATAGAGCGGAACCGCCGTGCCGTGATCAAGGTCGAACCCTTTGATTCTAGTGGTCGCCAAACTCTGTTCGGCCGCGATGAGCGTGATTTCGCGCAGCAGTTCGTCGTCGAGCTGAGTCTGAACCGTTGTAGTAGGCGCCCGAAAGTTCGCAAAGTCGGCATACAATTGTGGCCCGTCATAAGCGACAAACGCGTGCGGCTCGAGTGGTGCGTGCGGAGAGATCATCACGACAGTCTGAGCGCCGCTGCGAATTACACGCTCCGTTAGATCGGCCATCGCTTCGATCGAGCTGCGAACTTCGACGATCGCCTCGCGGCCGACTTCCGGCACCATGATTGGAGGATGCGGAGCAATGCCGGCGAAGACTATTGAGCTCGTGTTGGCCATAGAATTAACCACAGAGGCCACAGAGGAAATTGTACTGGTGAACCGGAATATTCTAACACCGGCGCGAGCGTGCCGGTAACGAGCAGCGCCGAGGGTTATATTCGGATTCGCGGCTTGCCGCCTCGATGTGCGGAAAGCCTTCGGCTTTCCGGATGTCGTGAATTGTTTTGAGAGGCTCCGCCTCTGTGCGAGGCGTAGCCTCGCAATGATCCACACACAGTCCTGCCGGTAAGGCAAAGCCTTACCGCACATCAGGCGGCAGAGCCGCTTGCGCCGCCGAACTTTGCAGGCACCCATGAAGCAAACTATGATGACCAGCGCATGGATCACTTCGATGTACTAATCGTGGGCGCGGGTCCGGCTGGATCGTTTGCCGCCGAACGCCTCGCGCGTGGCGGCGCGAGCGTAGCCCTATTCGATGGCCGGCCGCCGGCCGAGCCGAAGGCCTGCGGCGGCGGCGTGACTTCAAAAGCATTGAAGGCCTGGCCGCATCTGCTCGAGGCAGTCGGACGCACGATCGATGAACTCGACATGTACTCGCCCTCAGGGAAACGTCTGCATTTGAAACTCGACGAGCCGTTTGCCGTCTATTCGCGGATCGCTTTTGATACTTTTTTGCGCGAGCGCGCGCGTGACGCAGGGGCCCATGTCTTTGCGGAAAAGATGGCCGGTCGCGGATTTAAGAGAACTGCTGAAGGTTGGATCGTCAACACGCAAAGTGGCAAAGAATTTTTCGCTAAATGGTTGGTGGGAGCCGACGGAGCGAACAGTCCGATTGCGAAGAAACTCGCCGGGCCTTTGCCGCCCGCGGAGATGGAAGTGGCCTTCGGTTATCGCGCGCCTTTACCCAACGATGGGAACGCCGCGACGGTGGTTGCGTTTCTGCCGAAGTGGGTTGGTTACGCCTGGGCGTTTCCTCGTCCTGATCACATTTCATTCGGCATCGCGACTACCCAGGATGCGTTCGATCACGAAGCGCTCGATCAGTTGTTGTGGGATTTCATGGTTAGTTATTACGAAGTAGAGCGGTACAGAACCGAGAGCGGTAGCGACCGGGTACCTTCACACAACCGTAACGGAGTGATGAAGCTTTGGAAGCAGTCACGTGTGGGAGATTCATCTGACGCTCAGCAGGTCCGGGCCGAGCTGAAGAAATCCGCCGAGCGGTATGCGGCGCGGATTCCCGGACTTGAACCACGCACCTGGGACCACCGGCACGCGTGCGGCGATCTCTGGGCGCTGCTGGGCGATGCGGCGGGCTTCGCCGATCCGGTTACTGGTGAAGGCATCTATTATGCGCTGCGCTCAGCCGAATTATTTGCCGAGGCTTATCTCGCCGGCTTGCCTTTAGATTACGAGAAACTTTGGCGGCAGGACTTTGGACGTGAATTGCAGCGCGCTTCGCAGATGCGGCGAAAGTTCTACGGAAACTTCTGGGGCGCGCCTTTCACTGAGCGCATGATCGACTTCGCGCGCGGTCATCGCGGCATACGCAAAGTCCTGGGCCAACTGGTCGCCGGCGACCAGGGCTATACCGATCTAAAAAGGAAACTTGCTCGCAGCGCTTGGAAACCCCTGTAACCGAGATTAATCCGCAGATGACAACAGATTACTCTGCTTAATGGGCACTCGAACTGAGTGAACCGGCAGGGCGCATCCCGCTTTTGTTCTTTCAGCATCTGCGTAATCGGCGAAATCTGCGGATCAGGATTGAATTGTCGCGCGATAAACCACTTGAATCTTTCCCGCCGGAAACTGTAATCTGTTTGAGCCCGAAATTGCCTGGTCTCAGTTCACATGCCCTGGGTTCCACGCTAGTTTAACAACCTCCCGTTTGAAGAGCTGCTTAGGATTCACCCGATGGGAATTCGCGGAACTCTGAACACAATGAGTGTCTCTGACCTGCTCCAGTTTCTGGCGTCAGGTCGCAAGACCGGCACGCTCAAACTGGGCCTCGGTGACATCGTCAAACACATCTATCTTGAAGACGGCATAATCGTCGGCTCCAGCTCCAACGATCCGAAAGAGTACCTGGGCCAGGTGCTGCTGCATTATGGCAAGATCGACGAAGCCCAACTCCAGACGGCG
>DATNNY010000135.1:0-12941 GCA_035601635.1 Pyrinomonadaceae bacterium
CATCACTCGTCGATTGTGTCTTGCCGCCGGCGCCAGAATTCGCTCTCGGGCCAGCGCTTCTCCTCGCGATAATACTTCCTGCGAATTTCGGTGTAGCTTTTGAATTCTTCCGACACGTAATGGCTATATCTTTTCAAGCCATCATGATCTCCTCGCTCAAGCAGATCACTAATCGCGTAGGAGCCAAAAATGCCTGACCGCAGCGCTTTGACGATGCCCTGAGAAGAGAGCGGGTCGAAGCGCGAAGCTGAGTCGCCTACGGCCAGCCAATCGCTGCCCATCACCGGTTCAAGCCGGCGTGATGACGCGGAGCGAATGATGACCGTCTTCGCGATTTCGGATTTCCCAACCATGGCCCCGACATGAGGCATTGCGGCCAGCGTTCGCCGCCATTCTTTCGTCTCGTGCATTCGCCGGCAACGAGCGACGTCCGCGTCGCTCATGCATACGACAATACGGCGGCGCTGAGGCAGGCCTGCCGTATACCACCAACCGAACTCGAAGGCTTCTACCAAAGTCCGCGGATTGCCGTTAGCGTTATCGAAGAATCCGGCAATGCCGACAAGCAAATCAGTTTCCTCAAATCGAGCGCCACAGCGACGAGCCAAACTTGCGCCTCCGGTCGCGTCGACGATGAGGCGAGCAGTGATCGCGTTTCCGTTTGAGAGCTTTAGACGCCACCCTTTGTTTGCCCGCTGCGCGTCGCGAACGCGGGTATCGAGAATCAGCTCTGCGCCGCGAAGTTGCGCTTCGTTTGCGAGCATCGCATCGAATGCGGCGCGGTCAAGATGCCATCCGATGTTTGCCGGCTGATAAAAGAAATCATTGTCATGGGGCCAAACGTCACCCCACGCCGCACTTGTTCCGTGTGCTTCCTGGTGCAGCTGACTCTTGAAGCTATTCCATACGGCAAGGTGCTCGAGAATAGCGCGCGCGGGCGGCGGCAGTGTTTCGCCCACCCGATAACGATCGTAGCGCGACGCCTCAATCAGAACTATAGAGAGGGAGGGCGCGCGGCTGAGGAGTGAGATAGCTGTCGCGGAGCCGCCGGGCCCGCCGCCGGCAATTGCGACGTCAAAAGACGAAGGCATCATCTCGCGGATTTACCCAACTCGCACCGCGTAGAACGAGGCAACGACGCCCGCGGGATGAACCGTGTTACCACTTCCCGAATGCGGAATGGTGCGCACAACGGAACCGACAATCGCGGCGCGCTGTAGCAAGTCATTGCTATTAGGCCAAACGGGCACGAGCCAGCCGATATAGTCGTAGATCCATTCTTCTCCATTGACGACGCCGACACCCTGGAATCGAACCTGCCCGGGAGAGCCGTAACCGATCGATCCGTGCAGGTTGAGTAACCAATTGCCTGCGCCTGGACCAAGGCTGCCGCCGATCGTTCCGCCCAGGGTATCGGAAGACGGCGCGGTGATTTCGAGCGTGCCATCGCCGAACAACAAATTGTTCACGTTAGCATCGGCCGCCAAATCAGGATCGTTGAGAAAACTTCGATAAGTCCAGGTGCCAACAAACGGATTGTCGCTCATGAGTTCTCCTCTTTCTCAGTCGGTTCATTTAGTGCGTTCCACGCTGATAAAAGGTGGGTTACTGTTATCGACCCCCAATGGGCTTGGTTGGATATCGCCTGACGGATTGCTGCGAACGACACTCAGGCGCCACCACTCAGTCACCATTTTGAGGTCGCCGGCATTTGTTTGGGGTACGCCGGGAGTCCAGTCGAGCCAGTTAATCGATTGACTACCGTCCGGAGCCAGGACCAGCTCGTAAGTCTGCATCGGCCTGTGCGCCGGCCACCACAGCGTTTCCCAAACTCTCTGTTCGCGTTTCATTAATTTGTCATTGTCGCTGTCCGGAAAAATCTGATTGAACTTTTCGTAAGTCACGTCAACAGGCTGAGTCGAGCATTCGTTGAAATCCGCCTGCCACGGAACGGACATGTACTTGGTAAGGTCCCCGGGTTGCAGGCCGGTAACGAAATCGTTCGTCTGGCTAAGATCATCGCCGGCATAAAAAGCATATTGGCTGTCTGGCACCGTACCGGCTGCGTTCGCCTGGGCCGCGGTCTCGCCAAAGTCTGAGAAAGCCCGATCGGATTTGATTCTGTATGGCTCGACCCAGATGGAAGGATTGCGCATTACCCATCCGATCTCACCGCCGGGACAAAACGAGCCACCGAGGATATTGCTGATCACGCCCCGATCCACGTCGCGTCCCGTGCGGTTTACCCAACCGGAGTATGGATGCAAAGGATCCGGATCAGCCCATCCTTCCAGTTTCTCGTTATAAAAAAGGCCCAGCGCCCATTGGCGCAACAAGTAGTACTGATAATCGGTCAGCCGGAAAAACTTCGAAGGCAGCACATTTGTGATCGGGTTGTCTCCGCACAGCAGCGGCATACGCGGGAGACCATGGACCCGGCTGTCCGGCCGGCCCGAGATCATAAACTGGTTCTCTTCTCCCGGCGCGCGCAGCAGGTCGAAAAGGTATTTGCGCATTGGCCCGTATGGATCGTAGGTATTAGCCTTGATGCATTTGCGACGGCACTCGCGCAGGAGTTGGCCCGACAAGTATTTTTGTAAATGTTCGTGCACGCGCCGGGAGAGCAGATTCGCGACGTCCTCGGGATAAGACGAATCGGCGCCCATGATCTGATCGACCTCGCGCTTCAGTTTCTCTTTGGCTTCAGGCTCTGAGGTAGAAGCAGTCTGCAAACGCTGAAGATAATCGTCGGCATCTTTATCGGCGTTTTTGCCAAACGCTTTTCGCGCGAAATTCGCGATGGCGTCGCGCAACTTGCCGGTGCGTTTTTCAGTTAGCAGACCCGGCTGCGCGTTTGTGGCTCGGCCGGCCACGCCGGTAATAGTTAGCTCCCACTGGGCGAGTTCAGTGGCCAGTTCTTCGACGAAGAGTTCGCCCGAATGATGAGCGCTGACGCACTTCTTCTCGCACTCCGCTACCGCCCGTCTATCGATCACCGGAGGGCACCCCAGCTTTTCATAGTCAAACGAGCCGCGGGTCGATTGATTGTGCGGATAATTAGATTGGCCGAGCGTGTCGCAAAGATAGTTGTATTGATCGGGCCGGTAGAGAATGTTCCAGATGTCGCGATAGAACCACGGTTTGTATTCCGGGTTCCAACGGAGCCGTCCGGCCCGCCAATGAATCAGTGCCGGCTCGTCGGTAGGAGCGATTCTTTGGGGATCATCGAACGTCCCGGAAGTGCCGTAGAGATCGGTCCGCTCAGCAAACTTGCGAATCGCCATGTCCTCGATTACGTCGTCCATGGTAACGACGTCGAGAATCTCAGGTACGTACGCGGGATAAGCACAGACTACCCAGGCTGGACTCTCGACATCGATGTAGCGAATCCGCTGCACCAGCGGAGAGAACATCACCAGACGAGCCATCACCGGCCCATCCGAAGTATCGTCAAACCATCCGTCATTATTTGCATAGTCGGTTATCCGCGGTTGACCGAATTCATCATCAAACAGGTACGAGCCCGAGTTCCCAAGGCCACCGAGAACCAGCAGCCGGCCCGTATCATCGGTTAACAAATCGCCAAGTGTATCGATCGAATTGGGCTTTAACGGCGGCGGAAAAGTCGTCGCATAAGCGGCGTCGTCGCGCGTGAAATGTGCAGTCCGCGTGGTCTGATGGTCAACTGTCCGCGGGCCGGGGTCGATGATCAAACGCTGGCGCGCTCCTTCATTGGTTAAGGCGGCGTTGCGCAGTGGATGGTTCGAGTCATATCCGTGTTCGCCCTGAAGCTGCAGGAAGTCGTACCAGACTGACTTCTTGTTCGCCAGATATACGCGCCACTGAATGTCGATAAGCGTACCGGCATTTCCTCCGCCTTCGATCTGATCGCCCAGCTTCAAGGGCCGGCCTGCAGGATTCTCGTCATCGTAGGCCCAAATCTGAAACCGCGCGGCCTGGCGTTTCATTCTTCCCTGCTCGTCTTTGAAAGCGGCAACCGGAAGTTCGTTCATGCCGTCAGGACTCAGCAAGGGATTGCCGCGCTGGTCACAATCAATTGGCAGCGCGGCCGGCCTTTCCGGCGTTATGCAGAAAGCGTCGGGACTGTTACCAAGGCGGGCGATGCCGACGCCGGGATGAACGCGATAAGTCGTAGGCATAGTCTTGTTCCAGCTCCTTACGATCAATCGAGAAAATCGAGAGAGACGCCGTCGAGCCGCAGCAACTCGTTCTCTTCACAATAATCCGCGCCAATCACGACCAGGGTAATCTGCAGGGACGTGGCGCCATTTTCAAACAGCTTCTTCGCGGTGTCTGTCACGTTGACGCGATGATTGCGCGGCGTGTTGTGATGGCGCGGCCGCTGGTCGTACTGGCGCGGTCTGCTCGGCGGCAAATCGCAATGGCCTGGACCTCCGATGCAATCCGCATGACCGAAGATGGCGAGGTACCCGGCATAGTTTGGGTCTTCAATAGACGTCGATCCGTTGGCCTCAGGTAAGTTCAGGAACACCCGAATAAAGCAGGAGCGCGGCAATTGCGGAACGCGGTGCAACCGAACCTCGGCTTGACGAAATGAAGCTCGCACCGTACCAGGAATAGCGATGGGTTGCGAGATGAAGCGGCCCACAGGCGTGCCCAATCCCACCGGTATGACGAAGGCGCACTTTACATATTCGTAACCGAAACGCGCCATGTCCAGGGTATCGGCAATCGTATAACTCCACGGGGTTAGCACGGCATCCAAATCCTGCGGCAGCGAGTGCGGATTGAGTTGCTGCCATTCGTGCCAGGTACGATCGATGTTGGCATGAATCGGCCAGAAGATTGGATCATAGGACGCGGTTAAATTGCTGAGCATGTCGCCGCTGTCCGGCTGACTATACAAGTCATCGAGAGAATGGAAGCGCCGCCCGGCAACGCGCACGCTACGATTTCGTTGTTTCGCCGGATTGTTTGAAAGCTCGAGTTGGTAACCTTCAACGACAGGCGTAGCGGCCGCGTTGATGTTCAATCCACCCGTCCAGATGTGCATAGTGTTATGCGGGTTCTGATCGAGAAAGCCGAACGAGTCATCATAAAAACTGCCGCCGCCAAAATCACGGAACGTTCTTAACGAAAGGATTTGCTTCATGTCCCCGGCCGTTGGGTAGTGATAGTGAATCACCTGGTTGATGGTTCCACCCTTGTACTCACCCGGATAGCGCAGTGGATACCAAAGCGAATTGGCCGCCAGCAAAGCATCAATGAAACGATCGCGATGCTTGCCGACCGTATACTTCTTGTCCGTCATCTCGGCGACCGCATCAAAAAATGTTGTCGGCGAGGGGTAGGTCTTTCCCAGTTTCACCATTCCTTTTCGCAACGCTTTGCCCGCCTCAACGGGCAACTTCGGATCGGCCTTTTCCAGAAACGCGATCGATTCGTCAGTGAGGAAGGCTTTGAAAGACTCCGGGATGATTTGCCCTTTCTCGGGATGCTCAGGGCAGTACCCTGCCATCGTAAAATCCCAATAAGGCATCGTGACTCCCGGGCAGATGTCCTGAAGCATTTGCTCAAACTCGTAGAGATAGATGCGATGCCAGGGAAGAAAACGTTCCCAGCCGTGCTGGCAATGGTTTTGATGGATCAGCGCCATGTTGTTATAGCTGCGACGATCCTCGGGCCACTTATTCAAGTTATACAGTTCGCGAAAGGCCCAACGAAGTTTTTCGAGTTGTGGAGCTGACATGCAATCAAGGTTCGGACGCTGTTTCAGCTCACCGTATTTGTAAGTGTATTCATTAGGCGAAGCATCTGAGACCGGGAAGGTGCGGGTCACTTCCTCAAAGTTGCTCGGATCGATTTTTTCTATCGTGGTCGGCGTGGTTGTTCCCGCAACATCGAACGTCGATTGATGATCGCTCGCGGGGCACGCGTCATCTATCCAATCAGAAATGAAGCCGATGTCTTCTTCGGGAATGCTTCGTCCGCCCCAGAGCAACGGAGGAAACTGGGATCCGTCGAAAGGGGCCTGGCCGCGCAGGCCGCGAATCAATCCTGATCGGCTGCTGCGACTTTCCGCGACCGCATTGGCATCTCCGCCATGGCAACACGAAGGAGCCGGCGTTTCAGCCGGCGCGATCATCCGGATGCCGCGAATCTCAACCTGCAGAAATTGCGACAACGGCAATTGCCAGAACGCGCCCAGGCCATCGTAGTCAACCGAACTGCCGGCGGCGCCGCGGTCGAGGAGCTGCTTGACCCTTTCATAGCGAGTCATCTGTGCGGTATCGAGCATGGGCCTTCGTCCTTTCTTCGATTAATTTCTATCGCAACTCGTGCTGCGCACGTCTTCACATAAAGTACTTATGGGTTAGTGGCACTTTCTTCGCACCGCGAACAGCCCTCAGGCGAGACTGGTTCTCGAAGTTGCGAGTTCCATACGGCTGCACCTAAAAAGACAACCAGGCCGGCGAAAGTCATGACCTGACTATCCAACATGAACTTGCCGATCAAGAGGAGTAAGGCTGCGACCACGCCCGTAATTACGGGGCCATATCGATGCTTTCCTCGTCGCTGAAATCCCAGCATGACGATGCTTAGGGCGAGCCAGAACCCGGTAACCGGGGGTAGCCAAACTCGATACGCGGAGGTTGACGCAGCGGCCACGCCAAAGATTCCGAAGTAAGCCAGAAAACAAATCGGACATTTAGGCGCGACCGCGAAAAGCGCAGAGCTAATAGTCAGCAAAGCCGTGCGCCGATTTCTGATCCGAAGCGCGGCGCCGCGCTTGAGGTTCGTTGGCTCGACGAAAGAATCGAACATAATCAATCCGTGCCGGCTGTTTGCCGAATTCTAATGATGCGAGTAGGGCGTCCGCACCGGAGCAACTTCAACGATGGTCATCATGCCGCGGTCCTCGTGCGCCAGAATATGACAGTGGATAACGTATTGCCCCGGATAGTCGACAAAGCGGCTGCGCATCTTGAAATATCCGGGAACTTGAATCGGCTGCCCAGCCGCATTCAGCAAGGGTTTAGTGGTTTGGCCATTAGGCGTGGTCGCCACCGTCGCTGCGTACCCTGATGGAATCGGAAAGACATCCCACCAAATCAGATTTGATTTCTGCGGGGGCGGAATATTGCAGGGCACCGTCGAAGAGCCTCGCGGGTTCCAGGTCTCGGGATTGTTCGGATCGAGATAACACTGTCCCGGCGCCAGATGGTCCGGATGAAAGGCATACTTGACGGCGTTCTGGTTAGTCTGCGGATCGAGATAGGGTAGGCCGGTTTTCGGATCGATAGGCGGCTTGCCCGTGGCCGGATCAATCAGCGGAGTATTCGGATCGAATACTTGGACGATCTGAAACGGATTAATGTGAATGTGGAATGGGTGTGCAATCTGCGGACCGAACGTGTTGTTCACAATCTTCCATTCCTCGACCTTGTTCAAGAGCACGACAGCGCCAACTTCGCCATCGAATTTCTTTCCATCGATCATGTGCATCGCCTGAAAAGGAGGGGTCGATGTGAACTGAATCGTCTTTGTGCCGCTTACCTCCGCGTCGGCAATGTCGGTGAGAAATAGTGGGAAGGTGGGGGCCTTTGCCACGGGAACGAACTGCCCCGCGTTCGATGTCGGATCGATCTGCGCGCCCGATACATTAACCGTGACCAGGGTTATAGGATTGGCCGGCGGATTTGACGGCGGATTCGTCAGATCCGACGGGTCAACCTCGTTCTTGACGATGACCGGAAAGCTTCCCACCGTGCAAGTCCTTTGATTGTTTGGGCACGACGGCGCTTTGACCAGCAGATCGACTCGATTGCCGGGCGACATCAGGAAAGTATTGTTATGACTCTTCCCATAATTGACGCTGTTGAACTGAACACCGTCCTGGGCCAACTGCTTCCACTCAAGTCCGCGAGGGCCGGTCGGGGCTTCGAAAAACGCACTCGCGCGTCCCGAGGTGTTTACCATGCGCCACATCTGAACTTCGCCAGGCTGCATTGAGACTACCGGCTTCATTTGGCCGTTGATCGAAAAGTCCGGTCCTTTGTCGATTTTTCCGCCTCCGGGACTTCCGCCACGCATCAGATTCGGCGAAACACCGAGCTGATTAATCACCAGCACTTTCTGTGTCTGAGTCCAGTTGGCGCCGTACCAGTTATTCAGATCGTCATCATATTGTCCTTCGATGATGAAGGCGCCGGTCATCCCATTCGCCACGTTGATGGCGGTTGAGCCGTGCTTGTGCGCGTGATACCAATGAGTTCCGGGCGACTGGCCCATCATCAAAGGGCGGCCCTCGATATCGCCAATTTCAGCGGTCCCGGCTCCTCCCATTTGCATTGCGGTCGGAGGCGGCGGCGGCCAGACAGTACCCGTGAATGCGGGAAGCCGATAACAATACGGGAACGCGCCGATGTAATACTGTGGCCACGCGCCTTGCTTCAATTGAGCTTCGTCGACCGGCCAGAGCTTTCGAACTCCGGGCCCGTACTTCTTTTCCATGTCCTTGTCGTATTGCTGGAGCAACTTCTTTTGCTCGGCAGTCCATGGGGCGGGAAAGTCGTTCCAAGTTGTAGGCCACTCCCTGAGAACATTGTGGCTCAATTCGACTTCGCAGCGCCTGAAGAAATCCTGGAAAGACGCGGCCACGGTTTGCGGTGTGACCACTGGATTTCCGTTTACTATCGGTGACGGGCGCACTTCGATAAAGACATTGTCGGCAGTCGCATTGGGATTGGTGTGCGTTCCATGAAAATGAATGTTGCCGGTACTCGAACCGTGGAAGCAGTCAGGGAATTTGTCGGCGCCAGGGTAGCCGGCATTGCTTTCGTCGCATCCGCCACCCTGCCCCGTCTCGCCGCGATCAATCGAGTAAGGGAAATTGGCCGGATTGATTTGATTAATGAAAGTGAGTTGAATCAGGTCGCCGACGCGCGCACGAAGTGTCGGCCCCGGTCGTGGCAGAGCAACCGGAGCTTTCGCGTACGGCCCGTAGGGCGCAGACGCCATCGTCGTCTTTGCGCCGAACTCTCGAAACATTCGCACATGCTGCGGCGTGCACTGCGATCTGCTGCCATCGCTGGGGGCCGATGGTGGTACGCGGAAGGTCATCCACTCCTGTTCGTCGCTCAGCAAGATCGTTCCCTGCAGTTTGCCGCTCGCAGATCCGATCACCGGCACCGGAATAAAATTCTGGCCGGGCATCAAAGCGGTCGGACAAGGGTTAACCGGCGAAGCACTGGGTGTCGGAGTGGGCGTTGGACTTTGTGCCCGAGTCGGGCCCGCGGGCAGTACGATCAAAACGATGGCCGTCAGAAAGATCGGAAGCACTGCCAAAATCGATCTCAGGAAGACCGGCATAAGAATTCTCTTCGAGGTGGAAAGACTTCTCGAACAGAAACCGTGTGAGTGGTGCACGATCATCGCAGTATCATCCTTTCTTGCTGGTAGCGGTCAAACTTTTCTTTCGCCAACGATTACCAAAACGAAGCCAACCAACCGAAGTCACGAGCGGCTCAATTCGTCGGCAACACCGTAGCTTCAATTGTGCCGCGCTCACTCGTTATTTTCGGGTGAAGCTTGCAGTAGTAGTAGACGGTCCACGTAGGAGGCGCACTACCAGGCGCGGATATGTTGTAGGCCGGAGTTGACGGCTCACCGCCGGGAATTGGATCCGACAAATAATTTGCCGAGCCTCTCGGCAAGACTTCGGCTTCTGACAGCGGGTTATAGCTGGAATCGGTCGGCCAGGGCTGATGAGTGTCGTTCGTGTTGTTGTTCCAACTTACCAGATCATCCTCCTGGGCCGGCAAAGGATCCCCTGGACCGTAGCCGGGAATATCCGGCTGAAACGCCGCTCCACCGCCGGAAGAACTTGCTGGAACAATTTTTATTGACCAATCAGGCATGTCATTTTCCTCCTGATGTGTGATGCGAGCCCTTTTCGGTTAACAATTGGCGAGCAGGTCCGCCAATCGCCCTGAGATAAGGATCTAAAGAGATTAATTCCCAGGCATAGAAAAGTAATGACACTCCGTCAAAAGCGATCACGAAACCTTTCGTTATGGATCACTGGCAATTCGATTTATGAAGGCTACCGGCTCCCGGCTTCAATTTAGGCCTCGAGCCGCTGCTATCAGAATTTGCGGGGGGTCCAAACATGACTGTCACTGCGGTATTACCCACAATAGCAAGATGACGTGGATCGCGCTCAGCATAAGTGCAAGCAAAGGTTTCGTCAAGACTTTTCGCCCGGAATAATTGTCTGGGGAGGACTGGAAAGTTCGGGTATTCGTCCTCCGGTCGAAACATCTCAGATCCGGCGGGCCTCTCAAGTCGCTCATCACACCTTTGCCGATCAATTAGGTTGATCGACCCCATCCGACCACAGCCGTAGTTTTCTTCGGGCTCGCTGATCTCGATTACACATCTTACAGCCCTGAGCCGAAGAAACTAGTCTACCTTCTCTTGACATCTACCTTAACATAACGTATCTTGACATCAAGATACTTATGGTTGAAGCAGCTAAACTGGAATCGTTAAAGGGTGGGAGTGGGGTTCACGTTTTCCTGGTGTTGTGGAAGGCGGCGCGCGCGGCCGAAGGCTACGCCGAAAAGAGCATCTCAGGGTTGGAGATGTGCGGCAGCGACTTTGCCGTGCTCGAAGCCCTACTGCACAAAGGGCCGCTTGCCGTTAACGAGATCGGGAGGAAAGTTCTGCTGACGAGCGGCTCGATCACGGTGGCCGTTGACCGCTTAGAGAAGAAGGGTTTGGTGGAACGGCGCGCTCACGGCACCGACCGACGGGCGAGGATAGTCCATCTGACTAAGGAAGGCAGAAAGCTAATCACACGCGCCTACCACGATCATGCGGCCGACATGGAGCGACTCTCGTCGGCCTCGCTGACCAGGGCGGAGCGAAAGACGCTCATAAGCCTGTTGAAGAAGATTGGCTATCAGGCGGCAGGCGCGTTAGATGAAACTGAAGAGAAGAGTAAGGCGTGAGTCGTTCGCGTCATTTACGTCGCTTCCTGGCGCGCGCCAAATTGGGAAGGAGAGGAATTGTTATGTCGATGGTGAGTGAAGCATTGAGAAATGAGGAGACTCGCGCTAACCGAACGCGCACGGTCGCCGGAGTCGTGAATAGCATCGAGACCTTAGAAGGCGGGGGCTTCCTGGTTCGCCGTCCATTCCCCAAAGCATCGTTTTCAGAATTTGATCCGTTCCTGTTACTTGATGAGATGGGGCCAATGGAAGTAGCGCCCGGCGAAGCGAAAGGCGCGCCGGATCATCCGCATCGCGGATTCGAGACGGTTACCTATCTACTTTCAGGAGACATGGAGCATCGAGATTCCCGGGGCCACGCCGGACGCCTGAGAGCGGGTGACGTGCAGTGGATGACTGCCGGGGCCGGCGTAGTCCACGCAGAAATGCCGAGCCGTGAATTCGCCCGCGACGGAGGCCGCATGCACGGCTTCCAACTTTGGGTGAACCTGCCGCAGCGCGACAAGATGATCAAGCCGCGCTATCAGGAGATACCTAACTCGCAAATTCCTAAAGCGACTTCGGCCGACGGCCGGGTGAGGGTGAGTGTGATCGCGGGCGAAGCGATGGGTGAGAAAGCCGTCATTGAGACGCGCACGCCGATCATCTACTTGCATTACAGGATCGAACCGGGAGGCGCGGCCGCCCAACGGGTGCCGGGCGCTTACAACGCCTTCGGGTACATCGTGGAGGGAGAGGGTCAGTTCGGACCGGAAGGCGAGCGCGCTTCGGACGGGCAAATGGTTCTGTTCGCCCAGGACGGCGACGAAGTGAGAATCGAAAATCCGGCCAACGCGAAGGCTACGCTCGAAGTGTTGCTCATCGCCGGCGTGCCCCTCAACGAACCAGTCGCACGCTACGGTCCGTTTGTAATGAACACCGAACGCGAAATTCGTCAGGCAATTGAAGATTACCAACAAGGCAGAATGGGAGCGATTAACGCTTGAAGCACCTTCAACGGACGGTCCGTTGACGCGGGTCTTCGGCCTTGACGAGTGATAATATTTGAGACCTGGCTGCTAAGACTACAGTTGGAAAGGAACGTTAAAATGAAAATCTTAACTTTGATTGCGCGGTTACTGCTTGGGCTGATCTTCGTTGTTTTTGGGCTGAATGGATTTCTTAATTTCCTCAGCATGGGCCCTATGCCCTCAGGATTGGCGGGACAATTTGTTGGCGCACTCGTACTGTCCCATTACTTTTGGGTAGTCGCTGGGCTACAGATCGCAGGCGGTGCGCTGCTGCTGGTGAATCGGTTCGTGCCTCTCGGTCTGGTGCTGCTCGGACCAGTAATCGTGAACATCATTTTGTATCACGTTCTTTTAAATCCAACAGGTATAGCGTTGGCAATCGTCGTGACGATCCTGTGGCTGATTGTCTTCTATGCGCATCGCCAATACTTCTCCGGGATATTTGCGCAACGGACGTGATAGATAGAACAGTGTCTGGATGTAGTCTTTCTTAACGCTTTGAGTTTCTGTTCGCGCCTTTGCGTGAACAGACATCGAGAATTACTCGCAAAGACGCAAAGCGGATCCAAAGGCGCGAAGGAAACTAAGGCAATCCCCAAAGACAGATGGTATTAACGGAAACAGCACGGGAGGAATTCGTGATAAGGATTGGGATCATCATCGGAAGCACTCGGCCTGGCCGCAAGGGCGAGGCCGTGGGCAAATGGGTTTACGAAATCGCGCAAAAGCGCAGCGACGCCGAGTTTGAACTTGTGGACATCAAAGACTTCAACCTGCCGCTCCTTGACGAACCCGTGTCGCCGATTATGGGCCAATACACCCATCAGCACACCAAGGTTTGGTCGGCGAAGATCGCGTCCTTCGACGCCTACGTTTTCGTGACGCCCGAGTATAACCACGCGACTTCGGCTGCGCTCAAGAATGCCATTGATTT
>DATNNY010000136.1:0-2838 GCA_035601635.1 Pyrinomonadaceae bacterium
AAAAAGAGTTCGAGCGTCCAGTCGGTGAAGATTCGCACCTTGCGTTCCAAGCCGGGTAGTTTGCTCAGATAGACCCCGCGCCATAGAAGCCAGGCAAACAGGCCGCTGAATTTGAGACCAAGCATCTCGGCGCAGGCTGTGTGGTGGCCGACGACGCACAAACTGCCGAGTGATCGAAAACGAAATGTCTTTAGCCGACGGCCAAGCAGACTAGCCCGAATATTCTTAGCTAGGAAGGCCGCCTGCCTCGTTGCGGCCTGAGCAGTTGGAGGGCATGTCTTTCCGGGCTTAGAATCCGGTACCGATGCGCCGTCACCAAGCGCCCAGACATCCTTGTGATCCGGCAACGCCAGCGTCCGATCGACCAAAACCGCGCCTCGGCCATTGTGACGAACTGGCAGCTCTTGGAGGATCGGGCTCGGACTAACACCGGCGGTCCAGATGAATGTTTTCGTCGCAATTTTTTCTCCTGAACTCAGGGTTACTGAGCCAGGCTCAGCATCGATGATCCGCGTGTTTGGTTTGAATGTCACGCCTCGTTCATGCATTCGCCGCGTGGCGTAATCAGCGAGAGACTCGCTCAATTCGGGTAAGATTAGTTCTCGCGAGTGGACGAGGATAATTCTTAACTCAGCTGTCGATAAGCTTAGATAATCGGCAGTCATACCTCTTGCGAAATCGTTTAAGCCGCCGGCAAGTTCGGACCCGGAGAAGCCTCCGCCCGCAACCACGAAGGTCAGCAGCGCCCGACGGCGCTCCAGGTTGGGTTCTGCTTCGGCGCGCTCAAATACGTCGATGATGTGGCTACGGATGCGCATCGCGTCCGAGAGCGTTTTGAATTCGAATGCGTTCTCGGCAATTGCAGCGTTGCCTGAATAGCTAGAGACTGAGCCGAGGGCAAGAACCAGGTGATCATAATGTAACCCGGTTTGTGGCCCTTCTTCATTCACGTGAACTTGCCTACGTTCGAGATCAATACTCGTCACTCTGCCCCGCAACACGCGGGTGCGTTTCAGGCTCGTGCGCAAAGGGGTGGCGATATGCGTGGGTTCCAATCCGCTCGCCGCAACTTCAACAAGCATCGGTGTGAACAGCCATGAATTGGTCTCGCTAATCAGGGTGAAAGAAACCGTCGGATCGTTCCGGAACTGCTTTTCAAGATGTGCCGCCGTCGTAACCCCGGCAAAGCCGCCGCCAAGAATCACTACCTGGGTCGTCTTCGTCGGAGCGGAAGGCGCGCGGCGCGGTGACTCTGGACCAAGAAAGTGTTCGCTGACCCGCCGAGCCGCCTGAGACAGGGCCCCAAGAAAGAGGAAAAATAACAACCAACCGATTAGCGCAGGGAAAAGAGAGCGCATGTCTCCGGCGGTCCACTGTGGCTCTTGTCCGGCGGCCATTGGGAGCATGATTAGGTTGATTGTCGCCCAAAAGGGCAAGCCGAGCGCAGCACACGTCATCGCACGATCGATGGCCGAACCGCTTTCCAGGTCGAAGAACGCAAAGACTTGGGCAATGCCAAGTAGGGCCCCAAGAAACAATCCTAAGCCGACGCTTCTGACGGCCGAACAAAGAAAAATGCTCGATGCCGTGCCGCAAAGTAGACCGACGAGCGCTCGACGCACGATTGGTTTTATCGACGAGCGCTCTCCTCTCCGGTTCTGTCTTTCTTTGCTTGTGATTCTGGAAGTGTTCATAGACCGATCCCGGTCGGAGGAGCTATGTCATTTGGCAATACTTCATGGCGATAGCCTAAGTTATTCAGTAGCCCATCGTCTGCTATTTGCCGCCTTGACTGGCTTAGGAATAGCAAGCCTGAAAGCAGATTGTCCCAGTGCGCGGAAGGCGAGGTCGATGACGCTTGCGCTAGGCAGATGCGACAGTCTTTATCGCTCCTCAGACCAGTTACCAACGGTGGTCCGATAGCGGATGCTGCAACGCTGACGGCCTCGGTAAGAAGCACCCGGACACAGTTGGTTCGACAATTCGAGCAGGCGATTTTCATAAGTTTTGCGCTGGTTGCTGTTTTCGCCTGACATAGACTGTTGGCGGCTCAATTATCTATACTTCCAATGAGGCGACATTATTCCGTTCGCCACTTCGGCCGATAGAATAACAGTGACATCCGAGCCCGAATGTGGGCAGCGATGGAACGCACCGGTCCGCCAAAGAAATCGATTAGGTTTGATGCAGGCTTTCCTGACGCTAGCCCAGCCGGATGCCGGCTACGGAGAGCGATCAGAAACGCCAAGACCCATCAATGCGAGGTAAAGGCCAGTAACAACGCGAAGAACGTCGCGATCGTTAGCAAAAACTCGAGCCGGTCGTCAGGTAACCTTCGCCGGTAAATGACTGCGATGCACCGGGCTCGCACGAATTTGCTCTTTTTCTCCCCAGACCTTTCTCAGGGCTTTGCGGCCCGATTCAAAGTCAATAATCTTTTAAGACGAAACTTTGTCAGGGACCTGTTCCGGGCGCGTCGCTCGAGGCTTCTAAACTTGTTCGTACTTGTTGTTTCTTTGATGAATATCATAAACCTCGTTTGCCGTTCCCCGTGTGAAATCCGTGCGATACGAAGGCGGTCCAAATGGTTTTTCAGCTTCCGACTGGATCCCGTGGTCCCGGGGTGCCCTGCTGTGCGCTCCGCACTGCTGCCCCTGTGACGACCGTGGCTGAGACGGTTGAGCTACTGCTTCTTTCAGGTCCCGGTCAATGTCCTCGCGAGCCTTCCTGAATTCATTCATGCTCTGCCCCATGCTCCGCGCCAAGTCGGGTAACTTTTTCGCCCCGAAGAGGATAAGGACAATAGAGAGGATAATCAATAGATCCGGGCCAGCTAGA
>DATNNY010000137.1:0-14535 GCA_035601635.1 Pyrinomonadaceae bacterium
GCCCGGCGATAGTTGCTGCGCTGCTCTTCGATCAGCACCTGGCTCCTGAAGCGAGTGGTTATCTTATCGATGAGAAAGGATTGCTTGTTAATCCAGTAACGAACTGTATCTTCCGGGTTGAACTTCACTTCCACTACATAATCGCCGCCCTCGTCGCCCTGGCGGACCGCCACGAGGGAACCCTCGATCGCCCGGTTCAGAGTGTCGAACCCCATCATGGCCCAGTGGCGTGACACGGCAGTTTCACGAACCCGAAACTCATTGCCGAACATCATTCCGCCGCCCTGCGAGCCGGTGAAAACCAGATAAGTAGGTCCGGGACCGAGGGCCGCGGTTGGGGCCACATCAAGCCTGCGCCGCATTTGCTTGTCCTGGTAATCGGTGATGCGAAGTTTGACTTCAGCCATCGCCCCGAGGGGATTGGCAGCCAGGCCGCCGAATGCAGCCGCGTTGACGAAGCCACTAGCTTGCACTGTCACGTTTTGCAAGCCGGCATAGTCAGGACCGCCATGAGCGATACGCGTTACACTTAGAATCTCGCGGCCGGTAAACTCCGCAGCCGTATTGGGGACAGTTGTCGTGGTAATGGTTAGGGCCAGAGCCGCCAGGCAACAGAAAGCCAGCAGCAAGGCTCTCCTTCCAGCTAGTCGTCGTAACATATTTGAAGTTCCTCCCGATTTGATTTGGTTGTCCGTGCGCACCCATCCTTATAGCAGAGTTCCGCCGCAGGTCAATAGGTGAACGTGAAATGGATCGTTGTTTTAGGACCAGTGAATTCAACTGGAACCGGCAGTCAGGCTATACCTGACAAACGAAGGCGACTACTTAGGATATAACGGCGTGCCCCAGGGCCAGCCGCAGAAAATTTTCAAACAGAATTCTTCCGTCGCGCGATTCGTTAGGGTGTTCCCAACGAGTGCGGCTCTTGTGCCAATCTTCGAAAGACTTTTCGAGGTGAAACTGGACGGTGTAAATCAACTGGCCATCAGAACGCTTGACCATCATCTGATTACGACACAGGTATGAAGTCGCGAGCAGCTTGAAGCCGGATGGCACCTGATCAAGTTGCAAGCCGTGGTTTTGCCAAACGCGCAAGATGCGTCCTTCTCTGGTGTACTCCTGCCAGAGCGCAGATTGCGGGTTGTCAATCTCTGAAAAAATCGGATCCTCCGGGTCAACGATGCGAATCAACCGGTATTGATATTCAGTGACCCGATTGTCGCGGCGATCGCTTTGTTCCTGGCTGTCGAGGGTTAGCACGCGGGCGCCAAAACTCAAACCGATCAGCTGATGACCACCGCAAATTCCGAGAACTGGAGTGGTCGTAACGCGAATAAAGTCGGAGAAATCGGCCAAAATCTCAGGCTTGTAGTAATCAAAGTCGCGCAACGTGCCGCTGAGTACGATCGCCTGTGGTCGAAACTCCTCAGCAGCGGCACCCAGTGCCGAAACATGCACCACGCGTGTTTCCGGGTCTTTCACCAGGCGCTGGATGTTGCTGGTTATGTTCTGGAGAGCCATCTCAGCAATCTGGCGCTCACGCCTGAGATTCATGGCTGCGTCTTTTCCCCACTCGGCGCGCGCGACATCTGAAATATCGCTTTCGTCGCGCAGTAGATTGTCGACGATCAGCACCCGAACTGCGTCGATGCCTTTCTCGATCGGTTCGTAGCGGCAAAATGTCTGCTGGTTGAAAGGGAAGGGAAGAGAGTCAACCACTTCGGCTGTTTCGGCTTTGTCGAGGTCCATGCGTTGAATATCTCGCGACATCTCCTTTTCTAAAAACATTTATTTGGGCGAGTCGCGCAGTTTCTTACTTAACGTTGTCCTTGCCTGGTGCTCTGCTTGAACTCCGGAATTCGCGTACCTGCACCGGCTTCAGAAATTGCATCTCGTACTTTACCAATTAAGAGGCTGCGAACGCGAATGGCGAAAGCCTCGCTCCGATTTCGCGATACACTATCAGCCAACAGCAACATTCGATGCCATGAGCTTTCCAACTCATCAGCGAGTTGAGAAATCCTGGTAATGTCATACGGAATCGCTACTGCTGCGCAACCTGTCCGAGCGAAGATCGCGAGATAACGGGCCGTGGCCAGATCAGGGCAAAGCATTCGCTTGTGACCGACCTTTAGTTCTATGCCGAGCAACGTATGTTGAATCTCCGGTGTTGATTCTTTAGCGCTTTGTTTGGCTGCCACAGCAAAAACATACGAGCGGGTGCGCAAGTTCAGAATTCGTTCCCGATATATTCTCGGCAACCACGACTCGCCCATCGCGTTTTCGATCTCGATTAACAAGTTGTCCGCTGATCTTTCACGGCGCTGGGACGTTTTTACTTTCTTTGATTTCATAGCGGGCCCACGTGGCGGGTCTATGATGGGGCGCGAGACCATACTCAGGAGTCACCGGATCAAGAGTGAAGTTGTGGGCCGTAAGCTGAAGGCTCTGATTATGCGTTCAGGGAAGATTCCGAGATAAAAAACCGAGGCGATGGTTATTACCAGCGCCAGCGCAATACTGACTGGAATGCGCGGCTGATCCCAGGGCGCGTTTCGCTCGCGGAAGAACATAACCACGATCAGCCGCAGGTAATAATAGGCCGAGATGGCAGTATTCAAAACACCGATCACCACCAGCCAGCTGTAGCCCTGACGAATGGCGGTGGTGAACACCATCACTTTTCCCATAAACCCGGCTGTCAGGGGCATCCCCAAAAGACTCAAGAGGAACAACGAGAGTGAAAAGGCGAGCACCGGCGACAGGAATCCGATCCCGTTGTAGTCAGCGACTTCGTTATGACGATCGTTGCTCCGACCAATCAGGGTAATGATGGCGAAAGCGCCCATGTTCATTACAGCGTAAGTCAGCAAGTAAAAAGTTACCGATGTTAGCGCGGCGCTACGCTGCTCCGGGTCGGTGGCCGCCCCGGCTGCCACAAATCCGACCAGGGCATAGCCGGCATGGGCGATCGAAGAATAGGCGAGCATTCGTTTGACATTGTTCTGGACTATCGCGACTACGTTTCCGACGCTCATGGTAAGCGCGGCCATGATCGCCAGCGCGCCCAACCAACTCCTGTGGGCGTAAGCGCCCGTGCTGGCCATAGCGGTCGCAATCGGAAAACCAAATACGAAAACGCGCATGAACGAGGCAAAGCCCGCAGCCTTTGGGCCGGCCGCCATGAACGCGGTAACCGGGGTAGGTGCGCCTTCATAAACATCAGGCGTCCACACATGAAACGGGGCAGTGGCGATCTTGAAACCGAAACCCACCAGGAGCATCGCCAGACCCGCCAGCAATAACGGCGGATACAGCGAATGATTCAATCTTCCCGCGATGGCGGCGATGTTTGTGGTGCCGGGCAGCGTGTCGGTTGCGGTCGCGCCGTAAACCAGGGCGATGCCGTAAAGTAGAAACGCAGAAGCGAACGAACCAAGGATGAAATACTTCAAAGACGATTCGTTCGAGCGAACGTCCGTCCGCCGAAACCCGGCCATTACGTAGGTCGCAATAGACAGAATCTCGAGACCGAGAAAAACAATCACCAGATCCCCGGCGGCGGCCATTAACATCATGCCGCACGTAGCAAATAGAAGCAGCGCGTGGAACTCGCCGGCCGGCAACTTCTCAATGTCGATCCAAACCGCGGCTATCAAGACCGTGAGGATTGAAACGATTACAAATATTAAGGTGAAGCTGAGCCGCAACTGGTCGAGGACGATCATGCCGTTGAAAGCAGAGTGCATACCCGTCGAGCCCGTGCCGAGCCAGATCGAAGCCGCGCCCGCGCCTAACAGCGCGAGTATGGAAAGCCCCCCGGTCAACCAGCGCTGGCCCCGACGCGCGAAGGCGTCAACCATCATCACGATTACGCCGGCGACACCAATAATCAGCTCCGGGGCGATGAGCGTCAGATTGATATCGGGAGTGGTTGCTTGAAATGCGATCAATGACATTTAGTTATGTAGCGCAAGTTGTTAAGTGCGCGGGGTCCGCAAATTAACAATTTGCGCTACTCCAGCAATCTATTCAATCGCGCACGCATGTCTGCTTTGTAAACGTCGGCCGGAGAGCGCATGCCGAATTGTACCGGCGCGTCAACTTGTCCATCTTTGCCAAGCAGCACCATCATGGGCAGACGCACCCGCGGCGTAAATTGCGAGAAAACCATTTTGGCGGTGTCGCGTAAAACCGGAAAGCTCACCTTTCGCTCTTTCGCGTAACGCTTCAAGGCATTGTTGGTAACTTGATCGGGGCCCTCAATGCTGACCCAGTAAAACTTTACCGGCTTGCCGCGATACTCGGCCAGCAGTTCCTCCAAGGCCCGCAACTCAGTGCTGCATGGCGCGCACCAGGTGGCGCCAAACGAAACCAGCACGACGCTGCCTCGTAAATCATTCATGTCATAGATACGACCATCGAGGCCCTGCAACTTCATTGAAGGCGCAGCAGCCGTAGTCTTTGTCTGACTCGACGCCGGCAGCAGCGTCACGCCAAAAAGGATAAAGGCGAGCACGGCTATAATCGTGATGCGATGGTGAATTCTTTGTTTCATACCTTCAACAGCTAATGCGATCCATTCGGTTTCGCCTTGATCGCGACGTCCGGTGAATCGACAGCTTGCGGACTGACCAGGAATCGTCGCGTGGCTTCGATACTGGCGCGCGTCCGGCTGAGGAACGGTCCCGGATACACTCCCATGAAAAGCATCAGCGCCAGCAACGGCAACACCAGAGCAAACTCACGCAGGTTCAGATCAGGCAGTTTGGCGTTGGCCTCGCTCGTCTTCGTTCCAAAGACCACGCGCTGGAGCATCCAAAGCATGTACACCGCCGCCCAGATGACTCCGGTACCCGCCAGCATCGTTACAATCCATGCATGCTGCACGGCGCTCGAGGTCCAGGAGCCCAGCATGATCAAAAACTCGCCCACAAAACCATTCAGGAAAGGCAGACCGATTGAAGAGAGCGAGGCGATGATGAAGAGCGTCGAGAACCATGGCATGGGCCGCGCCAAACCACCGAAGTCGCTAATCATTCTGGTATGCCGGCGCTCATAGATCATCCCGACAAACAAGAACAAGGCTCCGGTCGAGACGCCATGACTCAACATTTGATAAAGCGCTCCCTGCATGCCCTGTTCGGTAAACGAAAACAATCCGAGCACGACAAAGCCCATGTGGCTTACTGATGAATAAGCAACCAAACGCTTCACATCCGGCTGCACCATTGCCACCAGCGCTCCGTAGATGATTCCAATTACCGCCAGGGTAATCATCAGCGGTGCAAGTTGCCGCGAGGCATTCGGAAACAGACCAAAGTTAAATCGCAGCAGGCCATAGGTGCCCATCTTCAAGAGCACGCCGGCCAAAATGACTGAGCCGGCAGTGGGCGCTTCCGTGTGCGCATCCGGCAGCCAGGTGTGCAGCGGCCACAAAGGCACCTTGATGCAGAACGCGAGTGCAAACGCCAGAAATAACCAGAACTCGGTGCGCGGCGAAATCGCAATCATGCCCGTTCGGATGGTTGCAGTCAGCACCGTGTAATCGAAAGTCCCCACTCCGGTCGCACCCTGATGAATGAAATAAAGCGCCAGGATGCCGGCTAGCATCAAAAGCGATCCAACCGCCGTGTAGATAAAAAACTTGATCGCCGCATAAATGCGCCGCTCGCCTCCCCAGACGCCAATAAGAAAGAACATTGGCACCAGCGAAGCTTCAAAGAAGAGATAGAAAAGAAGCAGATCAAGCGAGACAAAGACGCCAATCATTGCCGACTCGAGCAAAAGCATCAGGACGTAGTAGGTGGGTTGCCGCTTAGTGATCGCAGTCCAGCTCGACAGGATCGCAATAGGCATTAAGAGCGTCGTCAGCAAGACCAGCCAGAGACTTATCCCGTCAACGCCGAGGTGATAGCGGGCTCCAATCGCACTTACCCACGAGTAATTTTCATTAAAGCGGAAAGCGGCCATACTGCCGCCGGCCCCCTGTATCAACCAGAGCGAGACGAGGAATGAAAGCGTTGTGAAGGCCAGAGCGATCCAACGGTGATGTGATTCGCGCGCTCCCGGCGTCAGGCTGTAGATCACCGTTGTGCCCGCACCGATCACCGGTAAGAGAATCAAAATTGTTAACAGATGTTGCTGCATTAAATAATCTTTTCTCCCTCTCCCTTTGGGAGAGGGTTGGGGAGAGGGCTGATACGCCTCGTGCTTCGCACCCTCCCCTAACCCCTCCCAACGGGAGGGGAACCAGCGCCGACCTGTACCTACTTCGTCAGAAACTGTAAAACGTGCGCGCCGTTATACGCGAAATAACCGACGATGATTATGGCGCCCGCCAGAATGATGGCCGCGTACACCCGGACGAAACCAATCTGCATAAAGCGCAGTTGCTTACCAAAGTTGACGATCGTCCGACCCAGGCCGTGAACCACGCCGTCAATAACACCGAGATCAAATATCTTCCACAATCCTTCGCGGGAAAAAACCAGAATCGGACGAATTATCGCCCCGTCATAAATCTCATCGACGTAGTACTTGTTTTCAAGCAAGCGCGGCATTCTCCTGAGCGGTTGATTCTTGAACATAAACCAACCAATGCTGATTCCAGTGAGGGCAATCAGCACCGAGATAAGCGTGAACAGTCGTTCCTGAGTTAACTCTTCAGCGCTTGAGACCCTTTCGCCCGGGTTCGTTCCGCCGGCAGGTTCGACCGCGGGCCTGCCATCAACGGATTGGGGCGCAGGCGAAAGCCAGCGGAATTGCGGTGTGGCTTCGCCCTCGGTGGCAGAAGGCGCAGGTACTTCGCTGACAACTGGCGCCAGCGTCCGCTCAAAATAATTTTCGGGATGTCCTCCGGTGAGTGAACTGAGCGCGTAAGGAATGCCGACCAATCCGCCAAATGTCGATAACAATGCCAGTACGATCAGCGGAACCGTCATCGACAAAGGCGATTCGTGTGGTTTCTGAGCTGCGCGGCCGTGATCGTGATCATGCTCCACCTGCTGGTCACGAAAGCGCTCGGTCCCCCAGAATGTCATCACCATCAGACGCGTCATATAAACAGCAGTCAGCAGCGCCGTTACCGCACCGACGAACCACAGCGCTTTATTGAATCCGGGTGAAACGCCGTCCAAATGACCGCTCCAGGTCTTCCACAAAATTTCATCTTTGGAAAAGAAACCGGCCCAGATCGGAATACCGCAGATCGCCAGCCAGCCGGCGCACATCGTCAGCCAGGTGATGGGCATGTATTTGCGCAGGCCGCCCATGCGACGCATGTCCTGCTCGTGATGCATCCCATGAATTACCGAACCGGAACCAAGGAAGAGTTGCGCTTTGAAGAACGCGTGCGTCATCACGTGAAAGATCGCCGCCACAAACGCGCCCACGCCACAGGCCATGAACATGTAGCCGAGCTGCGAGATGGTTGAGTAGGCCAGGACCTTCTTGATGTCGCTTTGCGCCAGCCCGATCGTCGCCGCGAACAAAGCTGTGGCGGCTCCGATAATCGCGACGATGAACATAGCGAAGGGCGCATGCGTGAAGATCGCCGAGCAACGCACGACCATATAAACACCGGCCGTCACCATTGTCGCTGCATGGATCAGAGCGGACACAGGAGTGGGCCCGGCCATCGCGTCCGGCAGCCACACAAAGAGAGGTATCTGCGCACTCTTTCCGGTTGCGCCGATGAAAAGCAAGAATGCCACCGACGTAATCCCGCCCGCGAAGATCGCATGCCAGGTGAACCCATCAAAGGGCATGGCGGCAATCGTCGCCAGCGCGCTGGTAACGCCCGTCTTTTCAAAAAAACTGATTGAAGGAGCGCCGGCGCGCGAGGTCAGCCAGAAGAGCAGCAGAATCCCGAGAACGAACCCCCAATCACCCACGCGGTTGGCGATGAATGCCTTCTTCGCAGCAGGTGCGGCTTCTTCCCGGTCGAGATAAAAACCGATGAGCAGGTACGAGCAAAGACCCACGCCTTCCCAGCCGACGAACATCAAGAGAAGATTGTCTGCCAGCACCAGCGTCAGCATCGCGAACATGAACAGATTCAAGTAGGCGAAAAACCGAAAGTAGCCACGATCGCCATGCATGTAGCCGGTGGCAAAGACGTGAATCAGAAAACCAACGAACGTAATGAAGAGGGCATAAATACCACTCAGACGATCCATGGCCAAACCAAAGTCGGCGCGAAAGGCTCCGACCTGGACCCAGGTCCAAAGGTGATCCATGACCGGCTGTGTAGCTCTTAACGCTCCGTCTGATTTGAATGCGAGATAGAAAGCGACAATCGTCGAAACCCCCACCGCCCCGCACGCGACGATGCCGATGAATCGCTCGTTGCGCAGACGGCGGCCCGCAAGCCAATTGATCAGCGCTCCGGCCAACGGCGCGAAGATGATTAAGCTGAGAAGATTCGTCTGCGGCATGATTGTAGGGGCAGGGCTTGTCCCTGCCCGTCTTCTCTTGAATTAGTTGTGCGGGCAGGGACAAGCCCTGCCCCTACAGTTTCAAAACGCTGGCATCATCTACATCCAGCGATTCCCGATTACGAAAGATGGCGATGATGATTCCCAAACCTACCGCAGCTTCCGCGGCGGCCACGGTCATCACGATAAAAACGAACAACTGCCCGGACACGTCACGAAAGAAACTCGAGAAGGCCACGAATGTCAGGTTTACCGCGTTAAGCATCAACTCAATGCACATGAACATCGAGATCACATTGCGCTTAATCAGCACGCCGACCACGCCAATCGTGAACAACACAGCCGAAAGCGCCAAATACCAGGAAAGTTGTGGCGTCATAAATCTTCTAAGGTTGTCCTCTATCGCTGCTTCAAGCCGTCGAAACCGTTAGTCAAGAAACTTCTAAGTAAGATTACCGGCTTTCTTCACTCACGCGTCATCGCTTAGGTGAGGAACTCCGTCAAGCCCGAGTTGCCTTTCTACTTCTTCGGTCGTGTGCGCCACAATCGGAGGCGCTTCGATCGGGGCGAGCGGATCCAGAACATCTCTGGACAGAATCTGGAAACCTGGTACCACGACCACATCCGCAGGCAACAACCCGCCGCGCCTCGCCAGGGTGATTGCGCCCACTATCGCCATTAACAAAAGCACTGAAGTTATTTCGAAAGGCAGCAGATAAGTTGTAAACAGGCGAGCGCCGATCGAAGACGTCAGCCCCACATCGGAAATATTCGTCGTGGGCGTGGCCGGCGATGCCTGCACGAAGAAAATAATAAAAGCCGCTTCCGCGAACAGAATCGCCGCCAGGCCGACCGCGACGGGGACCAATGAACCTAGCCGCAGCGGCAGCCGCTCTTCTTCTTCGACGTTGAGCAACATGATTACAAACACGACCAGGACCATGATCGCTCCCGCGTAGACGATCACCTGGACCGCCGCAATGAAGGGCGCCGCCAAAGTTACATACAGACAAGCCAGCGAGATGAATACGCCGATCAAAGAGATCGCGCCGTATAGCGGATTGCGTTGTGCCACCATCGAGACAGCGCATCCGATCGCCATGCCCGCAAACAAGATGAAGAGCAGTACCAACATTTGTTCCTGTCTCTGGCCAGTCTCAGTGTTCTTCTGGGCCTCTGTGGTGCACCAACCCTGATTACCACAGAAGGACAGAGAGCCACAGAGCTGCACAGAAGGTTACCCTAACCAACCCGTCGAAACCTTTATGTATTTGCTCACCAAATCAAACAGACCAGACCACTCAATCGTGGCCGTGATCACTATGTTGATGATTGCCGCCGGAACCAGAAACTTCCAGCCAAAACTCATTAATTGATCGAATCGAAAGCGCGGCAGCGTCCCGCGCAACCAGATATAGAGAAATAGAAACAGAATGACCTTTCCGAGAAAATAGAACACGCCCAGCCACGGTAGCTGATGAACAAACGGTCCGTTCCACCCACCCAGAAACAAAGTGGTCGCGAGCATCGAAACCGTAAACATGTTGACGTACTCTGCCAGGAAGAACAGCGCAAACTTCATCGCGCTATATTCAGTATGAAAGCCTGCCACCAGTTCAGTTTCGGCCTCCGGCAAATCGAACGGGACGCGATTGGTTTCAGCGATCGCGGCGATCAAATAGATCAGAAAGCCCAGTGGTTGAACCCAAAACACGTTCCAACCGCTGATGCCCAGGTGACCCGCTTGTTGCTCCACGATGCTCTGCAGATCCAGAGTGCCCGACTGCAGGATGACGCCAATCAAGCCGAGCCCCAGCGCCAGTTCATACGAAATCATTTGAGCGGATGAACGCAGTCCGCCCATCAGGCTATATTTATTATTTGACGACCAGCCAGCGAGCGCGATGCCGTAAACGCCAACCGAAGTAACTCCGAGTACGTACAACAACGCGACATCGAAGCGCGCAATGACGAGCGGAATCGTCTTATCGATGAAGGGAATGTGAATATCCGGACCGAACGGATAGACGATGATTGACATCAACGCGGCGACCGTCGCGATTACCGGCGCCAGGAAATAAACGAAGCGCGTTGATTTGTCGGGAACGATGTCTTCTTTGAAGATGAACTTAAGCAGATCGGCGAGCGGCTGAAGGAATCCACCGGGTCCGACCCGATTCGGCCCGAGGCGCCCCTGAATAAATCCGAGCACGCGCCGCTCGGCCAGCACCGTATAGGCCACCAACGTCATCACCACCGTGAAGGCGACAAGGATGCCGGCTAACTTGAGACCAACTTGAGTCAGCTCTTCCATTCAACGACTCGACTATCGACTAGACGAAGATCTCAGTGGTCCCCTGTGCGATCTCCATGTCTCTGTGGTGAAGTCTTTCCAAGTCATCGCTCGACTGTGTTGAAAAGGCAGTCTCACCACAGAGACACAGAGTTCACACAGAGAAACACAGAGTTATTCTCGTTCACTCCCGAGCATGATCGCTTTGGTGTCTTTGTTCATGCCAATGCCGTTTCCCGCTTCAGCTTCTCATCAATCGTAATCTGGTAAAGCGGCGAAATACGAAACGTCTCGGGCTTTGGATTGCCGGCTGCCAGCAAGTGAAACTGCGGCACCTTATCTGTCAGCGTGCCCAACTTAAACAGTTCATGACCGACCGGCGGCGTTACGCCAGATTTTTCTCCGTCATCACTAAGCGCTTCAACTGCACGGCGAATTCTTTCAGTTTCATTCCCAAGATCGCGTTCTGGCGTGACGGCGTGACTTACTTGAACGGGCCGGGTTTCATCTTTCAGCGCGGGATAACGCAGATTGGCGTAAGCCGGAACTCGATCTGCGATCTCACGGAATACGGCGCTGGCGGACATTTCAAAACCAAAATCAACCCCCAACTCTTTGGCAAGCTGGGCGACGATTAACCAATCCGGTTTTGATTGATGCACGGGTTCTATAGACTTGCGCACCCGCTGGACGAAACCGTCATTGTTTGTATACGTGCCATCGATCTCGGCAAATGAAGCAGCCGGCAAAACTACATCGGCAAAGGCAGTAGTCTCTGTTTCGAAGAGCTCCTGCACCACGAGAAAGTCGAGTTTGCCGAGCCCGCGCGCAGCATCATGCAGGTGCTCGGGGAGAAAACTTCCGGCGACGTACATTGCCCGAATAGAGTTCTCAGCCGGTTCCAGGAATTCAGCCACGTTCTTGCGAGCCATCGCCATGTCGAGCGCGCCCACACTGTTATTGAATAGCGGCAGAGGATGAAGCAGGAGGCGGCGTCCTTCGCCCGCGAATGTATATGGCATTTGCGCCACCAGGGCCTGGGCGTCCGCGCTCAGCTCGCCACCGAACATGACGACAACATCGCCCTGCGTTTCACTGATCGCCTGGCGCATAGTTCCGAGTTCGCTCGCCTCCACTCCCATCTTGCGCGCGGCCAAAGTGTCGTGGGCTGCGCCGGCCAAGGCGAGCACCGCGGCGTTTTCCGTACCCGCCCGCACGTAAATAAACTGCGACGCTTGCTCGCGCAGGCGAATTGGCACGCTGTTAACCAGAATCAGTTTCGCACCACCATTGCGTACTGCCTGACGAATTTGTTTGGCAGTCAGCGGCTGAAGTTCTTCCGGCTCGCCGCCAATCAGAAGAATAGTCTTCGCATGACGAATGTCGTGATGAGTTGCCAGGGGCCCGCCAAGATTCTCGAAGAAGGGCTGAAGACTGAAGGCATCAGCCACCGAGTAGTTTTCCGTTTCAACCACTTCGTTCGCGAACTTTCGCAAACAATACAGCGCTTCGTTAGTCAGTCTGGGACTACCGACTACCGCCAGTGCGTTGCTGCCGTTGGCCGCCACAACGGCGTCGAGCTTTTGCGCCGTAAAGCGAATCGCCTCATCCCAGGTTGCGGGAATCAGCTTGCCGCCTTTCTTATAGCGAATCAGAGGCGTGCGGATGCGCTTTTCGTGATTGACGAAGGGATGTCCAAAGCGTCCTTTGATACAAAGAAACTCGCCGTTCAATCCGTTGACGTAGCGATCGCGCGCCACAATTCGCATCAGTTCGTCGCCACGAGAGCCGAGCGACATCTGGCAACCGTCGGAACAATAGGTGCACGTGGAAACTGTCTGGGTGAGTTCCCAGGGCCGCGCCTGGTGACGATAGGTTCCGTCGAGAAGGGTTCCGGTAGGGCAGACCTCAATGCAGTTGCCGCACTGCGAGCAATCCAGCCAACCACCGTACGTTCCGATCACTGTGTTCGAGCCGCGATTGCCGGCTTCGATGGCGTCTTCACCCATCCATTCATCGCAGACGCGCGTACAGCGTTTGCAGAGAATGCATCGCTGCGGATCATTGGCGACCATGGGCGAGAGATACTTTTCGGCCCGCGCGTTCTTCTGCTCAACAAAGCGTTCTTCCAAATTGCCCCAGTCAAAAGTCAGCTCCTGCAGTTCGCATTCACCGCCCCGATCGCAGACGGGACAATCCAGAGGATGGTTGGCGAGCAGGAACTCGAGCATCGAACGCTGGGCCTTTTCGATTTCCTCGCTCTGCGTCGTGACTATCATGCCGTCGGTGCAGATGATCGTGCACGAGGTCTGCAGCTTCGGCATCTTCTCAATGCGCACGAGACACATGCGGCAGGACGCCTGCAGAGCCAGATCGGCGTAATAGCAGAATGACGGAATATCGAATTGGTTCTCGCGGCACACGTCGATCAGGCGCGCGCCTTTGGGCACGTGAAAATCTTTCGCGTTAATGGTTACTTTGATTAGTTCAGTACTCATCTGAAATTGTTTGCAGGTGGGCTACCGCCCGCCATGCCGGTGAACAATTCTCCTCTTGGCCGTTTCAAGCAAATCTGCTAAGCGCTTCTCAACGGAAGCGAAACCGTCTCTTGCATCCGAATATGACTTAAGCCTTCGCTGTTGGTCGTCTATACGTTGCAAGAGTCTCTTGTATTCTTCTTCGCTCATATACTTGTCACTTCAGTTTTTGAACGAACTCATCCACCGTTAGATTCGCTGACCTAATTAGACTTCGCAGCGTTCCCCGTGCGACTTCTTTGTGGTTCGGGATTGAAAGCGATGCGATCTCTCCCTCTTTGGTCATGATGATGTGGCTGCTTGTTTTGACGCGCCACGCCCCACCCAAACCGCCCAAAAACCTTTACTGTGTCGCCGCCGCTTATTACGGGTAATGAAGCCATCAGGCCGCGACCTCGATCTGTCTTGTCTCAATCGTCAGAGGCATGCCCTTTTCAGAACGAACATCGAGGCATAACTTGATAGCATCTGTGATGTTTTCCAGAGCCTCTTCCTTCGTTTTTCCCTGGCTAACGCATCCTGGAATCGACGGGCATTCGACAACAAATACGCCGTCTTCGTCTCGATCAATCGTCACGTTGAAAATCATGAAACGGTCTCCTTTACAGATCGCATCGCCTAAGGGTTCGTCATCAGGTGCTTCTCAAAATCTTCGGGAAATCTCTTAATCGCCGACTGGATCGGCCACGCCGCCGCATCACCGAGCGGGCAAAACGACTTGCCTTCGATGTTATCGCAGAGATCGAGCAGTAACTGTGCATCCTCAGGGCGCCCGCCGCCTTTCTCGATGCGTTTGAAAATCTTGACCAGCCAATCGGTGCCTTCGCGACAGGGCGTGCACCAGCCGCACGACTCGTGTTTGTAGAACTCAGTCAGGTTCTTCGTCGATTCGAATATATCGACTGTTTCGTCCATGACGATGAAACCGCCGGAGCCAACCATGGAACCGCCGGCAACCAAACCTTCGTAATCCATGCGCACGTCTTTTCCGATGACTTGATCCGCGCGCATGATATAAACCGACGAGCCGCCGGGAATCACTGCCTTCAACTGCTTCCCGCTACTGATACCGCCGCAGTCTTCCATGATGAACTTTTCCATGTCGTCATAGCCCATCGGCAGTTCATAGACGCCGGGCTGATTGACGTGGCCAGAGACTGACCAGAGCTTGGTGCCGCCGCTCTTCTCCGTTCCCAGCTTCTGATAAGCCTCGCCACCCATCTTGATGATGTCTGGCACCGCGGTCAGTGTCTCGACGTTGTTGACG
>DATNNY010000138.1:0-2914 GCA_035601635.1 Pyrinomonadaceae bacterium
CAGCTACACAGTGAATATTGATTTCGGTACCGGCTCCGCCACCGCGCGCACGATTACCCTGCCTCAGGGAACGAGCCTGCAGTACAGTTTGCCGCCTGCGACCACCAGCATCGACCCTGCCACCACCCCATTGACGATTACCTATGATTGGCGCGGGCGGGCGGGAAGCAAGGTCTTGATCACCGTCACCGACTCAACTACAGGCGTGGGATCCAGCACCGTGTCCGTCGGTGCGGTCGGCGATGTTTCAACCGATACCACAGTGTCCGGACCCGTTAGCACTCCGACACCTCAAACCACAGTCAGTACCACGGCGGGCATCAAGAGCATGAATTACTGATGAGAGCAACAGGAGAGACGACTGATGAAATCAACTGAATCAAAAAGCGCGCGCGCCGCCAACAGCCAGGGGGGATTTACGCTGATCGAGACAACGATCGCCATGATGGTAATGATGGTCGCCGGACTCGGCGTAGTTTCTCTGTTCACCTATTCGATAAGTTATAACTCGGGTGGAAACGATCGGGCAGTGGCTATTAGCATAGCTCAACAACACATAGAACAGCTTCGCAGCGTGCAGTTCACTGATTCACTACTCAACGTAACAGCAGCGACGGTGCTTAGCCCCGACACGATAAGCAACGGTCGCACCTATCGAGTCACGAGGACCGTGACCGGCTCAAATAACGACGTTAGTGGAAACCCAACTTTAAAGACCATTACGATCCGAGTGGATCCGAGCAGCCCCGGTTGGGCTGGTTTCCCCGTGATCCTCCGAACGATACGTTCCACCACGACCAAAGGAACCCACTAAACATGCCCGATCGCCAAGTATCAGCAGCGGGAGCTGCGCAAGCTATGAACAAATCATGTATGACGTCGTCCGGGCAATCCGGCTTTTCGCTAATGGAACTCGTGGTCGGAATGTCGATCACGCTGGTGATCATGACGATCGCGTCGACCTTGCTGGCTTCATCGTTCGCAATCCGCGGCCGCGAAAATCAGAGGTCGGCGGCCATCGCCGATGCGCAGCGCGCGCTCAACACAATGTCACGCGAGATCGCCAACGCAGGTTATGGCCTCAGTACAAATGGCGTTGTCGCCGGAGATTCTGGCCTCAACCAGATCCGGGTCCGCTCAGATCTCGATTTGTCGGGAGCAACGGGCGCGTCCGGCGAAGACATCAAGTACGTGCTGATTAACGATGCTAATGGCAGCTTCATTGTGCGAATGGATCTGCAGCCCGGTCAGACGACGGGTCTGATTGCCAACCGCATTGATGGATTGAAAATCCGCTACTACGACGAGTTAGTTACTTATACGACAGGTGACTGCACAACAGGAGTAGTTAACTGCGATATCAGCAACGTGCTCAACGCTGCAGGCGCCGTCAAGGCTGAAGTGACGCCGGATCTGGCCAAGTACATTGTCCTTATCGTCAACGTTACGCTTCCGGCAGTTGGGACAGTAGGCTCACCCGGTTACCAGGCTCCTTCCGCAACCCAACTGGTTTCAACTGTCACGTTGCGCAACGCCAGTCTTCAATACTACTGAAAACTTTTTAAGAAAACTGCGAGGGATAGTTATGGACCCAATCCACTCAACACACAATTCGAAGATGCGGAAGAACGAGCGCGGAGCGGCCTTGATTACTTCGCTCATTATCGCCACCGTACTTTTAGTCGGCGGTGGCGCATTGATTCAGATAACGTCGATGTCGGCGGCGAATTCCGTCGATTCAACCGCAGAAACACAGGCTTACTACGCCGCCGAAGCAGGCCTGCAAGCAGCGCTCAACGCCTTACGAGGAAATGCCGCGCATACCGGCTCCGCCCTGCCGACAGGTATGACCACCATTAATTTTCGCAACGCCGTCATTGCCTCGTCGTCTAACGATTGTCCTAATGGAACAGGTGGGGATCCTTCCACCTCCGCGCGACTCTCACGGTGGCTTCCTTATTCCGCCACCCAGACCGCGAGTACCCGCGTAACCGTGGGTACCAATCCCACGACTCAGTACGAAGTAGTCGTTTCCCTTCCCCCCGGCCCTGATGGCATATTTGGGACTGCGGACGACGACGTAATGCCTGTCTCACCGAACGAACCAAGCCGGCTGCTTATTCAATCCACGGGCTACGGACCAAATAGCTCAAAGAAACAGATGAGCATGATTGTCGCCAGAGCTGCCTTTGACCCGGCTGTTCCCGCCATGATGACACTCGTGGGCGCTCCCGCCGGCTCTCCCGCCATGAGCTTTGATAGCGGAAACAGTGCCCATCACGTCTATAGTGGAGTCGATCACGCCGGTCTTATGGGGACCTTGCCGGCCTTTGGAACGACTAACACAATAGACAATACCAAAGCCACGACTGAGGCCGCGCAGAATACGACTTCTTCGCCCGCATCGGCGATTGTCACGCTGCCGGATTTTCTGCAAACACCGGCTTTGACCCGTAATTTTCTCAATATTAGGCAAGCGCAGGCAATGGACGGTGCGTTGCACGGTACAGCAACCTATCTTCCAAATGGCGGCTCGGGTAATCCGACTGGATTCACCTTCGTTAATGGTGATTACACGATGGGTTCGGGCAGTGGCTCGGGACTCTTGATTGTTACGGGAGAACTAACCACCAACGGTTCTACAGATTTCAATGGGCTGATCTATGTGCTCGGAACAGGTGCTATCAACCGCAACGGCGGTGGCGGCGGTGCTTTCTATGGTGCGACTTTCGTTGCCACCGTCGATTGGCCCGCGCAGAATCCGGCCTTAGCTAATTTCGGCGCTCCGTTCTTTAATTTCAACGGCGCTGGAAATGCGACGATGCAATACGACTCAGCGGCTGTTGCGAATGCACTTTCATTGTTGCCGGCCCCGGTACTGGGAGTCTGTGAGTATTAGGACTGAGGCTCCGCG
>DATNNY010000139.1:0-4780 GCA_035601635.1 Pyrinomonadaceae bacterium
ATCTCTGAGAAATCGGGATTTGATTTTTTCTTTGCGTCTTTGCGTCTTGGCGTGAGATCCGCTCTCGCCAAGGCGCCAAGGCGCAAAGTTCGCGCGCTGTTGCTCACCTTTCTTTTAGCGCTAATCTCATTCGGCGCATTCCTAACTCATTCATATCGTTCCTACGCAAAGGTTGTTGACCAACGCCTGGCGCGTGGTTATCTGATCAGCCGCGCCGGCATCTACGCGGCCCCGCGCACATTGCGCGCAGGACAGAAACTCTCTCCTAATGGATTGGCGACGGCACTGCGCCGCGCCGGTTATATCGAGAGCGAGGAAGCCAGCGAAGTCTGGAACGGCAGTTTTTCTGTGGCTGATGCTGCCGTCGAAATTCGTCCCAACAATACTGCCGGCTATCCTTCAGTTGTACGGGTCGCTTTTAGTCCCACCGGCCAGATAGCTGAATTGACGGGAGACGGGATTAGTCTGGACTCATTCGCCCTGGCGCCGGAATCGCTCACCAACGATGCAGCCACCAAGAGCGGCGTCCGCAGTCAGCTTGCTTTCAAAGACATCCCGCCGATCCTGGTCGGGGCGATCACCTCAATCGAGGATCGCCGTTTCTTTGATCATCACGGTCTCGATGTTTTCGGAGTTGCGCGGGCGCTGCTGCGCAACGCCGGAGACGAACGAATGGGCCAGGGCGGCTCAACCATTACTCAGCAGCTGATTAAGAATACTTATCTGACACCCGAGCGCACGCTGCGGCGGAAGTACGCCGAAGCGATGCTGGCATTCACTCTGGAGCGGCGATTGTCGAAAGAAGATATCTTTGCGCTCTACTGCAACGAGATTTACCTGGGGCAACGCGGCGTGATTGCGGTGCGGGGTGTCGATCAAGCAGCGCGCGTGTACTTTGGAAAAGAGCTGAAGGATCTTTCGCTGCCGGAAGCCGCCACCATCGCCGGCATGATCCAGAGTCCGGCACGTTACTCTCCGGTTCAGCACGTCGATGCGACTCGCTCGCGGCGCAACACAGTGCTCGGCACAATGGTGCGCGACGGCTCGATATCTTTGGACCAGGCCGCCGTCGCGGCAAGAGAGCCTTTGACGCTCGCGAACTTTGATCCGGCGCGCGAGTCAGTGGCGCCCTATTTTGTTGATTATGTGAACCGAGTGTCAGAAGCCCGCGCGTTGGCAAGGGCTTCGTCAAACTTAGAATTGCCTAAGAGTAGAAATGAAGTCGCCGGCAAGGATGCCGGCGAACCGCAGGCAGGGATGCCTGCGCTCCCTACTGTCACCACTCTCGATCTCGATTTGCAGCGGATGGCTGACCAGGCAGTCCAGCGCCAGCTCGCTTATCTGGATAAGATTTACAAACCGCGCGGGCTCACTCCACAGGTAGCGCTGGTCGCACTCGACCCTCGGACCGGCAACGTCCTGGCGATGGTCGGCGGCAGAGACTATGGTGACTCACAACTTAATCGCGCGACTGATGCGCAGCGCCAGCCAGGTTCCGTCTTCAAGCCATTCGTTTACGCCGCCGCTCTGGAGAGCGGCATGTCGCCCCTTCGAATATTCAAAGACGCGCCGCAGGAATTCACTTACGACGGGAAACTCAAATACCGGCCTGCAAATTACGGTGGCGGATTTTCGATGCGCGATGTGCCGATGCGCACCGGTCTAATCAAATCGCTCAACGTCGTCACGGTTGATGTGGCGATGCAAACCGGTCTGGCGAAAGTAGCGAACACCGCGCACCGATTTGGTTTGCCTCGGCCCAAACCTTATCCAGCCATGGCTTTGGGAACGACCGAAGCGACACCTTTGCAGATGGCCGCGGCTTACGCAGCCTTCGCCAACGGCGGACGAAATATTCAACCGAAAGTCATAGCCGATCCGGATCAAGCGCCACAAGGCGATCAAACAGATCGGCAAATAATTCAGCCTGCTTCGGCTTACGTCATCACGGACATGTTGGAAGGCGTGATCGATCACGGGACTGCCCACGCAGCCCGAGACGCGATAAAGAACACGGCTGTGGCCGGCAAAACCGGGACTTCGCATGATGGCTGGTTCGTGGGCTACACGCCGAACTTGGTATGCGCGGTTTGGATTGGCTTTGACGACAACAAACAGTTGGGGCTGACTGGAGCAGAAGCTGCGCTGCCGATCTGGACTGACTTTATTAAGAACGCCGTGGATTTGCGGCCTGAGCTGGGCGGCAAGTCATTTGCACGGCCCGATGGAGTCACGATTGTCGAGATCGATCCGGAAACCGAGGAACTAGCCACAGGTAAGTGTCCGCAACACCAACTCGTGGCGATTGCGTCGGCGCAGGCACCAACGTCGGAGTGTTTTCGCCACAGCATTTATTTTGCTTTGCCTGACGATCCAAAACAGGAAGTCCCCGCTCTCGCCAGATCGGAAACTCCTCTCCCAACCAAGCCTCGACAGAAGTATTCTGCCGGCGAGTCTGCTCTGCTGCGGGACACGCGGATTGAAACAGACAAGAGCGGGAGAAGTGTGCTGGTGAATGAGATGAAGATTGGCGGGCGATAGCGTGCGGCTACGGGAATGTCAGAACCGGGAGCGGTAGCGACCGGGTCCCAAGAATCCCCAGGCGCTGCTCCCGCGAGTAGAAGACCCGGTCGCTACCGCTCCCGGTTCTGACCTCACCTAAACCTTCTCCAAAATCACTTGCGCAATCGCGTGCTCAGTCGTATGAGCGATCGAAATATGGGCCGAGGTTGCTCCTGTCTGTTCGTAGAGTTCGCGCGCGCGGCCATGGAAGGAAATTACCGGCGCGCCCGATTCTTTTGCCGACACTTCCACGTCCTGCCAGCCGATGCCGCCGCTCCACCCGGTTTGCAGGGCCTTCAGCGCCGCTTCTTTTGCCGCGAAGCGCGCGGCATAATGTTGGGCAGCCACGGCGCCGCGCGATTCACAATAAGCCCGCTCAGCCGCGGTGAACACACGTTCCGCGAATCGCGGCGTGCGTTCGATAGTTTCCCGCACCCGGCCAACTTCGATAATGTCTATGCCGATAGAAATGATCACAGAAGCAAATGAACCAGACGGCGCACTGCATGCCGCCGGTTTTTACTGGCGCGAGCGCCAGTCAGTGCGCGCTCTGGTGTGCGCGGCGCTGGAACAAGACGGTTTCACAAATGCTTTTTCAACCCGGCTTGGTGGCGTCAGTCCAATGCCGGAGGCCGCGCTTAACCTGGCCGGCTTTAACGAAGACGACGCGGAAAATATCTACGAAAACCGCCGCCGTTTTCTCCAGCTCTTCGACGGCGATTGGACGCTGGCCGGGTGCTGGCAGATGCACAGCGCCGAGGTGCGCATCGTCCACGATCAGCGCGAAGCCGAGGCCAAACCCGGCGTGCTGGGCGATGACGTTTATTGTGACGCCCTGGTCAGCAATACGCCGAAGATTCTGCTGGGCGTCAAAACCGCCGACTGCGTACCCGTGCTGCTTGGCGATCCGAAGACCGGAGCGTTTGCCGCGGTGCACGCCGGCTGGCGCGGGACCGTAGCGTCAATCATCGGGAGGGCAATCACGCAACTGCAGAGCGAATACGGCACGCGCCCGGAAGATCTTCGCTGCGCCATTGGTCCGGCGGCTAATACCTGCTGTTACGAAGTCGGCAGCGATGTCATTGAACGATTCAAAGAACTCTTTCCGCAATCAGACTATCTGTTCACGCCGACGCGTGTGGGACATGCGCGGATTGATCTGCAAACAGCGAATCGGGGTCAGTTGATCGCCGCCGGTGTTTCGCCGGAAAGAATTCACACCGCGCCTCTGTGCACCATGGACCGCAATGATCTTTTCTTTTCCTATCGTCGCGAGAAAAGTATCCGGGGACGTGTCGGGCGCTTGATGTCGGTAATCGGACGGCGACCGTAAGCCTGAATGCTAAACGCAAAGGGCGCGCAGGAATTTTTCTGGCGGTCGTTTGCGGACTTTGCGTTAAGTGTTCCCAAAACCCTCACGCGGTCATCGCTTTTCGATAAGCCGCGGCCACAACCGCGGTATCAAAGTGCTCCCTGAAGCCGGTGATCTTGCCATCACGCACGGTAAAGACATGAACAAAGTCACTGGCGTATTCTCGGCCCGTGTCTTTAACCCGCCATTTGTAATGACCGAGTGAAACCACCTTGTCTCCCTGGGCCAGAGATTCCAGCGGCTCGAATTCGAGGACTTCCTGATCTCGCGCCAGCGTGGTGAAAAAGTCTTTGACACCATCGCGGCCGGTCCGTTTTCCGGCCACAGGTACGCCCTCGATCTCCGGCAACTCCCAGGTAACGTTTTCCGCCATTTGATCGAGGAGGCCCTGCATGTTGCCGGTCTTGAAGTTGTGGTAGGCCTGTTGGACTGTGGCTGCGTTATCTTGCTCGTTCATGGTGTGTCCCTCCTTAATTTACTTGCGATGTCATGTCAGCGCTTCCTGTTCGCGCCTCTCGCCATTGTTTCAGGTTCCCGTCGTCAGCCCAGGCCGATTGTGCCGCCACGATAACTGAAATCCGGCGGCGGTGGCGGCTCGGGATAGGGGTCGCCAGTTGCGGGCCCTGTTAGCACCAGTGTTCCGGCGATCTGATCGTGCAGTGCCTGATGTTTTTCGGTAAACGCCGCCATGATAAAACCAACCAGACAAATTAGACCTGAAAGAATCTTGCCGAAGTGCCGGCCCGTAGCCCTGCCGAAGCTTATGCGCCGGCCGTCCAAATCGGTAACTCGCAAGCCAATCAGTTTCTTTCCCACCGTGCCCTGCCAGGAAGAGCTCTCGAGCAG
>DATNNY010000140.1:0-29568 GCA_035601635.1 Pyrinomonadaceae bacterium
ACCAGAGAACTTGCCCCACCGGCAATGTCCTGAGGCCAGCCAAAAAGGCTGTGGCTCACAAGTATGAGTACCAGCCCGACACCGAAGTATTTAGTTCTAAGCTTTCTCAATCCGAAACACTCTCCAAATAAGATTCTGCAAAGGCGCCCCCTGTTTGAACGTCGCGGTTTGATGCGCTTGCGTGCGGGGAATGATGCTTCCCAGTCTACGGATCCGTCTTGACGGAGCTATCGCAGGCCCACGCTTCTAACGGCTTGAGGCCCAAAAGATTTCAGACTGAGTATGCCTGCGAGCACCACAAACACCAGTGCGTTTATCGTAATGTGCAAACCAAAATCGACGATGCTATGAACGGCTACACCAACCAGTCCAATGATCGCTCCCAGTGAAACCGCGCGCTGAAATCCTTCGCCGGTCCGGACACTGCGCCTGACCTCCCGGATGAGGGCGACTGCGAACCAGATGAAAAGGGCCGCGCCCAGAATACCGCCACTCGCCAAAAGCTCGAGATAGTCATTATGAGCCTGTTGGGGAGTCAAAGCGCCGGACGCTTGGTGAAAAACCGGAACCTCAGCCCAGAAGGCGCCCAGCCCAGCCCCGGCGATCGGGTGCGCTTTTAACATCGACCACGTAGCGCGCCAAATGTCGCGCCGCCGCGAGCCTATATGTGCTTCGGTAGGATCCGCAGCGGACATTTCCGATGTCGCGGTTTCAATTCCTGAGGATAGTTGATCGCCGCCCAGCCAAGCCACGCCGGCAGCGATGAATACGAGCAACGCGCCGGCAATGACTGTGGTCACTATGATCGAACGCGCCCAGCCGACCCACCATCGGACAGTTGCGCGGCTTCCCGTCGCTAACATCTTGAAATTAATAAAAAGAAGACCCGCCAAGATTATTTGCACGGTGATCGCCAGCAATCCGCCACGCGAGCGAGACAGGGCCACGGCAGCGCAGATGAGCACCCCCACTGATAGATAGAGCAAAAGGCGATCGAGGCGTCCCCGCTGCATCAACGCAATTCCGATAACCAACCCCAATGCCATTTCCATCAGAAATGGAAAGTGATTCTTGTTGGTGAATTGAGCGTAACCCAACCCTCGCACAAGACGCGCTAGCACCAAGCCCGGGCCACCCGCCCCTTGTTGGGCCGCCTGGCGCGCGATTCCAAACAGCGCACTGGATACCGCCACAGCGATAATCGCGTGGACCAGAATTCCTAGTCTTTTCAGGTTGGAGGTAAAGCGAACGATAAGGCCGAGCACCAGGATCAGAGCCGCTATTCTGAAAGCGAAAATCCGCGTCTCAAAAGGATCAGAGCTCAGCGCGAACCAAACTTTCTCGCCGGCCATATCCATCCGCCGCCAAGTAAAGCTTTGCACTACAGCCAACATGAGCAGGCCAATCAAGGGCGCAAGCAAACGCGCGTTGCCAATCCGCCATGATCCATCAATCAATCCGTGAACGATCCAGAGGAGAGCCAGAAAGAATACAACCGACTCAAACAGTGCTTTCGACCACGATTCGCTGCTGCCGTATGGAATCGCCGTGAGCCCGATTACGACAATTAGGCCATAGAAGATCACCTGATCCAGAAGCGTCAAAACACGATCGCCCCGATCGCCCGGCGACACCGTCGTCCCCGCTTCGTTAGGATCTGATTGATTGGCCAAGGAGTTCAAATTGCGATGAACTGGCTGGGCACGCGCTCCTGCTCATGAGTCACGCATGAGAGGCTTGGGCCCACCTTCTTAAAGTGGCCCAGTTTGAAGTGCGGTTAATAACGAGCGGACTGTCCCGCTGCGGCGACCTTTAGTGGGGCTGATTCGCGGGCAGTCAGGAAAATCCGCTCAGCGGCATGCTCGACTGACGGCTGGAACGCGGTAGTGAGATAGTTAATATCAAAAAGGACTGCGTCCGCGTCTAGCTGGCGGTATAAGTTCAGGTATCCGAACGGGCCGTGTTTGCCTCCCAGCGGCAAACGCATCGCCCAGAACCGGTCCGACCCGATAACATTAATATTCTTCAAGTCGCCGCGCTTCCATGACCAGCAAATTCGTCCTTTGTTGATTACGGCAAAACCCTTTGAGCGATCGCGCGACGCCAGGGCGACGGCGGTTTGGTTAACGTCCAGATCTCCGTTGTAGCTTAACAGCGCCGTGGCATAAGCAAAGGCGCCCAGCTCGAGCACTTCAAGCACGCCGTCGAACAATTCTTCGAGCGTCGAAGCGGACGAAACCGCCCGGCAAGCTCTGCGCATTCGCAAGTTGTTCGCCACGCGCAGGCGTCGCTCGCCAATGTTCCTCTTGACACTGGCCCGCATTTCGTCGACCTCATGATATCGCAGTCGCCCCAGGGCCAGAACTACTACCACACCGACTACAACCAAAAGCACAGCAATAACGCTGTCGCCACTGTTGACGAGCAGCATTGCCAGCAAGGCGAAGAGTGCGCTCACCCCATACAGCACCAGGACTACGCGACGCTGCGACCAGCCGCGCTTGAGCAGCATGTGATGGATGTGCTCCCGGTCACCCTGGAAGATGGGTTTGCCGCTTAGGAACCGCCGCGCGATTGACACGCCCGTATCCACGACGGGAAGTCCAAAAGCGAGAATCGGAATAGCCACGGCCACCGCGGTCGAAGCCTTCTGCGATCCCTGAAGCGATAGCGCGGCGAGGGAGAAACCGACGAATAGCGAACCGGAGTCGCCGAGAAAGATGGAAGCCGGATTGAAGTTGTAACGCAGGAAACCGGCGAGCGCGCCGGTCAGCGCCAGCGCGATGACTGCGACTACCGGCCGGCCCTGTATCAGCGCAATACTGAGCAGAACCAGACAGGAGAACAGAGCTGAGCCGCTGGCCAAGCCGTCGACGCCGTCTATCAGGTTAAAGGCGTTGGCTATGCCCACGATCCAAATCAAGGTCAATAGAAACCCGAGAATAGGATGAAGAGTAACGCCGCCCACAAAAGGAATCGACAGAGTTACAATGCGACCGCCCAATAGATAGAACAGCGCCGCCACGCCGGCCAAACCCGCGAACTTTACTTTGGCATTGGCGCCGTGCAGGTCGTCAAAGACTCCCAGCAGCAGCACCAGGAATCCGCAAACGAGGAAAACAACGATCCCTCGTCGGTCCGGTCGCAGGGTCTGCGTTAACAAATTGTTAAGCGGCAACAGGACCGAGAGAGAGACTAGCAGAGACGCAAGTATCGCAACCCCGCCCAGGCGAGGCACAGCTTTCAAATGGACGCGCCGATCATCCTGCGGTTCATCGACCAGTCGATAGCGCTCGCAGAAACGTCGCAATAGCGGCGTTAACGACAGCGATGCAGTCGCGGAAATCAGAAAGAGGGCGAAATAGGTTTTCATGGAGAGTTAGGGAGAAAGACCTCAGTCTGTGGGTCCGAAGCAGACTCGCCGACCAAAGTCTTTGCCAAACCTTTCATTTGGGGATGGATTAACTCGATCTGAGAGATGAACCGTGGCAATAGTGTGCGGCTGGAAAACTCATGAGCCAAAGCGACGGCGGCAATGTTTGCAGTGTGGGTTCCGGCCGAGGCCTCAGTCTCTGATCTGCTCAACATGCGATCGCCTGTTATGGACCCTGCCGCGCCACGGGCTGGAAACGTTTCAGCAAGGTTGAGAATTGATTTGGCGATAAGATCTACTTGACCATGCTGTGCTGAAACTGTTCTGTCCTGATCTGGAAGCCGGGCAATGATCTCGCTCACATGACTTTCATTCGGTCCTATATAGATGAATGGCGATCCGACCGTCAGAATGTTGTATATCTTGCAGGGATGGATAATCCCCTGATAACCCTCGCCCATCACGACCACGTGAAGGTCGGCGGCTGAAAGCACTCCCGACAATTCAGCCTGTGGCTGATATGGCAGTGTGCGGATATTTCTGAGCTGCTTCGCGGAAGCCACCTCTTCTACTTTTCTGAACTCACTGCCGCCGCCTACGAAACAAAATACGATGTCATCACGCCCACTCAATTTCGTTGCCGCATCGAGGACTGTGTCCAACGGATGACACAGGCTGTGGTTTCCGGCGTACATCACTACAAACTTTTCGGAAAGATCGTGACGCCGGCGGAACGCTTCCCTGCCCTCTTTGTCAAAATGAGCCGCATCGTCGTATGACCAAGGCGGGATGATTTCGATTTTGCTCTCGGGAATACCCTTGTCGACAATTCGCTGCTTCGCAAATCGATCCAGCGCAATGATCTTCTGCGCGTGCCGCATACTGCTTTTCAAAAGCCCGGCAAGTATTTTCGCGATGACTGAATCAGGCTTGAGCCAACCTGCCGCAATTGCTTCGTCGGGATTCAGATCCATTACCCAAAAAATTAATCGGCCTCCCTTGAGCCTGGTAAACAATGCCGCCAGCCATGAAATCAGCGGCGGTGACGTCAACGCTACGACCGCATCCTGGCGGCGCATGATCGCCAGCCGACAAGCGCACGCCGCTGAGAAGCTGGCGAAGTTCAACGCCCTGCGCCAGCGGCTGGTCTTGCCCAAGCCAATCGACGGCAAGCGAGCGATATCGATTCCGTTCCAAAGCTCGCGCGAGGGAAAGCGAAGAGTCGCGTCGTCATACCCGCGCCGGCTGGTAATTACCGTCACCGAATGGCCGCGCTCTGCCAGACCGCGGGCGACCCCGGTTAACTGCTGTGAGGTGGCCATCACGTCCGGCCAAAAGCATTGATTGAGTAAAAGGACTTTCAAGGATTCAGTAGGTAGTGCAACTTACAACCAACCACAAAGTCACTAAGACACAAAAGAGATGTTTTCTAGGAATCCCTAACCAGTCTTTCCGAGGTGCCTTCGTGTCTTTGTGGTGGTCTTTCTTTCTGACCGCTAGAGCCTCGATCTGAAATCAGCAATGGTTCGCTCCAGGCCTTCGCGCAGCCCGACCTTCGGTTCCCAACCAAGAAGTTCACGGGCCCGCGTCGTGTCCGGTTTTCGCTGGCGCGGATCATCGGCCGGCAACGGCTCATGTTTAATGTCGGCACTCGCGCCGCACAGCCGGGCCACTTCGATGGCCAGTTCCTCAATAGTGAACTCGCCCTGATTGCCCAGGTTGACCGGTTCGTGCAAACCGTCTGCGTTCATCAAACGCACCAGCCCATCAACCAGATCATCGACATAGCAGAACGCCCTCGTCTGTTTGCCGTCGCCATAAATGGTTAGAGGCCTGCCCCGCAACGCCTGCACGATAAAGTTGGACACGACGCGCCCATCGTTTTCGAGCATGCGCGGACCGTAGGTATTGAAGATGCGCGCGATGCGGGTGTCGACACCATTCTGCCGGTGATAATCCATCATCAGGGTTTCAGCCACGCGCTTGCCTTCGTCATAACAACTGCGCTGGCCAATCGGATTCACGTTGCCCCAATAGCTTTCGGTCTGTGGATGTTCGAGCGGGTCGCCATAAACTTCGGAAGTCGAGGCCTGCAAAATCCGAGCGCGAACGCGTTTGGCCAGACCCAGCATGTTGAGCGTCCCCACGACATTCGTCTTGACGGTCTTGACTGGATTGAACTGGTAATGGATCGGCGAAGCCGGACACGCCAGGTTATAAATCTGATCGACTTCCAGCAGGATGGGTTCGATCACATCGTGACGGAGCAAATCGAAATTGTGATTATCAAGCAGATGCAGAACGTTTTCGCGCCGGCCAGTAAAAAAATTGTCCAGGCAAATCACTTCGTGACCATCTGCGATCAAACGGTCGCACAAATGCGAGCCGATGAAACCCGCGCCACCTGTGATTAATATGCGCATATGCTATTCAGCAAATTTCGTAACTACATAGAACCGATAATGAAGAAACCCACGGCCCCACTCCATAAACCTTTAATGACGTTCTTTCTGTGTAATCTGCGCAATCTGTGGATTCTTTCTTTTAGCGCCTAACCACATGATTGCCGATATACAGGACATCCATCTTCGTCTTTAGAAAGCAATCAATCGCGTCACGTGGGGTACAGACAATCGGCTCGTTCTCGTTGAACGAAGTATTCAAAACGACCGGTACGCCGGTCAGTTTGTAGAAATCCTCGATCAGTTGGTAATAGCGCGGATTCATTTCGCGTGAAACGGTCTGCAAACGTCCCGACCCATCGACGTGCGTGACCGCCGGAATCGTGCTCCTCTTCTCAGGCTTAATCTGATAAACCATCAGCATCGTTGGCGCGGGATGAGTCTGCTCAAAATAGTCGCCAACGCGCTCCTCCAGAATCGAAGGCGCGAAGGGCCGGAAAGGCTCGCGCTTCTTGATCCTTTGGTTAAGAATCTCTCTCATGTCAGCACGCCGCGGATCGACAACAATTGATCGATTGCCCAGCGCCCGCGGCCCGAACTCCATCCTTCCCTGAAACCAGCCAACCACCAATCCGTCAGCTATGTCCTTCGCGGCGCGCTCGGTCACTTCTCTCTCTGAATATTTCTCTGATATTAGTTCTGAAGCTCCCAGTTCCCTGCCAATCTCTTCGTCTCTGAATTCCGGACCAGTGTAAGCTCCCTCCATCACTTCGCCACGCGGTCGGTCCAACAGTCCGTTGTTGATTTGATAACAAACACCCAACGCCGTGCCGCTGTCACCGGCCGCCGGCTGCACATAGACTCGACGAAAAGGAGTATGCAGCAGGATTTTTCCGTTCATCACAGAGTTGTAGGCCACGCCACCCGACAAACCCAGGTCGGTTAGTCCCGTCTCCTCGTACAAATGATTCAGAACATGAAAGGCGACCTCTTCCAAACGCAGCTGCAGGCTCGCGGCGATATCACTCTCGCGATCAGTCAACGCGTCGCTGCCTTCGCGCGCCGGCCCAAACGTGCGCACAAACTCGTCCGAAAAAATGCGCCCAATACCCGGCGATCCCTGGTCCCAGGTCATGTCGACACCTTCGGCATGATGACGAAAGTAATCCAGGTTCAAACGAAACCGGCCGCGCCCTTCGGTGCGAATGATGTCGCGAAACTCATCCATGAAGCGCGGATTGCCGTAAGGCGCCAGGCCCATCACCTTTCCTTCATCCCCATACTGGGGAAAGCCGAGAAACTGAGTCGTCGCCGTATACACGATGCCGGTTGAATGCGGATATTCCACCTGGCCTAACACATCAATCGAATTCCCGTCGCCTGCGGCCCACATTGTGGAAATGAAATCGCCAAAGCCATCGATCGAGAGCAGTGCCGCGCGCTCAAATGGCGAGACATAAAAGGAGCTGGCAAGATGCGCGCGGTGATGTTCGATGTTATGAAACTGCGCGCGAATACTATTCTTCCCAACGCCAAGGGCGCGCGCCACATCATCTTTCAAGTCGCGCACTTTCGCCGCGTTTCCAAATCGATCCTTAATCTGGCCAAAAATCCCTTTGCCGTTGCGACCGTTGCCTGAAGCGGCGGGGCCGGTTGCTGAACCCTCGGTACTACGGACAGCGCTGCCATCTGCGGCCACTGCCCACTGCGCACTGCCCACTCCTTTTTTATTTCTGCCTCCTGCCTTCTGCCTTCTGCCTACTGTTTCTTTAGCCGCCCGCGATGCTGCAAACAAAATCTTCTTGTGCAGGTGGGCCGAAGGGTCGCGCGATATGCCAATGTGATCGACTTCTTCAATCGTAATCCCGGCCGCCGCGAGACAATAGCGTAAGGCTGCCGCGGGAAAACCTGCGCAGTGTTTCACACGATTAAAACGCTCTTCTTCAGCAGCCGCCACGATCCGCCCGTCCTTGATTACAGCCGCCGCTGCGTCACCGTGATAAGCGTTAATTCCTAATATGTACACTTTAGTTAATTCTGGTTCTGAGTTTCGTATTTCGTCAGTGAACCATCCGTGCTGGGTTTTCGCTACCGCAGAGTAGAAAGCAATCGTTCTTGAAAAAAAACGACGTGCAAGCCGGTAAGATCACTCCAGGGGCATAGCCATAAAAGTCGATTCGAGAAAAGCCTTTGGCACGAAATAAATCAATAATTGGATACTCGCCATTAGGTCCCCAACTCCCCTCTGAATTGTCCAGAATGATCGCGCCGCCTTCATTCAAGAGCGGAATAGCCTTCTGGGCACACAAAAATCGATTCAAACCATCTACTACGATTAGGTCAAAGGCCGATTCATTCAAGGTCTCCAGGTTAGACGCATCCCTGTCGGTCAATATTAATTGCACATTCGTCGGCACACGACCGAGAAGATGGGCAAACCATGATTCGTTATCTTCGATCGCAACAACTCTTTGAACTCGCTGCGCCCACCACAATGTTGACTGGCCCGCCCCAAACTCAAGTACTGATTTCCCGAGTGTTTGTTTATTGCGCAGAAAATCAATGGCTGGATACGTATACCAGGGAAGAGGTTTGCCAAAGTTATCGAGCGCTTTCGCTTTTAGAGAACTGCGAAAGTGTCCGGTTTGATAGCTGAACGCGATGGGTGTAAACAGGGCTGTGGCGACCCTACGGAGCCCTGCAAAAATGCTCGGCGGCATTCGTTTACGTGCAAACTTCGCCAGTTGATGAACGAACATACTTTGATAAATTGATAACTGCTTAGGGAACGAAGTCCAGGTGTAACCAATTAAATTCCAAGTATGGATATGGAATCCTTCAATTGCGCAACGCAGGGCTGCGATTTTCGGTAGTCTTGGGCGAAGCCAGAGTCGAAGGCACTGACTCCTTGAGTATCTCTTCCAAACGAATATCCAAGATTAACCTGAACCAAAAGGCCTGCAAAAAATGGAAAATGGTTCCCTGCTTCCCGTCGAGAAAACCAAGCAAGATAAAGTAACGATAGAAAAAGTAGAGGCCGGGTCTAACGTACCGAGGTAAGCCGAAATAGAGTCGTTTCAACCAGAGCACGCGCTCATCCGGTGTGCCGAAAAACGCCGGTTTCGCTTTCCATTCAACGAGCGCGCGCCGGCGTTGTGCTTCTTCCCGGGCAAAGGTTTCGGCGTAACGCAGATGCTTCTGCAGGTAGAAGAGAATGTCATCTTCCTTTCGGTTGTTCTCCAGGATCGGAGCTGATAGTTTTCTAACTTTGCCATGCACGTAGACGCGTGTGTCTGACTCTTCGGGATCGAGCTGAGAGACCGAACGGCGGAAAACCTTCAACATGTACTTGGAACCATAACCGCCAAAACGCAGACGCCGGCCACGAAACATTTGCTGCCGTTGGACATAAAATCCGTCCTCTTCAATCACCCGGTTTGAGAATAATTTCTGTAACTCCGCTTTCAGCTCTGAAGTTATTTCCTGGTCCGCCTCCAAAATCATTACCCACTCGTTGCGGATAGGCAGATTATCGAGACCCCATTGGTAAATCCACGGAATTATCTTGCTGTGGTCATAGGGAAGATTAACAACCTCGGCATAACGCTCGGCGATCCGAACGGTTCCGTCTTCGCTTTCTGAGTCGATGACAAAGATTTGATCAAAAAGGCCGTCCACGCTCACAAGGCACTTCTCGATATTCGATTCTTCGTTGCGCGTCGTTACGATGAGTGTGACTGGTATCAAAAGTGTTTCCTGCTTTGCGCGAACCTGATCATTCTTTTCCGTTTGTGACTCTGCGCCCCGTTCTTCAACTGAAGGATGGCGCCAGCTTGGCAACCTCTGTGCGGCCGGCCGCGAGCTGTTGGTAAAGCGTGACAAGTTCGGCGGCAATTTTCGGCCACCCAAAGTTGCGCACAACAAACTCGCGCCCCGCCTCACCGCGTCGTCGGCGTTCATCGGCGTCGTTCATTGCATACTTGAGTGTCTTCTCTATTTCCTGCGGTTCGAGCCCGGTTACCCAGCCTGCACCGGCCGCTTCAATATCGCTGGCAAGGTTCACGTGCCGGCTGACGATCGCCGGCACGCCGCAAGCGAGGCCTTCCGTAACGCAGAGTCCGAAATTTTCCTGAAACGACGGCAAAGCCAGCAGCGCTGCCCCCCGCAAGGCAGAGGCTTTCTCTTCCGCGTTCAGCCAACCGGTGAAAATAATTCCTTCTTCTGCGCCTGCTTGCCGCTTGAGACTTGCGACGTAGTCAGCCTCTCCGTCACCCGCTATTACCAGCCGCCAGTTCTGAAAAAGATCGATCGCGCCAACGACGAGGAAAGCCTGAATAAACGACTCCAGGTTTTTCTTTGGATGAAGCCGGCTGAGCACAATGATGTAGGGATTGGCGCCAAGCGACGGATGGTTTTGCCCGAACGTTGATCTGTTGCCGGTGTTATCAGAGTTCTCTACGTCTACTCCGAGTGGGATGACAACGCCGCGTGGCAGCTCACCGACGGTTTCGGCCTGCCGCTGTTCCTCGGCTGTCGTGTAATGAATCGCCGCCGCTCCGGTGAGCATTCGCTTAACACCGGCGTGCCACATCAAACGCTTACGCCCGCGCTTCTGACTAAGGCTCCACGGATCGAGGCTGCCCAGCGGTCGAATTATGTAAGGTACGCTATGCCGGCGACACGCCGCTGCTGCCGCCAAACACGGATGCGAAAACACCGCATGAATATGGACCACGTCGAAGCCCGCTACATTTGACTTCAGCCAGCTTGTCAGCGGATACGAATAGCCAAACCTCTCGCTCAGTTGGCGTGGAAAGAAAATAGTTTCCGTTCCCTGGAAGTCGGTTGGAGTCCCGGTCCGCACTGCAAGATGCACGGGTCCATCAGCATCTGTCGTCGCAATCATTACTTTGGCGCCGCTCGAGCGGACAGCGCGGCACATCTCAAAAACCGCGCAGCTGGGCCCACCATAACGTGGAGCAACGGCCGGAATGACGTGTAGAACTTTCACAAACTAACCCGATGCTGCGCACACCAGTGCGCCAGGACATAGAGCGCCCACGGCCTTGACCAGCCAACGCTCTGCGGCGAGCGGAGGAAGCGTTGCCAGATTTCGCGCGCGGCGCCGGGGCGAAAGCCGATTGATTCAAACCTTTGCGCGTCTTCGAACGTCTCGTTGATCTCGTCGCGCAGTCGCGACTGCATCCAATTTTCGAACGGCAGGGTGAATCCCATCTTCGGACGATTTGCGATTTCTGCCGGCAGCAAGTCCCCTAGTGCGTCCTGAAGTAGAGGCTTCGGCCTACCCCCGTTAAGCTTCCAGGCACCCGGCAGACTCAACACAAACCTGACAATTTCAGAGTCCACAAACGGCACGCGTACTTCCAGCGAATGCACCATGCTCATGCAATCAGTGTCACGCAACAGAGTGTTTGCCATGTAACCCCGAAGCTCGCAACGCGACACTGCGTTGATCGTGTCGCTTCCGTTTTGTCCAAACGAAGCAATTTCCGCTGCAGAAAAATAATGCCCGCCGTCAGCCAGGACTGATTCAATCTCTTTGCCAGAGAGCAACTGCCGCGAAACTTCGCACGAGGCCTGAGGGCTCGCATCTCCCTCGAGCAACTGCCAAAGCTTTCTCTGTTGCATAGACCGATTCAACACGCGCGCACCTAACGCAGAAACTCCCTTTCTCAATGAGCTTGGAACACGCGACAAAGAACGCATCGTGAGGGCGCGCCGAAATGTTGGATAGCCGGCGAATAGTTCGTCACCGCCGAGGCCCGAAAGTGCCACGGTAATCCCCGCATCGTTAACGGCTTTTGAGACGACGAAAGTGTTGATGCCATCCATCGTCGGTTGATCGAGGGCAGCCAGCGCAGCGGGAAGCATTTCATACAGTCGTTGTTCGCTGAGCCGAATCTCATGATGGTCCGTGTGGAATTTCTCGGCCACGCAGCGCGCGTATGGGGCCTCAGAGAACTTCTGTTCGTCAAAGACTACGCTGAAGGTCTTTGGCCTTTCGTCCGTCACCTGACTCATCAACGCCACAATGGCGCTCGAATCAATGCCGCCGGATAGAAACGGCGCGAGCGGGACGTCGCTTACCAGGTGCAGTCGCACGGATTCTTTCAGCGCATCGCGCAGGGCTTCGACAGCCGCCGGGCGATCGAGCCCCTCGGGTGCGTCTGAAACCGCGAACCAATCCTTGGTGTAAGAAATTTCCTTCACTTTGAGCAAACTGCCCGAGAGCGGCGCCACGGTCATATAGTTTCCCGGTTGAAGTAGGGTGACGCCTTCGATCATCGTGTCGGGCGAAGCGACAGAGCCGCTTTGCAAATAGCTGGTGACTCCTCTGCTACTCAGCCGCCGCGGGACCAGGCCACTTTCAAGCAGCGCCCTAAGTTCTGACGCAAAGATGAAGAGTTGTTCTGTGTGGTAGTAATAAAGCGGCTTGATGCCAAGGAGATCGCGAGCGATAAAGACTTCCCCAGTTTCGTGGTCGCGCACGGCAAAAGCAAACATTCCCCGCAGCCAACGCAAACAATCAGCTCCGTGCCTCGCGTAAAGTTGCAACAGCACCTCCGTGTCTGTGTGCGATGCGAAGCTTATTCCTTCCGCCTGCAACTCTCGCCGCAGCTCACGATAGTTATAAATCTCGCCGTTGAAGATTATTGAAAAACGATCGTCGGGCGTGAACATCGGCTGATGCCCCGAAGCGCTCAGGTCGATGATCGAGAGCCGCCGGTGAGCGAATGCTGTAAGCGGAGTTCGCCCGTTGTCGGGCCACACCGCCGCTCCTTCATCATCCGGGCCGCGATGCACCAGCGCAGCGCTCATGCGCGCCAGTCGTGCTTCGACTTCCGTCACCCGATTACCAATGATGCCTGCTATACCGCACATGATCTTAAAAACTCAAACCGACTGAAGCACGTCTCTGAAAGTTTTTGCGAACTCAGCGAAAGTGAAATGGTCTGAAAGTCGCTTGTGTCCGGCCCGCCCGAAACGCTCGCGCATCTCTCTATTGTTAAGAAGCTCGATCAAAGATTGCGTAATGCCTGCAACGTCTGACCCGTCAACCAGCAGTCCCGTCTCAGCATGGGTAACTACTGAAGGCGTGCCGCCGTTTGCGCCGCCGATCACGGGCTTGCCATGGGCCATCGCTTCGAGAAAGACAATGCCAAAGCCTTCTTCATTACTCGGCATCACGAACAGCGAGCAACGCTCGTATTGCTCGCGCAACTCCGCGTCCGTCACACTGCCCATAAAGTTCACATAACGCGATACGCCGAGTCCGGCCGCCAACGCGCGCAGTCGTGGCGTGTCATCTCCGCGACCAACCACCCGGTATTCGACCGGTCCCACTTCGCGCACAACCGCCGGCAAGCTTCGGATCACGTTGTCAATGCCCTTGTAACGGTCATCTTTACTTATCCGAGCCACACTTAAGATTACGGGCGGGGTTTGAGCGGGCATCGCCTCATACGCGTCCAGCTTCCAGTGTGGGTCGAGCGTGCAGGGGAAAATTTTGACTTTGTCCGCATCGATCTCGGGATGCTTAGTCAACTGCGACTTCGTGTATTCGCTGATGGCCAGCACCACGTCCGCCTGGCGCAGGGCCTTGCGCTCAAGTTTCGAAATCGGTCCCCACACTTCTATCCCATAGGCCGCAATGGCTGTCTTCACGCGCGAGTTGAAAGGTTTGGCGATCAGACCGAGCGGTGATAGCGACACGTGCCCAAAGATGATCCAGTCGTAGCGGTTTGAAGTTATGTTTCGCAAATACTGAGTTAAGAACTTTGCTTTACTCTTCCCCGCCCCTGAATACGAAGTGAAGTCGCCATTTACATAGCGCGCGTCGGGAGCGATCGCATCATTAAGCACGAGCGCGCTCACCGACGCGCCACTGTCATGCGCCCAATCACCGGCCGCAAGACATAGCGCGCGGCAGAACATCTGTATGCCGCCGGCGCAATTGAATACCTCCGGCAGGACCAGCAAGACTTTCTTAGACGATGAAGGACGCGCGGACATGTTGACGTGGAGAAGAAGAGTCGAGTCTTAAAGGATTGCGCTCACAAGCTTGCGCCAATTACGGTAAAGGGCGGCGCGCCGTGCAAACGTTCTCTCACGGATGCTACATCCCTAATAAACAAAGTATTGCCCGATCCCTGGCTCTTTCCATTCAATTCTTTTAAGGCACGCTGGTAGGGATCGTAAGCGTAAGGGACAAAACCGTAATCCCTCATGCTCTCAAACACTCTATCTTCATCGTAGCCATAGCGTCGCCCGCTACCGTTTAGCTCCATGACGACGGCCAGCAGCGATTCCTTTGACAAGACTTCGTCGGCGCCGGCGATCACTTCCGTTTCAAATCCCTCGACGTCAATCTTTAAAAGGACAGGTTCCACCGCATCAACTATGCTATCCAGAGTCGCTACCTCAACTTCACAAACCGGCGTATCCTTTGCTTCTGCGCCGTCAACCACATGGTTAGTTGTATCCAGGGCATAGGTAAATTTCAGCGTCCCCTTTTTCGAGCCAACACCAATCCGGTGCGCATCCACGCGGTCGCTGAGGTTGTTCAAATGAATATTAAGCATGAGCTGGTCAAATGCATTTTCGATCGGTTCTATCGAAATACTGCTGGCACCTACCGCCGACGCCAATACGGTGTAAACGCCGACGTTCGCTCCTACGTCGACAAAGACGTCATCGCGCCGCAGCAGATGTAGCGCGAAGGCCATATCGTAGAATTCATGAAGTCCTGCGTAGACATTTCCAGTCGCGCCTGTCATTCCGGGCGCAACCAGCAGCTTCGTCTTGTTAACGAAGTTAACCGCCACGGGCCCCGGCACCAGACGGCTACCAATTTGCCAGTTCAGCCAACGACGTATGGCCGAAATTTTGTGCCGCCTGTTAAGTGGATGTTCAAGGATGAAGCGGATCGTATTGAACAAAAGTTTTACAGCCCGCTCTCAAAAACGCGGAAGCATCGCCGGCAACGACACATCCATCACCGGCTGGCCGGTTGCGTGGAAAAGTTTAGTAACCGTGTTCACCGTCACCTCGATGTCAAATTTATTTGCTAGTGTGCGGAGCGCTGGAATCGATGGCGGTTGCCGCATCAATTCCAGCAACGCGCCCGCCAGCGCCAATGTATTCCCCAACGGATAAACTAAGTTCGAATTGATGGGAGTGACCAGATCTTCAGCGCAGCCGCACGCGTCGCTCACGACGCACGGCAACCCGCTAGCCATCGCTTCGTTGACTACCAGCCCCCAGGTTTCGAGGTGGTCGCTTGGGAGGACTAGACAATCCGCCGCGACGTAGGCCCTTGAGATTTCTTTCTGGTTGAGAAACCCGGCGAACGTAGCCCGCGGAAGAGTGCCGCCATCATTAACTTGAGTAGAGACGTTATTGCTCGTCTCGGCGTCAAAGACCACCCGGCAGGCGCTGCGCAACGGCTGGCCCAACTCGCCACTTCCGACGAATAGAAGGTGCAACGGCCGTCCTTGTTGCGCGAGACGCGCATCCTTGAGCGCGCGCAGCAGATCGAATGGCCGCTTCTTATCGATAAACTTCCCGGCAAATAACACGCAGAAGGCGTCGTCCGCGATGCCCCATGATCGTCTGATGTCTTCACGGCCCGGCCGCACACTGTCGGCTTGCGCGGCAAAACGTTCGTTGTCGACGCAGTAAGGCGCCGGGCTCAGTTGTTCCGGACGCACGCCATAATTCGTATAGAAGCGCCGGTTGGCTTCGCCGATGTAAAGAAATGTTTCCACGCGCCTAAAAAGTTGCCGCAGCATCAGTTGCTTAAGCGGTCTCCTCCACGTGGGCGTAATTGCCAAATCGTTACTCTCGCCACGCAACCAAACCGGGACGCCGGCAGCATGCGCCTGCCGTACTGCTTGCCAGTACGCCAAAACATTCCATCCTTGCACCCATAACGTGCTCACTTCCTTTTCGCGAAACAGAGGCGCCAGGCGCTCAGCGATTCTGAGCTTGCTGAAACTGCTGACGTCGACAGCTGAATTAACTTTTAAAAAGCGATGCGGGTACCCTGATAGAACGTCTAAATCCCAGGCGAAGGATTTATCAAACTGGCGATCGTAGGAAGGCTCGGTGCCATGCGCGGTAAGATACCAAACTTCGAATGGAACCGATCCTGTTTTCGCCAGTGCCTGCCACAGCGGAACCTGATATTGAATTGGGTGTGTGCTGAGAATCGCGAGCATTACTAACTATCCCGCGGTAGCGCGTTTGATCAGGGTCAAAGTCTGAAATCTTTTCTGTACCGAGAAATTTGAAATTGAGACATGCTTGGACAGGCTGATGTTAACAAATGGCTATGCCTCGCCCTTTGCATCATGCGATTGCCACTCTAGGTTGGGCCGCAAAACCATGGGCGAGCGCACCGTTGCCGGCAAGCGCGCTGACGCCATTCGCGGCACAGCCATAACAATGCCAATGAGGAAACCAAGCAGTGTGAGCACGAAGGGATCGCCGAAGATCTGGTGGGCGGTGACAAACACAAAAGCGTTTGCCGCCAACATCGCAATGAAACCAAAGATTAGACTGGCTCGCTCAAAGTCAGTTTGTTGTACTTCTCTGATTATCGCCCAGAAATAGCGGCCTAGTGCGAACGCCAGCCATATGATCAAAGCGATTCCCGGCAACCCTAACTCAGCCACAATTTTTCCCAGCCCGCCTTCCGCAGCGCCCCCGACAATATCCGCGCCGCCGCCGAAGTATTGCGCGCCCTGGCTTCCGGTTCCAGCCCCTGCGCCCCATGGTCCGTTCCGTTCCAGGATGAAACCAAAACTCTCCGAGGTCATCAATGAAGCGCGCTCGGTAGCATCTGCTCCCACGGTCGCGCTGCGCTCGTAATATGGATCAACTTCGTCACGCATCGCTCCCGGCGCGAGAGTTACATAACCTGCCATCGCTATGCCCACGGCGATCGCCAGCAGAATTGACGTCCTTACCGTTTTAGATAGCCTCTTGCGAACGAGGAGCAGCAGCGCGCCATAAACGCAGAGGAAGATCATGATTTCCATGATGAACTTGCGCCGCCCGGTAAAAAGAAGTGCGCCCCAGAAGAAAAGAATCAGTCCGCCAGTTGCAAGTTTCAAAAGGATGTGGCGCTTCAGAGTCATGAACATAATCACGAGTAAGCAGATGGACGTACCGGCATGCCAGGCTGCAACTTCAGGCGCCCGGAAAAAACCCGAACGTAAGAGCAGAGCGCCCGTTTCCATACTATAAACAACCAGGCCTTCGCCGACGGAGTTGAGCATCTGCCATTCAAGGCCGAAATAGGAAAGGTAAACTCCGGCGACCATCATGACATTCAGCGCCAGGTAGACTTTTATGAATCGGTAAGTTCCCTGTTCGCGCCTGCCGAAGTGGTACCCCAGCAGAATCCCGGGCACGGGCGTGACATACGCCAGGAAACCGATGGTCGCGAGAATGGGGCTGCCAAACTTGATAAAGGTCACGACGCTCTGAATAACAACCATCGCCATGAACAACGTGAGGGGACTCTTGAGACTGTTATTCCATGCGTGGATCGGCTGCAGACTAAATCGCCGACCACGGAGGTAGGCTCCGAGACAGGTAGCGGCCACATAAATAAGTATCGCCGAGGTCATGTAGATGGGTTCACCCGGAATGATCTTGCGAATCGGGTCCTGAACACAGCCAACGATAATGCAAAGCAAAAAGCCGATTCGCCAATTGGCAACGCAAATCCCAAGGCTTATAACAGCCAGGCCGAGCAGAATGTAGTCAGTCATGGTTAACGGCCGGTAGTGAATTAAGGGCCATGAATGTGGGAGCCAAAAACCTATCAGTCAATGCGAACAGTATTCAACTCTCGCGCTTTGGCGTTGAGCCGGTCGTGGTAAAACGAAACGGTTTCCGTCGCCACTCTTTCCCAGGTATATGATCGCGCTGATTTTGCTGCCGCTGCTGAAATTGCATAGGCCGATTGAGACGGCTGCGCCAATTGTAGACACTGGCTCACCATCGTTTCCAGGCATCCAGTAGGTGAAAGCATTCCGTTGACCCCGTCAGCGATTACATCATGGGCCCCGCTATTGTCCGCGGCCACCACACAAAGACCGCGTGACATCGCCTCGAGAAACACCTTGCCAAAACCTTCCACGAAAGAGGGAAAGAGAAAAATCCCGTGCTCGTCATAAACTCGCATAAGCTCGTCTTGCGGCATCCAGTCTAAGAAATCGATACGCTTACGGGCTTCGGGACTTAAGAGCTCTTGAACCTGCACATGATGTTGTTGCGCGCACACCCAGGTGAATTCCAATCGCTCATTCGCTTCGGACAGACGATTAATGACTTCCGCCACGATCATTGGGGCTTTGACAAAATCATACTGGCCTACGTAAAGAACATGATTCAGCCTTTCAGCCGTCATCGCGGCGGGGGCGCGTTCTGAGAATGCGAGCGGCGGGGCTTGCGGGATGACGGCGATCCGCTCCTCCGGAACGCAAAGATTCTCACGCATAAAGTCTTTGCATTGCCGGGCACTCACAATATGACCGTCTGCGAAGCGAGCTATGGAGCGGCTGTTATATGCGAGTGCTCGGCTCATTACTTTACTCGCTAGCCTGCGAGGATACGATCGCGGATCCTCGTGATACACCTTTTGCCAAGCTGAGAGTTCGCGCTCGTGACGCATCTCCAGTCCATGCGAACGGTGAATGAAGATCGACTGTCTTTTCAACTTTTGTAGCGTCTGCGCGGCACGATAGCCGTGCGGCTGGTTCACATGAATAACGTCGAACGACTTATGGCGAAACTTATTCAACATTTGCTTTTCGTATGTCCGTGGAAGTTCGAGAATATAGTGCAGGTTTCCGTGAGAGATCTTACTTGAGAGTTCGTCGGCCCAAACCGCTTCCACGTCGTGACCCAGCGTTCGCATGGCTTCAATGGTCTGGTATTCCGTACCTGCCGCGCCGGAATCCGGATTACATGGCACATCAGCCATGAACAGAATCTTCATCCTAGTAAGTCAGGTGGGACGAGCTTGTCTCGCGGAATGAAGAGAAGATTCTCAGCTCTGCCAGGGCTACCGAGCACGCGCAGCTTACCCCTTCTTCCACTAACGAAATAGCAAATATAATCGAGCTCGTCGACGAGGAATCGCCATGAATTGCTCATTGAGAAGCCATTCATATCCATGCGCTCCCGCAAGAATTCAGCAAGTATTATCGGCCTATCGCGTTGGAGCGTGGCCCTCGCGCCCTCAATTACCATTGGCTCGTAGCCTTCAACATCCATCTTGATCAGTCCGATTCGTCCCCACTTGCCTTCCGACGCAAGATCGTCAAGAGGCCGTACAATTATTTCAAGGTCGCCCTCGTCTGTGATGATGGCGTTGTTATCGGCCTCAAGAGGATCCGTCTGAATCCTCACCCGAGTCTGTTCCTTTCCCAGGGCGCAGGGTATATAGGTAACCAAATCGTCGAGATGATTTGCCGTGACGTTTTTTCTTTGTCGTTCAAGATTAAATGGAACAGGCTCGATCGAAATGATTGATCCGCCTAAACGACGCACTTCATTACCCATAGAGACGGCGTATAGACCTAGACTGCTACCCACATCCACAAACACCCCGCCCGAATAAAGCCTCCTCAACACATGGATGTACTCGCCTTCCCAATCGCGATAATAAAAAGCGAACTTTTGTCCCCATGGCCTCAAATCAAAGTTGAACCGAATACCCTCATTTAGATAACCCGACACTCTATATGACCGGGGATCGCGACTGTTTGTGAGAAAGCTGTCCAAGACCAAAGTGATGCGGCCCTTGCCTTTGAAGTTTGGGGTGTTGGCAAGACAGAATGGGAGAAGCGATCTTATTTTCGACCAAGACACGTCTGATCTGCTTTTCAAAATGACGTTATCTACTCTTGACCAGAGATTCATTCAATGAACACTGCCGCGCCGAAGTCGGACCTTACGCGCGAATAGACATTCATCTCTAAATCCGGCTGAGTTGGGCTTGGAGGAGTCTCAACCAGGATTTTACAAACAGCGGAGAGTCTCGGACTGATTCCTTGAAATAGTGGGGCGCACGGTGATCACCGTTTCTGCGTAAGCACTCTCCTATGAAGTACAGTGCTTGCGCTCGTCGACGCCGGGATTCAACCGCTGATGAGACTGGCCGAATTTTGCTTGCCGCGTGCAACATTGGCTGTTCAGCTAGTTGTTGCAGTCGCTGGTGTAGTGCCGCGCGGGAGAGCCGAGAAATTTTTTCCTGTCTTACCTTGTCTTCCATGCTAATACTGTTAGGCATGATGCGGGCCATATATAGAGCCGACTCAATCATCTGAAACTTACCTACTTCAGCGAGCCGATACCATAAATCCCAATCTTGTCCGTAATAGAACTCAGCACGGTATCCGCCTGCGCGTAAATAGGCGTCCTTTCGAAACATAACGGACGGGTGAGAAGTTGGTCCGTCAATCACGCCATGAACTTCACCGTCCGAGATAATTCGGATCGGTTGCCCGGCCAGTCCGTTACCTTTGGCGACGTATAGAAACTCTCCGCCCGGCCCCCGGAACTCCGTCCACGAAGAGACGAACACAACACTTGGATCAGCATTCAGCGCCCGACGCTGCAAGAACAATCGATTCGACTGAGAACAGTCACCGACATCCTGTCTCGCGATATACGAACCTCGAGCTGCCTCACATCCGCTAATGAGCGCTTTTGTCAGTCCTCGGTTTTGCTGGTGAATTACGCGCAACCGAGGTTCGTCCTCAGCATGCTGGTCTAACAATTGCCCGGATTCGTCGGTAGAACCATCATTGACGACAATTAGCTCAATAGATACTGCGCGTTGCGAAAGGACACTGTTGAGAGTCTCGCGAAGGTACTTCGCGCCGTTGTAGACACTCATAACAACAGAGATGTCAGGCGTTCTGTTCATCTTCTCAATGAGTCTGAGTAGCAAGCTAGTTTTCCCAATTGAGACCATCCTAGAATTCGCGCGAGGAAGTGATACGCCTTGTAGTCCAACCCTTCCGCTCTTAATTGGCCGGAAGCTTCTCTTGATAGGGAAAATAGTTCTCTCGATTCTCGTTCGAGACCGGCAGCGCCGCATTGCCGGGCCAAGAGGAAAAGTTCACGCGCTACCGCTTTCATCTCGGGAGAGTTCTCATCGATGTTCGCCCGGCGGCCATGAGAAAACATTAACGTTCGTGCCCGCGCCCGTTCGCGCATCCGCCACGGGTCGAGGGCTAATCCCCTGCACAAGCGATGATCATTGTGGTCGCGCACTTCGACAACAAACTCTTCGCAATAGTGAAGCCGCACCCCCAGCGACGCGATCCGGCAATCGTACTCCCAGTCTTCGTCAATTCTCAGATCCGTCCACGGACCGGCCTGCTGACAGAGACTCGCGCGATAGAGCGGCGTCGGTGTATCCCACCAGCGAAACAATAGGAACAACGGAAACATCGTCTCCACTTTCATACCCGAAGCTTTCCACGGTTCCGGCTCAAGCCGACCGTCCGCATGACGGTAGCGGGTTTTTCCATATGAAACACTACATTCCGGATGCTCATGAAGACCCGCTACCTGCCTCTCAAACTTTCTTGGCAATAGGAGGTCATCGCTGTCGAGGTGTTGAATAAATTCGCCGCGCGCCGCTTGTCGTCCAGCTTCGCGTGCCAGACCCGCGCCAGCGTTAGCTTGATGAATTACGCGAATCTCTTTCGGATACGATTCAGCAAGTTGGTCTGAGACCAGGCCAGTCTCGTCGGTGGAGCCATCATCTATGATGAGAATCTCGATTGGACGATAGGTTTGAGCGAGGACGCTCGCCACCGCTTCGCGAAGCATGGCCGCGCGATTGTGGACCGGGATGATCGTGCTAACTAAACCTTCGATCATACCTGTCATACACCTACTCTTGCCTCAGGCCGATCAGGACCTTTCCACGCGTTCGTCGAATCCACGAAAGACCACTGTGGAGCGGACTTCGCTCGGTACCAATCCAGTATCTGATTCTCGCTCTCTGTTAACCTGTCGGAATAGCTCGTCGAATGGGGCGCTTGAATGTATCGCCCAGGCATGGCGTCGGAATAAAGCCACGGCTCGGGCCTGATGGCTGGTCTTCCCAAAGCGTCGATCTCCTGGTTTACATGACGGAGTGCATTCGCCAACTTGACAGGTCTCTGGATGGAATCAGGCATGAGTCTCAGCGCTCTGCTGCCCACATTGCGAAGCTCACCCGAACCGATCAGCTGTTGAATAGGCAACGACCGAATCCAACTAAGTATCTCGATCAGGCACTTGGTACGGCTCGATCTCTGACTGTTCTTGATGTAGCTATCGCGCAATGCCACTGAATCTGCTTTAGACATCGACGCAACTCTAGGAAGCCCGCAAATGTCTGAGTGCCAATCAAAAATCTTACGCCACGTTTTCTGCGGCGTAGCAGTAAGATTGTAGATGCCTGATGAAATGCTCGCAGATACAAGCCAGGTGAGCGAGTTAGCCAGTTCGTCGACGTGAATGGCGTTAGACGGACATTCTCCGTCAAAGGGCAGTTTGAAGCTGCCGCTGCCCGTGAGGTGAACCACACTCTTTGACAACCACTGGTCCGGGCCAAAGACGTGGCCCAGACGAATGATGAAGTAGTCGCGCGATAATCCGCCGAATACTCCTGCCACATATTTTTCTAACGACAGCTTTTCCCTTCCATAAACCGTATCCGGTCGGGGCCGTGAGAAAGTACTTCCGTCGTGAATACAGCCATAAACCGCGACACTACTGAGGTGGATTATGCGTGCCAGCCGGGGGAGATTACTAAGATTATGAATAATCGCTTGGTTTTCGAGTTCATTTTGGTTTGACGGGAGATTTGGCCAGATACAATTCACAACCACGTCACAGTCGCTGAGCAACTTATTTGCCGCGTCCTGTGCCGCGACGGAACCTATCCTGACGTCGCAATCAACGTCGCTAATTACGGCGGCGCCAACTTGATTGCGACACACCGCCACTGGCTGAATGTCGCTGTCTTCCGCTAATCGTCTGAGCAATGTCGATGCTATCTGCCCGTTTGCACCAAGTACAGCTACCCTTATATTCTTCATAACACTTCAGCTTCTATAAGTACCGGTTGATCGGCTGAACGATTGATTTGATAGCACTGATCAATAAACGCGGTGCTGCACCGAGTTCCGTCTGCGCTGATAGCGGCCTTGTAACTATCTGAGCCAAGGCACTGCCGAATAAAATCCCTCCACTCTAAATAGAATGCCTGGTAAATCCGTTCGGCTCCTCCGTCAGTTTCAAGATGAGCCAAAACTTCACCATTCGGCGTGCACAATGTGGGTTTGTCGGTAGAGACTCCTAGCTTCAGCATTCCCTTAGAAAATCGGAACGCTATGCCGTTGTACAAATCCCTGAGGTTGCTCAGCGCCAGATTGAATCCAATCTGCGTTTGGATTGACGTCGTAAGACTGGCCGATGCCGTTGTCTCTAGATCGAGGCCATCGACCATGCGTTGCTTACAGTCCCGAAGCGTGAAGTCGCTGACATCCAAGACATCGAATACCTGATCAACCAAATGCGAACCGGTTTCCATTAATATCCCTCCGCCGGCTGCTGCACTATCACCCTGATACCAATCTTTGCGGTCTGTTCGCGTTAACCGAGCACCCTGGCTGGCCCAAACTTCAATGACCTCACCCAGAAAACCTGACTTGATCAGGCGTCGGGCTAGCTGACTCGCGCCGTAATAGCGGCGCACAAGCCCCACACCGATGTGGACTCCGCTCTCTGCGGCTTCCTTCACTATAGAATCATGTTCTGCCAGAGAAATCGCGAAAGGCTTTTCGCAGAGGACATTCCATCCGCGCGCAAATATGTGACGCAATGGCTGACGTCGAAACCCAACCGGAATGGCAACCAGCACAATGTCGACGTCGGGACAGTTCTCAATTCGCGTGAATACCTGCGAAGTTGGACTCAATGTTTTTTGGAGATTGCGCGCCTGGCGTTCCACTTGATCGCACAGCCACGAAACCTCGACGTCCGGCATGTTGCGTAGGACGGGCAAATGTAGTTCCTTAACCACATTGCCGGCGCCGAGAATACCGACTTTAATATTGCTCTTCGCGCCGCCGTTCGAGCCTGTTGTTCTGCCGCCGCTTCTCATGCAGTTACGTATCTCCGCGACCATAAATTCAACAGTAACAATCTCCACGCCAGGTTGCTGAAGACGCTAATCGAGCGCGGGAAGGAATACCCTTGTCGCTTGCCGGTAAAGTAATCAGTCATGGCTGGTCGGAGGCCAAGTTCGTCGACCCAGCCATCGCCATCTAAAATCACGCGCCGCGCATAGTCGCGAAACGGTTGTGAATCATCCATCCATGAAGCTGCTATTGAAGCGCCGAACTTAGGACGCTGGGTAATCTCTCTCGGCAGTAACTGGAAACGCTCCGCCATCGATCTTAGCAAAGCCTTATTTGTCCCGTCGGCGACCAGGCAATCAGCAGGCGTCTTGTAAGCAAGGTCCGCAATACGCCGATCGAGAAACGGAGCACGTGCCTCCACACTGACCGACATGCTGGCCTTGTCTACCTTCATCACGTAATTGTTCGGCAATTGGTTCCGCGATTCGAAGAGCCGGACCGCGTGGAACATGTCGCCGCCGCTCTGCTTCAAGTATCTATTCATCAATAAACGGAACTGTGGAAACTGTGTACCGTAGCGGCGTCCGGCGTAACGCCGGTAGAGCTGGAACAGCCGCCACGAAACCGGCCAATTACTCTTCTGGTGGGCAACGTCGAAAATGGTATAGCCGCCGAAAAGCTCGTCCGCGCCTTCGCCAACAAGGACGACCTTGATTCCCTGCTCTCTGCATTTTTTGTAGAGCAGACGCGTTGAGACAGTTCCCCAGTCGGCAAAGAGATCATCGAAATACCAGGTGACATCTTCCAGACTATCACTGACTTCCTTTGGGTGAATTGTCACTTCGCGATGATCTGAGCCGATGTGCTCAGCGACGATCCGCGCGTAAGGGCGCTCATCAATCGACGACTCGGCGAAACCCATGCTTATGGTGGTGACCTGAGCATGGCGCGCCGCGAGCGCCGCGGTAACGCTGGAGTCCAACCCACCCGAAAGGAGGAGTCCCACAGGCACGTCCGCAATCAGGTGCTGGCTAACGACGTCAGTGAGGGTCGCGTACAACTCTTCCTCACGCTCTTCGATCGTGCGACGGTCGTACGAGTCCGGCACGGGTGGGGTGAAGAAAGCTTGTGGTCGACCAGGTACGCCATCGGCCACTTCCATCGAGTGGCCCGGCGGCAGTTTGTAAACCCCATCGAGAGACGTCGCGTGGTCGTCAAACGTGTAGCCGAACTCAAGAAATTGACTTAACGCAACTCGATTAACTTTGACATGAAAGTCGGGCAGCGACAGGAAAGCCTTGATCTCAGAGGCGAACACGAAGCCATGGTCTCCGGGCAGCGCCGTGTAATAGAGCGGTTTCATGCCCATCGGATCGCGCGCCAGGAACAGTTTGCGCGACTTCGCCGACCAGACAGCGAAAGCGAACATTCCGCAGAAGCGCTCTACGCAGGCCGGACCCCACTGAATGAAACTGCGCAGCACAACTTCGGAATCAGTGCGTGAAGTGAAGCGACGCCCAAGATTTTCCAGCTCCTTCTTTAGCTGGAGGAAGTTATAAAGTTCGCCGTTGTAGTTGAGAACGAAGTTACCGTCTTCGCTGATCATGGGCTGGTGCCCCGCCGAGCTAAGATCAATTATGCTCAGACGGTTGTGCGCGAAACCGATACCTTGCTTCTCATCAGAGTAATATCCGCGGTCGTCCGGTCCGCGATGTGTGATCGTCTCAGAAGCCGCGATGAGCTGAGCACTATCGCGAGACTGACCGGACTTTAAGAACCAACCGAACACGCCACACATACTATTTAACTCTTAGCTATCGAACCGGCAGCATTTGTAAAAGCAATCTGACTTTGGCGAGACAAAGTCGCAGAAGGATTGCGCATTCTTAACTCCTAAATTCGCTTTACCGGTGGGGACTCGCAAACGCCAGCTCAAGCAATTCTAATTAATTCGGCAACCGGAGGATTTCATCATCGATTAGATTAAGAAGTACTGCAGATCGCTGCGTATCAAACTTGCGTGCGAAGTGGCAATGCGAGTTCCTAATTTTGCTCCAGTCTCGTTCATCGAGCACAGCGGGTGTCTCTCGGAGACCTGTGCTCGCGTGGCTCCAGTCGATATACCTGTAATTGAAGTTCTCCTCCGGCAGCATTTCTGAGTCCGTTTGGGTTTGCGGAACGCGCTCTGTGGCGCTCCATCTTTGATAGCTCGCGTAGTTAGCAACGCGCTCGGCAAAACTCGAATTCAAGATTATCGTCTGAAAAAACAACTCGCCCGGGCTGTGCGTATATTTGAAAAACTTTTTGTAGTTCGAGTTATCTTCGACAAAACTCAGGATATAGCTAGCGCAGGCATACGACAGGCTCCACCAATCCGGCCCGCCATAGGGAACCATGTTCTTAATGAAGGTCCGCTGGGGTAGATACTTTCGGTACTGAAAGAATCGGCCCCAAAATAAACGTCGCCAATAAGCAGCATCAGAGTTGCTACTCCAGGCACGAATCGGAACAAGATCGATTGGATAGTAATACTGCACTTTAGGTTTCCAGCTTGGGCGATCTTCAAGTCGCCAGAAACCGATGAACTCTTGCTCTGTTTTTTCGAAGAAATTGAAGAGCGTCTCATTGGATTTGATCGGATAGTCCAAACCGCTTAATAGTAAGCAATAATCGAACCCCTGCTCTATTGCCGTCTCGAGCAAACGCAGTGAAACCTCAACGAGTGAAAATCCCATCCAGTTGACGCTCACTCTTTTTTGCAGGAAATGAACGTTGTTTCTCTTGGCGAGAAAACGTTGAAACGGTGTAACATCAGTTTTCTTGTCTATATGGACGTAAAATCTCGCACCTTCGCGATCAAGTGCGTTGATGAGTCGAGACAGATGCTCAGGCTGATTGTGCGCCGTTATCAAATAAGCTATTCGCAAAACCCTATCACCATCCGCTTTTACCGAGTGGACTTTTTCTGGAGACGCGCGTTCGAGCCGAAGCTGGACTGATGCGATCCCGCCTCGGCGTCAATGGGGATTGTGCTGGCGTAAATGCTAATCAATTTGCGAGTGTCTTCTGCATTTGCTGACCACCGCCATCTACCATGCCGTGTATTTGCTTCGTCCCATTTAGATTGTCGTAAGGCCTTACGTTTGTCGGCGGATTTGTCCGTGCGACGGAGAAAAGTTCGCCGTACTCGCTCAGTCGACCAAGCCCTCTATAGGGTTTGATGACCAGTCGCCACCAGGCGCGGAAGAAAGCTACCACCTCCCTCAGAGCCATTGAGGGGACGAGCCAAGGATGTGACACTGTATTTCGATTGACGGGTGCTCGAACTAGTCGAGTCAACACGTGGCGAACTTTTTTTCCGAAAGGCAAACATTTAAGCGCGAAATAGTAATCGCCGATCGCACCTCCTATGTGCCCCCAGCTGTCTTTTGCACCAAATGCACGGTTACCCCCGCCCGAAAGCAAATGCCGAAGACCGGCTTCAGGAACAAAACGAATGCGACGGCCAGTTACCGAGCAAATCCGATAAGCCATTTCGCTATCATTCCGGTAATTGGAGCCGCAGAAATTCTCATCCATTCCACCTATTAATAGAAAAGTTTCGCGCCGAATTGCAAAGTTGCCTGCCATCAGGAAGCGAATGTCGCATGGTTGTGAATACGCTGCGTCGAAGCGCATTTCGTAATCCACAATTGCATTGACCGGGGATTCATTCCACGGTTGTAATACCTGGCCGCACGTTGCGGGAGGAGCGTCTGGCGCGAGCAGAGCGTGCCGATGAGCCTCAAGCAAATTTTCGAAAGGCACAATGTCATCATCGAGGAACAGCAGTATCTCACCTTTCGCAAGCAACGCTGCGATGTTCATCGCCTTGTTCTGACTCGGTCGCGAGCGCCTATACCAGCGGATAAGACCCTCAGCGTTCATGCTCCCGAGAACATCGCTCGTTATAGCCTCGTGCGTCGCAGTTTGATCAATGACTAGAATTTCGTCCCCGGGCTTCAACAAGCGATGGAGATGACGAAGGGTATCAACTAAAACCGCTTCCCTCTTGTACGTAGGGACTATCACTGAGATATTTAACATGCGGCTACTCATGTGCGCGTACTGAAGCGAAATTGCGAGCGCTTAATTCCTCAATCCTCTTTTGTACGGGAATGACCGATCTTTGCGCCAGCAACGTAATCGAAGCGCGAGCATGGTTGGCTTTCTCTGGTTGATCAGGATGCCACAGGTGCACCAACGGCATGTACGCGTACTGCCATACCTTGCGCGTGAGCGCACGTTCCCAAAATTCGTCGTCTTCTCCGCCCCAACCAATGAACGATTCATCGAAACCGCCAATAGAAAAATAGGCTTCGCGCGAAAGGGCCAAGCTTCCGCCTCCCAACGCATTTTGCATAATACTGGACGGCGGTTCATCTACGTTGAGACTTATGGATGAACAGACACGCGCTGTTTGGTCGGCTGACAGGTAAAAAATGAAGCGCTTCAGATTGATCACCTCGAATCCATCATTGAAGCGTTTTACCAGATGTGCTGCATAACCAAGCGGGACGAGTAGATCATTATCGTGCAAAACGAAAAGCTGTCCGGCCGCCCTCTTCGCACCAACATTAAAAGCTGATGCGCGGCAATACAGCGAACTTGAATGCCCGGGCGCGTGCACGTACCTGACCCAGCTCGGTAATAGCGTCTCAATGGCTGGAGTTATGGACTGATCAACGACAATGCACTCCACCTCAGCATCTTCCTGAGAAGCAAGGCTTCGCAACGTAGTTAGCAAATGTGGTAAGCGGTCAATTCCTCTATGGCCAATAATGAAACTGACGAACGGTGCTTTAGTTGAATGCGGACGCACGGACGCAAGTTTTACCGGGAAGTCAGCAAGGGCGCGTCGCATAAGCTTATAACCGAGAATTGGAAATACTTTTGTAATGTGCAAATCTGTGGTCCATCGCCAATCACAACGAACTCCAGATTCGGATTTATCTGCGAGAAGTTCTTCATTGCGATTACGCATGAAGATCCAGGGGCGGCGTGACGACGGCCTCATCGACCACAGAAATCGCGGCAGGTCATAAGCGACAGCCCCCACTTTTTGCTTGAGCAAATAAGGCAAGAACCTATTGTCTGAACCAACCCCTATCATATCGTCGGTGGGTTTATTAGGTTCTTTAAAATTGCCGCAGAATCATTGTGGGTCGATGAACTGTCCTCGTCAGATCGAATTCTACGCGCCCGGCTTTCATTGTCTCGAGCGAATCGTAAGATTTCTTCAGCAGCCAGGCTGTCCATAAGACCACTTCCGGTGGGCCACTCGCTACCGGAGTCTTCGTGAATGTGACGTCGTCCAAGTACGTCTCTAACGCGTTGCGCGATACGTGGTGATAGTCCAAGCCGCGTAAGTCGTCCATCGGGCGCATAGTTCAGCTTGGGCACAGGCCCCATCATTGCTGGCTCGTTCACGCAGCGGTCGAAGGCTTCAGCCCACGCATCGAACGATCCTGAGAACGTGTATTTATCCCTTTGCGAAGCTAGAGCATTCTGGGATAGCCGCTGCAACAGTCCCTCTTCGGAAATCAATCTTGAGATTCCCGCTGCTGCA
>DATNNY010000141.1:0-22375 GCA_035601635.1 Pyrinomonadaceae bacterium
CGATAACGAAACGAAACAGGTTTCGTTGTTGGAGGCCGCGGGCTTTGATGTGAAGAAGGAGTTCGTGCTGAACGGCCAGCATTATTACTACACGAACTACAACAATCCGGGCCAGCCGATTAAGGAGAAGGTCGGCGTGTACGTTCAATTCCGGAATGCGCAACAGAACAAGCTCGGCATGCCGCTGCCCGCCGGGACAATTCGGCTCTATAAGAAAGACGACAAGGGCAATCAACAGTTCATCGGCGAAGACAAGATTGACCACACGCCAAAGGATGAAGATGTGCGCGTGAAGGTCGGCGACGCGTTCGACATAGTCGCCGAGCGAAAGCAAACCGATTACAAAGTGATCGCGCGGAACGTCTATGAGTATGCCTATGAAATCAAGATTCGCAATCACAAGGACGGTCCCATTGCAGTGGTTGTGAATGAACCCATCGGCGGTGATTGGGAGATGCTGTCGTCGACGTTCGAAGCGAAAAAGACCGCGGCCTTTGCGGCACAGTTCAACGTGCCGGTGGCAAAGGACGGAGAAGCGACGCTTTCGTATCGCGTGCGCGTGCGTTATTAGGGCCTGGTTTCAAAGCTATTTATTTTTGTGGCGCAAATCCTGGCGGGCTTGCGCCATATTTTTGTTGACATCACCGGAGACTCCCTAGTTAGATCGGCGGCGTTTGCAATTTCGCATGATTCAAAAGGATGACAATGAAATTCTCCAGAGGTCGATTTCGGATTACAACTGCTTTGATGGTCGTGGTGCTGGCCGCTAATCTTGCCGCAGCCCAAACATCAGCGCCCCAGGCGACGCCACTCGATATTTTGGTCCGTGCTGAGATCACTCCTTTCAAAGGGAAAGTCTTCTTATTCGCAAAAAACCTCGACACGGGTGTCAGCTATTCCTTCAACGGTGACGAACGCGTGCGCACCGCCAGCACGATCAAAGTGGCTGTGATGATTGAAGCCTTCACTCGCGTCGCAGAGGGTCGGGCGAAATGGACCGACGAATTGGTGCTCACGAAAGCGGCCCGATACGGCGGCTCCGGGGTTTTACCGGAACTCGCTGACGGTCTCCGACTGACCTTGCGCGACTGTGTAAATCTAATGATGGTCGTGAGCGACAACACTGCCACCAATATGGTGCTCGACTACCTGACGACCGATGCGGTCAACGCGCGAATGAATGCCCTGGGTTTTAAGGACACTCGCATCATGCGCAGGATCGGCGGCGGCGGTGAAAGTAGAGAAGGAAAGGAACCTGACAACAAGCGTTTTGGGCTGGGCGCGACCACGCCGCATGAGATGGTGCGGATCATCGAAAAGATCGACGCCGGCGAAATAGTTAACAAGGCCGCGGCAAAAGAAATGATCGATCTCATGAAGCGCGAACAAGCTCGCTATGCGATCGGTCGCACGATGTGGGATGTGCCCATGGCCAGCAAGTACGGTGCGCTCGATAACCTGCGCAGTTGTGTAGCCATCGTGTATTCAAAGCGCGGCCGGATTGCGATAGCGATCACCGTCGATGATATGCCTGAGGTTAACTGGTCAGTAGACAATACTGGCTACCTTCTGATGTCGCGTCTGTCGTCGATTCTGATCGAGGAGCTCGGCAGAAAATGACCGTGAACGGAAGTGCGTCGGCTCATTCGTCTGAGCCCTTTTCCTCCAGCACGTTCGCACACGTTGAAAGGTAGCGAGACTTTCCAATGGATTTCGTCTATAGTGGTGCCAAATTCCTAGCCGAACGACCGGCATACAATGGGGAGGTCTGCTATGCGCCCTAACCTGCCAAAATACTTAATCAGAATCCCGCTCCTTTGGATCGTTTCGGCGTCAATTTTATTGGTGCTTGGCGTTCAGGTGCTCGGTCAACGGCCGGCGGGACCTCCGGGCACGCCTGCAAATGACCCTAACGATCCGATTAATCAGGAGCGAACCAATAAGGCCGATTTACGCGACCGAGAGTGGCTTTTGGGAAATAATCGAAAGCCCGTGCGCAAGCCCGGACTAGGGCCCGACCAATCTGCTGCACTTCAGATCAGAGAAGATTTCGAGCGAATACAATTCATCAATCGAGAGATGATCAAGGCGGTTTTCGCCGATAGAGTGGTCGACAACAAGCAGATCCTAAAAACCGTTGGCGAGATTAGAAAGCGCGCCGCACGCTTAAGAGCCAGCCTTGCATACCCGGAGCCAGAGAATCCTCACGGTGTGAAGACGGAACCAACGCAGGGCGATACGGATATCAAAGTGCTGCTGGCAGGACTGGACAGGTCGATCATGAGTTTTGTGACAAACCCGATTTTCCAATTAACTCAACAAGTAGTGGAAGCCGATTTGGCCAGGAAAGCGAGCGGAGATCTTCGAGACGTGATGGAACAGAGCGACAAGATAAAAAAGAAGATAGAGATGCTTGACAAGGTCGATAAGCATTGAGTCTCGAGTCTGGCGGAAAACAGCCTGGCTCGAGTTACTATAGCCTTCCGATAAATCGCAGAAAAATACAAGAAAATGGATAGTCTCCCGCGAGCGAATCGAAAGAGGTTTCTTGACCTTCCGAAAGCCCTCGGAAAAGCGACCCCGTTCTTCCTGACCAAAAAAATCTATAAGCTGGAACGCCAATTGCCAATATTCGTCGTGCAACTCCATATGAATAGTCGTCGCTCACGCCGAAATGACTAGGAAACCCACTCTCTACTTCCGAAAGGAGCAACTCAATGCTGAAGATCACGAATCTCTCCGGTCGTCGTTGGTACTTTGTTGCAGCGATCTGCCTTATTCTCGCTATGCACTCTGCCAGTTCGGCGCAGGAGTCCAGTGGCAAGGTTATAGGTAATGTCACGGACCCGAAAGGGTCAGTAATTCCTGAGGCGAAGGTTACGGTTACCAATGTCGGAACTCAGGTTAGCCGTGAGGCCACGACGAATAGTGATGGTAACTTCGAAGTCCTATTACTTCCCATCGGCAGCTATAGAGTCACTGCCGAACGGCCGGGGTTCAAGAAGACTGTTAGCGAAGTGGAAAAGCTTCAGATCAACCAGTCGCTTCGGTTTGACATCAAGATGGAAGTGGGCTCGCAGTCAGAAACGGTCACGGTGACTTCGCAAGCGTCGGGTGTTGAGACCGTCAGCCCGACTTTGGGCCAGTCAGTGACGAGTCGGCCGATTGTGAATTTACCGCTCAACGGTCGAAACGTTTTGCAGCTTGCGCTGCTGCAGCCCGGTGTGTCAGAGAATAATCCCGGTGACACAAGTGCTGGCATTTTCAACATCGCGGGCAATCGGTCGGATTCAGTTACATTCCTGCTCGACGGCGGGGTAAACAACAACCTGCTTAACAATGGAGTGGTCTACAACCCGAATCCCGATACTATTGCTGAGTTCCGCCTTCTCACCAGCAATTACACAGCGGAATACGGACGAAATGGCGGCGGTGTAATCAGTGTTGTAACGAAGTCTGGTACCAATGCTTTTCATGGGAGCGGATTCGAGTTTTTGCGTAACAACGCGCTGAATGCCAATCGCTTCTTTAATAACGCGAACCGCATCCCGCGAGAGATATTGAAACGTAATCAGTTTGGCTTTACCGTAGGTGGGCCGATTACGATCCCGAAAGTCTTAAAAGGAAAAGATCGATTCTTTTTCTTCGTCGGCTACCAGGGTCAAAGACAGGTCGCCAGTCAAACGACCGCCTCGATTACAACCTTCACTCCCGCGGAACTGAAAGGTGACTTCTCGCACTCCGGCCCCGGCGGCACACCGGATGCGGCAGTAGCCGCTTTCCTTCTCGCAAACCCAATCTATCAGCCGAACGCAGCTTTGGCCGCGCAAGCCGTCATTGGAAGGATTGATCCCGTTTCGCAGAAATACATAAGTGCCGGATTAATTCCGACCTCTTCGACGGGCCAAATAATTTCGCAGGGAGGGGCGACAGATAACCGGGATGAGCTAACGTTGAGATTCGACGCCAACCTCACTTCGAAGAACATCCTGGTGGTGACGCTCGGAAGCTCTCGAAATCCCAACATCGCCCCCTTTAGTGCGGTAAATGTCAGCGGTTTTCCAATCTTGGGAAACCAGCAGCGACGCTTTGCCAATATTTCCTTTACGAAGATCTTCACTCCTTCGTTTATTAATGATTTTAGATTTACCGCGCAGCGCAGCGTGACAGTTCAAGCTGTCCCGGCAAAAACCGCACCTACCGCAGCGGCCTTAGGCATCGCGATCACGCCTGACAATCCGTCAGGGCCTCCTCGACTCGGCTTTGCTAACGGATTGACCCTGGGATTTAGTCCTCAAGGCCCAACGACGCTGATCAATAATACGTTTTCGACGACCGACACTGTCTCCTGGACCAAAGGAAAACACGGCTTGAAGTTTGGAGGCGGCTATACGCCTTATCAAAACAACACTGTCTATGACTTCTACGTCAACGGCGAATTCGATTTTTACGGACCTGATACTTTTGTGGGCTCCGGCAATGACCTTGCGGATTTCGTCCTCGGCCTTCCCGATGAATACTTCCAGTTCGGCGAAGCGCCATCTGACATTCGCAGTCACAATATTTACGGATTTGTCCAGGATGAGTGGAGAGTAAGGCCGAATCTGACGCTGACGTTGGGGCTTCGTTACGAATATAGCTCACCCAAACTTGACACCCGCGGCCGGTCATTCTCTCTCAAGTACGGCGCCCAATCCACCGTCTTCCCAAATGCCCCCAGGGGTCTCCTGTTTCCCGGCGATGCCGGCGCACCGGTCGGCGCAAACTTCCCCGACAAAAATGACTGGGCTCCCCGTTTCGGTTTCGCCTGGGATCCGTTTAAGAACGGGCGGACCAGCGTGCGCGGCGGGTTCGGAGTTTTCTACGATATTCTCAAAGGTGAGGACAACCTCCAGTTTAACGGGCAGGCTCCATTCTTCGGATTTGTGGATCTATTCCTGAATCAAGGCACGGATGCCTTTGGCGCCCCATTCACAAACGCGGGCGCGTTCAATCCTTTTCCATCGAAACCGCCGGCCAAGAACATTAATTTTGCCGACGCTTGCGGTGGCGCTTGTGGCGGCGGCGGAGTGTATTTCGTCGACCCAAACCTTCGCACTCCGTACACGTATCAGTACAACCTCAGCCTCCAACGTGAACTCGTCAGGAACTTCACAATGGAAGCCAGCTATGTGGGCAGTACATCGCACAAGCTCACAACTTTGGTAGATGCCAACCCGTTCATTCTGGGCACCACCCACCGGGTCTTCAATGCCCAACCCGGCAATACTGACGGCAGCCTCAGCTACCTGCTTGAGTTTAGAAATGTTGGCAAGGCCAACTACAACAGCATGCAGTTGAGTTTGAACAAGCAGTATTCAAACACACGCTTCCTGGGCAACACTTATTTTACTCTCGCTTACACCTGGGCCCACTCGATTGACAACTCGTCGGGCTTCCGCAACCGCAATAGTCAGGTTCCGGCGTACAACTCCGATCTGTTCAAGGCCAGCTCAGATTTTGACATTCGTCATCGGTTGACCTTTAGCGGTGGTTGGGACTTGCCTTTTGATCGTGCCTGGTCTTCTGGACCGACTCGCTTAACTCAAGGATGGAGTCTGTATCCAGTCTTCAGCTGGCGCACAGGTTTTCCGCTCGACATTTTTGCGCCATTAAGTGCTTCGCGAACAAGCGCTGGGCCATCGGCAGCCGGAGATCGCCAAATCGTACGCGCTAATCTGACAGGAGCGACAGGCCCAACGTCCCTCGGGGATCCGAGGAACAGAGCTTCGCTTAATAACCCCTGCACGGGCCTAACGCGAACGGGTAACTTCTGGTTCAATCCGGGAACGGTCACTTGTAACGGATTGCCATCTAGCGCGACCGCGATAGCGAATCCGGCCCTTCGTACCTATGGGTCGCTGCCGCGAAACTCCTTTCGAGGACCGGGCCGCACCAATCTTGACTTGGGAATTGCAAAGGTGACTCCAATTTTCCGTGAAAAACTGAGTATGGAGATTAAGGCAGAGTTCTTTAATGTTCTTAATCACACGGAATTCGCCAATCCCAGCACCAATATTTCCAGCAGTCTCTTCGGGCAGATCACGACGACTTTTGACCCCAGAATCATTCAATTCGGGTTGAAGTTGATCTTCTGAAGAGATCCGCGAAAACCTCTACAAGGCTGGATCGCCAACGGTCCAGCCTTTTTTGTCTGATGTTCAAGCCCCAATCAGGCGTTTCCGCGTCGTCGGGGAAATCGAAGGGAACTTGAGCTCAAAAGTGGTCGTTTCATACGAAAGAGAATGGATCGACAAACCGTTTTGGAGGCAATTCAATGAGGCGCTTATTCATCGTAGTCGTTATCGTCATTGCGGCCGCAGTCCTGGGATTGTGGCGATCACACGGCGGCGTTCGAGCTGGGTTGAATAGAGTGGCCGGCATGTCGAACGAGGATTCGCAGGGCGAAGCGCGCGATGAGATTCGCAAGAGCTTTGTGCTGCAACCCGGCGCTCGCCTCGAGGTCGAGGGCATAAACGGCAAGGTCGATATTCAAACTTCAGACAGCAAGACCGCGGAAGTTTATGTCATGCGCACCGCGAAGAATAGCGATTCGCTTAGTCGCCGTGAAGTCACCGTCGAGCAGACCGCGAACGGTTTGCTTGTGCGCGGCAAAGAAACACGTCATGCCGGGCTTTGGGAGCACTTGTTTGGCAGCAATCCGAAGGAAGAAGTGACGATCAAGGCGCCACGCCAAATCGCTCTGGCCCTCAAAGGTATCAACGGGCGCGTCACGACCGGAGATATTGACGGTACGATTGAAGCAAAGGGAATCAATGGCAATGTCGAGTTGGGACAGGCGAGCGAGTCGGCTGAGATTGGCGGCATCAACGGAAGGGTTGTGTTGAGTCTGAAGCAACTGGGCGAACGCGGCGCGCGCATCAGCGGCATCAACGGTGGTATCGAGTTGCGTCTGGCCAGCGGTCTCAACGCCGATCTAACTGCCAAAGGAATGAACGGCAATGTTCGTTCAGAGATTGCGGAAGTAGCCGTTGACAAAGAAGAATTTGGGCACGGCTACTCAGCTCATATCGGCAGCGGCGGCGCTCCGATCACGCTCTCTGGGATCAACGGCAATGTGCGGCTCACGCGGGGCGAGGGCCCTGCACCTGTTTCGGCGGCCAGTGAAAAGAAACCGGGAACTGAGAAAGCGGCGAGGTCTGATTCGGAAACCAGCGTCGACAAGAACGCGCAGTGATGGGTTCCATGTGCGAATGAGAAGAGGGCCGGCACCTACGCCGGCCCTTTTAGTTTTCCACTCGAAAACCCCGAGCGCTCCCTCACGGTCAAGCTACTCGCTTTCGAAAAATCTGGTGCACCCAGCAGGACTCGAACCTGCGGCCTTCTGATTCGAAGTCAGACGCTCTATCCAACTGAGCTATGGGTGCATGGCGAGGTAAATAGTAAATCGTGACGGGTGAATAGTAAACGTCGCAAAAGGGCGAGGCTGCTACGAACTTACTCGGCAACCAATAAGTGGCCCCATCCCGCCCTTCCGCCTACCAACGCGAATCGAAGCATCACTTCGTATTCATTTTTTCATTGGCTCTGCGGGCGGCGTCATCCCACCCTGGAACTCGTGTCGAATGAAATGGACCATCGCGTTGATCTCTTCCGGCTTCAGCTTCTCTCCAAAAGCGGGCATGCCGTCACCACCCTTGGTAATTTGTTTGATGAAATCTGAATCGGGGTGACGCAGCGCGTGACCTTCACGCAAGCTCGGCACTTTTAGTTTCGTACCGTCGTCGAGTTTCACCGGCCCGCCTTCTCCGTTCGCGCCGTGACACAGCTTGCAGTTCTTTTCATAACTTGCGCGCGCCGCCGCAAACTGGTCCGGTGTCGAATTGGCCGCCGGTGAACCATTGTTTGGGTTCGGCGTGCTCCCTGTCTTGCCAGTTTGGCAGGCCGTCATGAACAGCAGCGCAATCGGAATCAGCACGAGTGATAAACGTTTCATCCTCGAATTCTCCAGGTAGTCGTCGATTGAGTTTGGTGAAAGCACCGGCAGTATATCATGCCAGGTGAGCTTCCTTTTTGTTTTTGTCCTCAACATTCAGAATGAGACACCAGCCTTCTGTCTGGTTGCAAAGCACTAAAGACAAAAGGCAGAATAGGTGCGCGCCACACTCAAGTTTCTAAGCGCGACAAGTTTAGACGAGCGAGACTCCCTTTTTGATCGAAAAATTTCAGCGATGACCACTGAACGCGATCAGACGAATAACTCTACACGCGGCTCTCTCCGGCTGGCGCCGAACGTTGAAGAACTGGAAGAGCATAAGAGTAAGCTTCCGCGACAGTTTGTGAACTTCACTTTCTATCGCGCCCGGCCCGAATGGCGCATGCTTGACGATGGCCAGAAAGTTAGTTGCAAGCAGGGTTTCGTTGAGACCGTCGATGACTTTCGCGGGCAACTATTGATTCACACCTATTCCACTGTTGGACTGCGCACGAATGCGGACTTCATGATCTGGCGCATCGGCTCGGCGCTCGATCCCATACAGGAAATGACTGGCCGGCTCAATCAGACTTCAATGGCCCGCTACGTCGAGCCGACCCGCTCATTCCTTTCCATGACCAAGCGATCCATGTACATCGAGAAGGATTGTCCGGAGCAGGCAGAGGATCGCGTGCACGTGGTGCCGGGACAGTCGGATTACCTGTTTGTCTGTCCGCTGCAAAGAACCCGCGAGTGGTATGCGCGCCCGCAGGAACAGCGCCAGGAGATGATGGACGAGAATTTACGCATCGGCTCGAAGTATCGTTCGGTGAAACTGCATACGACCTACTCGTTCGGTCTTGACGATCAGGAGTTCGTCGTCGCTTTCGAAACAAATAATCCTTCCGAATTTCTGGACCTGATTCAGGAGTTGCGCGAAACCAAGGCCAGCTCATTCACGCTGCGCGACACACCGATGTTTACCTGCCGGCGGCGCACCATTGCCGAATGCCTGGATGCGCTGGGCTGACTACTTTCTCGCTCCCCGCCGAAGTGTTCGCACCAAACAAGAAAACCTTTTGGTCGTGGCTGACAATCGCATTGGTTCTGACGGCGACGGCCTGGCAACTACACCACCAGGGCCGCGCGTGGTGGTGTTCGTGTGGCCGCGCGTTCCTGTGGACGAGTAATGCCTGGGGTTCCCTGACGTCGCAAACCTTTCTTGACCCCTACAGCTTTACGCACATCCTGCACGGGTTGATCTTCTGCGGCCTGTTGACCCTGCTCATTCGCGGACTGTCGACCAAATGGCGGTTTTGCATCGCGATCACAATCGAAGCGGTCTGGGAATTGATCGAGAATACGAATACCGTCATCGAACACTATCGCGCCGCAACCGCATCGCTCGGTTACCAGGGCGACACGGTTATGAATTCTTTGGGCGATGTCATGTGTTGCGCCATCGGGTTTATGATTGCCCGTAAGCTCGGGTGGTGGCGCTCATTGGTGCTTTTCATGGCGACTGAGGCAGTATTGCTAATCTGGATCAGAGATAGCCTGCTTCTGGAAATATTGATGCTGATTAACCCAATCAGTGCAATCAAGGTCTGGCAAGTAGGCCATTGAAAATTCTCTGTGCATCCTCTGTGTGATCTCTACGGCCTGTGTGGTGAGTCTTTCTAACGGCTTATTAATCACAGAGACCGGAGGGTCACACAGAGGGCCGCAGAGAAGGCGACACCGCAACCATTGAGACGAAGAAATCACAGCACCATGCATTCCTACCGCCTTTTAATTGTTTTCCTGGCCGGCGCGGTGCTCATCTGCATCTGTTTCGATCGTTTGTCTCGCGCTCAGGATGCGCAACCGCGTGCCAATCACGAATATCTCTGGTACGAAGCCGAAAACATGCGCGGCCTGACCGAAACTCCACGTCACGAGCCGCTGCTTAATCCTTCGTATCTCGATTTGCCGGCGGCCAAGGCGCCGGGTTGGTCAATCAGCGGCCCCGGCGTCTCGGCTGAATGGACGCAGGGCGGCGAGAGCGAATGGAATTCAGTGGGAGCGGCCGCCGACGAAACGCACGGGGTCATCTGGCAGGACGTCGAGATTCCGCGAGCGGGCGAATATAAACTGTGGGTGCGCTATGCCGATTGGGCGAACCAGACCGAAACCTTCCTCGTGCGCGTGACCCAGGAAGGCCGCGAAGTCGCGCGACATGAGTTTGGCTCCCGCGATGTAATCGACAGCCATGATGAAGTCAGCATGTATTGGGGCTGGGCCTTTACCTGGGATGGCGCGGCAGCGACCGTCACGAAGGGACCCGCGCGCATTTCGATCGAACTCGCTAAAGCAGCCCAGGCCCGGCGTCAGGTCGATTGTGTTCTGCTGACAAATGATCTTGCCTATGTTCCGCAGGGACGCCGCAAACCTGATTTCGCGGCGATGCGTTACCTGCGTGATTGGGCCGCCACGCGCGCGCCGCTCAAGCCGCTAATGGAAGCTCCGGACCGAATCGATTTGCCACGATCGTGGGCCCGCCCGAAAGTCGCCGGCCGCGACTTTCTAATGCCCTGGAACATTGCTAAAGAGTTCTGGACGCTCTACGCCAAGCCACCGGGCGAACGCCCGCTTTATCCCTTCAACGCCGAGCCGATCGATGAGTTTGTCAAAGCCTACGCGGGCAAGCGGGATGTGCCCATCTTTAGTTCGAAGCTCGTGGTCCCGACCGTCTACATCAACGACCTGCCCGAGCTGCTCAAAGACGGCAGCGCCTTTCGCCGTTATCTCTCTGAAACGAAATCGCCCTTTGCCGTGTTGATTAATTACGGCACGGCGAACTTCGCTTATGACGCCGAAGCGCAAGCTGCGTGGAAACTCTTGAACGGAGAGTTGCGCGATCAGTTTCTCGGCTGGATTTCCGGAGAGAGCGTCGGCTTTGTCTGGGGTGAAGCGCCGCAGTATTTGAAGATAACGCCGGACATGACCCGCACGCAGTTGCTCGCAGCGCATCGCCAATTCTATACGGACGCGCTGGCGCGAAAGTGGAGTGCGATGTTCAAGACCCAGACCGGAGCGATGTGGGACAAAATGATTCCGGCGCAATCAACTTCCAGCACCTCGTTTGCGCACGCGCTCAGTGAATGGGGCGTGCGATCGATTGGCATGGAAACCGCGGCCGTGCAGCCGATGATCGCGATGCGCCTCGCTTTCAATCGTGGGGCAGCGCGACAGTTTGGCGGCAACGTTTTCTATTATCACGCGCCGAACTTGGGCGACAGCGCGACGGTGTTCACTAAGCAATTGAGCTTTGCCGGGCCAGACAATTTCTTTCATTCGCGCTATGGCGCGACCATGGGTCCATCGCTGTCCTGGTATCGCAAGAGCTACTATCTCTATTACATGTCGGGCGCGTCGGCGATCTATCTCGAGCAGGGTTTCGATCAATTTTTTAAGCCGGGACCGGGCGAACATCCATTTCAGCTTAATCCGCTCGGGCACATCACCGATGAGTTCATACGCTTCGCCGAGAAGCATCCTGATCCGGGCACGCCGTATACGCCGATCGCCTTTCTGCTCGACCCGGCGCACGGTTGGGAGATGACTGACTATCCGCAGTGGCCGTTCGAAGTCTCTCAGATCAGTCGCAGCGATCGGGCGCTGCGCGAATTGTTCGGCGCCGCCTACTATCCCGGACCAGTGCGCGAAAGCGAGCCCGCCAGCGGCGAGCGCCAGGCCTTCGTGCCGGGAATCTTTGGAAATATCTTTGACGTTATCGTTGCTTCGCCATCCCAAAGCACGACGTCCAAAATCCAAACTCGAGTAAATGCCGGGAGCGCGGACGTCCCGTCCGCACCGACCGCCGCAGGCGCGAACCGGATTTCGTCGCCCAGTGACGCGATCGATTCGTATCGAGCCGTGGTGGTCGGGGGAACGATCAATTGGACGAGCACTTGGATCGCGAAGCTTGATTCATACGTCCGCAACGGTGGCACTCTGGTTCTTAATTCCGCTCAAGTCAAAGGCCTGCCCGCCGATCTACTCGGCGTTCGGTTAACCGGCGGCGCCGCCGAAGCGCATAACGCGAAATGCTTGTCTGCAAACGAACCGGAACAGGATTTGAGCGGACAAATTTTTCGCTACGATCGCGTGGAAGCCAAAGGCGCCGAAGTCCTGATGGCTGTGCCCACCGGCGATCCGCTGGTCACCGTAAACAAACTTGGCCGTGGTCGCGTGGTCTTCGTCGCTTTGCCCGACCTCCTGGGCGAAGACGAACGCCTCACTCCTTTTGTGGCCCACTTGCTCGCTCATCTCGCGAGTGAAGCGACGCCGGTTCGCATCGAAGGCGACGTCGAATACATGATCAATCGCACGGCGCGCGGATGGGTAGTGACGCTCTTCAATGATAACGGAGTGTTCAAGCCGCAGCAGGGGATGGCCGAGGTCGATCGCGGCGCGAGTGTTAGTGTGACCGTGAGTTTGCGCGGCACTGGAATTTCGGACGCTAATGAGTGGACTTCGGATCGAGCGTTGACCGTGAAGAAACAAGCCGGGACCGCAGACAGCGTTACTCTCAACATCGCGGCGGGAGGGATCTCCGTGGTCGAGTTGCGAAGCCGGAATTAGTGGCCTGCGCATCTTGCGCATGATTTACTGACGAATAGTTAGCGCGATCCTCTTATTGCGCTCCGACGGCCGAGGTATTAAATTCAATTTACCGGATATGGCTCCAATTGCGCGTAAGTTTTTCGTAGGCGGCGAGGTACAGGGCGTGGGTTATCGTTTCTTCGCTCAGCGGGCCGCCGCGCGGCATCAGGTCGTCGGTTATGTGAGGAACCTCGATGATGGCCGCGTCGAGGTAATGGCCGAAGGTCCGCCGCAGCAGGTCGAAGAATTCAAACACGAATTAGCCACCGGCCCGCGCTTCTCGTCCGTAGATCATATTGAAGAGATCAACCTAGACCCATCGGGATTGTACTCGGCGTTTCGGATTGAACAGTGATTGGCAGGGACTTTGGTTTGTCGATTGATGAGGTCAGTACCGGGAGCGGTAGCGACCGGGTCATCGTCGTGGCGATCGACGATTGCGTGGATTGAAACCCGGTCGCTACCGCTCCCGGTACTGACCTCATGCTTCGGCCACGTCCGATCAAGCGGTAAGCTGTCCGCCACGACTGAAACTGTGAGGTGTTCCATCGCGTAACAACACCAATATGGAAGAGCTCAAGCCCACCCTCATTCTGGACCAGGTCTCAAAAAGCTTCGGCGATTTTACTGCGGTCAGCGACCTCAGCCTGCAGGTTCGGCCCGGCCGCGTCTTTGGCCTGATCGGCCCGAACGGCGCCGGCAAGACCACGACGATTCGCATGATCGTTAACATCACTGCGCCTGATTCGGGACGAGTCGAACTCTTCGGACAGACCATGAGCACCGCCTTGCAGGACCGCATCGGTTACTTGCCCGAAGAGCGCGGTCTTTACAAGCGAATGAAAATAGGAGAACAGCTTCGCTTCTTTGCCGAGTTAAAGAGCCTGCGGGGCGCCGAAGCCGAGAAGCGAATTGATTTGTGGCTTAAGAAGTTGGATCTTTCCAGTTGGAAAGAGAAGCGCACCAAGGAACTGTCGAAGGGTATGCAGCAGAAAGTTCAATTCATCACCGCAGTGATTCACGATCCCGATCTGGTGATTCTGGACGAACCATTTTCCGGTCTCGATCCGGTCAACGTCGAACTGATGAGAGACACGATCCTGGAACAGAAGGCGGCAGGCAAGACGATTATTCTGTCGACTCACCAGATGGAGATCGCCGAAAAACTTTGTGACGATGTTTGCATGATTAACAGATCGCGCAAAGTCCTCGACGGCAAGCTGCGCGAGATCAGGCGGAGCTTTTCGCGCAACGCTGTGGCGCTGCAATTCCAGGGCGGCGATGGCTTGCTGAACGATCCGGCGCTGGTCGCCAACATTCGTCAGCACGGCGACGACACAGAAGTGCTGCTGGTCCCCGGCGCCAGTCCGCAGGAACTGCTCAGACGCCTGGTGGATGCGCACGTCGCGGTTACAAAATTTGAATTGGTCGAGCCGAGTCTGCACGATATCTTCATCGAGAAAGTCAGAGAAGTCGCATGAGAAAATTTCTCGCGGTCGTTAAGCGTGAATATGTTCAGCGAGTCCGGACCAAGTTTTTCGTGGTGGCGACTGTGTTGGGTCCGCTGATAATGGCCGGATTTACCGTAGTGCCGGCCATGATGTTGGGCATGAAGTCCGGAGGGCCGACCCGCCTGGCGATCGTGGACCAAACCGGCAAAATGTACGAACGCGTAGCCAAGGAGCTGATGAGCGGCAAGAAAACGTCTGACGACGAGGATGAACAGACGCCGAATCAGCCACCCGTCGGAAATAACAATCCGAAGCAACGCGTCGAACAGTCAGGCAAGTTGTTTCGGGGCAGTTACCTGGTTGAAGATGTCCCGCTCAAAGGGCGTGCGATCGACGACGTCAGAAAAGATCTGGAAACCAGAATCGAGAACCGTGAACTTGATGGCTATGTCGTGCTGCCCCCCAACCTGCTTAAGGAAGGGCAAGCAGAATTTCGCGCCCGTAACTCCGCCGACGTCTTCACAAATAACTACGTCGCAGGCGCGATTAGCAGCGCGGTTCGCGGACAGCGGTTGGCAGAAGAAAAGATAGATGAGAACTCTGTCGACGCGGCATCTGTGCGCGTGCAACTCAAGACTACCGGAGCCGAGGGCAGAGAAAGCAAGGGCGCGGCCAGCTTCTATCTGGTCTTTGGTGTGGGCTTTCTAATCTATATGACGGTGCTGCTGTACGGCCAGTTTGTTCTGGGAGCTGTGATTGAGGAAAAGGAAACGCGCATCGCCGAGATTCTGTTTTCATCAATCCGGTCATTCCCGTTAATGATGGGCAAACTCGTCGGCGTTTCCCTCGTCGCGCTGACACAACTGGGAATCTGGGCGATGGCGTTTCTGATATTTTCAGCTTGGGCGGCCGGCGGATCATCGATCAAGCTGCCACGCATCCCGCTCATGATGTTCGTATATTTCGCCGTGTTCTTTCTAATGGGCTTTTTTATTTACGCGACTGTCTATGCTGTGGTAGGTTCGATGGTGACAACGACGCAGGAAGGCGGGCAGCTCGCGTTGCCCGTGGTGTTAATGCTGGTCTCGGGACTCTATCTTTCCTTTAATATTATTCGCAGCCCAAGTTCACCACTGGCCTTCTGGGCTTCAATGTTTCCATTCTTTGCCCCGATTACGATGCTGGTGCGTATTGTCACTGAAACGCCTCCGCTTTGGCAGATTCTGTTGTCGCTGGCGATTGGATTCGTCACCATAGTTGGATTGGTCTGGCTGGCGTCGCGCATCTATCGGGTGGGTATGTTGATGTATGGCAAGAAGGCGACTATTCCCGAGGTTTGGCGCTGGGTGAGACAATCCTGAACATTTTCGATTTTTGATTGCTGATTTTTTGATTTGAAATCCTTCGCAGATGTCTCTCTGATCTTGAAATCGCAGTCTAAAATCTAAAATCGCAAATCCACTAATGCCCGTTGAGATTGAGAAGAAATACCGGCTAACGAAGAAGCAGCGCGAGGCGATGGTGAGGCGTTTGCAAAAACTCGGAGCGACGCCGGGTGAGGTCGAATTCGAAGAGAACACTCTTTACCGCGGCGGACGGCTCGAACTCGGCGGCCGTTCACTGCGGCTGCGTCGCGTTAACGGACGCGCGCTGTTGACTCTCAAACAACGCTTTCCAGGAAAATCTCCGATCAAATATCAGCGAGAAGAAGAGACAGAAGTCGCGGACGGCAACGCCATGGCCGCAATTCTGAAGTCACTCGAGTTTCGGCCGGCGTTGGTCTATGAAAAGCGGCGCGTACGTTGGCACATCGGTAAGGCTGAGATTGCGCTGGACGAGCTCCCCTTCGGATTGTTCATGGAGATTGAAGGATCCGCGAAGGAAATTGTGCGGGTTGAGAAGCTTTTGGAAGCGGAAGCTATGCCCGCGGTGATGGAAACCTATCCAGCACTCACCGCCGCTCTGGGCCAAAAACGAGGCGGAGTTATCGAGGCGCGGTTCGCGCGCTCAGTACGTGACCGCGCGCGCCGTTCGGTACAGAACCGCTTGCGGTAGCAAGCGGGTACACTGATGGGTGCAGCTACTCTCGCGCAAAACTTTTCAAATTGTCCTGATTTGTTCTGAGGAGACGTGATAAAGAATCTTAACCCGCCTGCTACCGCAAGTGGTTGCGTATCCGACGTTTCAGTAGTTACGATCGAAGACGTCAACTCTCTGGATCGAGAACACCACCCGCATCGTCTCAGGCCGGCGATCGAGGGCGGCCGGTACAAACGCAGCATTTTCCCGCAGGGCCTTCTCAAAATCCTTCAGCATCCGGCGATCTCGCGGCGCGTGCATTACATCGGCCAGCGAGGCCGAGCCGTTGGTGAAGACATCGGCCACCACCATCATGTTGTCATCACCACCGCGGCCGCCTGCGCGCGCACTAGTCGGTTCTGAGGTCAGCGTCGCGAGCGCGCCGCCCGGGTTCAGGCTCGGCGACTCGGTATTGAACGGAGCTCGCAGGGCCGCATAACTCTCGGATGAAATCGGTTTGTTAATGTCGTACCCGGGGCGAAAAACACCGGCGGGTTCAATTGAAATCGGCACCTGATCCAACACTACTACTGCTTCGTGTAGCGCAACCATCTGCGGGCGCATGGCCGCGAACACACAGCCAAAAATGATCACTGAGGCCAGCGAGCTGAAGACGTAACGCATCGTCACCGGTTGCAGCCAGCCGGAGACGACGTCGCCGAACGTAGTCTGGTGAAGGGATCTTCGCGCCGCTGCCTGGATAATCAAAGCCTTCTTGATCGAGGGCGCCAAGTCGACGGGAGGTGCAGGTCGAGAGAGCATTTCCAGCCCGCTGCGGATCGACCGCATCTCGGCCAGACGCGCCCGGCATACCGGACAGACTTCCAGGTGACGGTAGCACAGAGCGCGCTCATCCGGCTTTAAGCCGTCATCGACGTAAAGCGATAGCGATTGTTGGATTTCGTCACACGACATAGCGCATTGCCAATTTCCGATTGCCGATTTCCAATTCATGCCGTCTGATTGTCAATTGAACAAGACCTGATCAATTGGCAATCGGCAATTGGAAATCGAAAATCTCTCCGAATGGCTGGCCGGCCCCGGCTGCTCCCCCCAAATCCGGGAAAGCAAGGCCGACCTGGAAACTCTGGCTTGCTCATCATGCCAAGCCGGAATGAAATCGACGGATTGTTGCTGGCCGTTTTCAAATCATTCCGCCTCTGGTTGAATCGCCGTTTCATCCGTTCCCAAACCGTCACTTCGACCCAATTGGCACCGAGTTTGTGAAGCCGGGGCGGGCCAACCATTCCTCATTACACAGATCCTTCGAGCTTGCGGCGCATCTCCATTCTGCCCCGCGAAATTCGTGACTTCACGGTTCCAATACCGATTTGCAGCGCGGCCGCCACCTCTTCATAGCTAAAACCCTCCACGTCGCGCAGGATGACGGCTTCTCGATAGGATCGCCGCAGACTGAGTAGAGCCTCGCGCAGTTGGCCTTCTCGCTCCTTCGCCAGCGTCTCTTGCTCGGGATCGACTGCGTCATCGTTTCGCAAAGTCGCACCCAACGGCTGACTGTGACGATCGTCGGTTGCGTCCAGCGAAACCGTGAGGTCGCGTTTGCGGCGGCGCCACCAACGCCAGCGATTACGTGCCTGATTGACCGCGATCCGATATATCCAAGTCTTCAAATTCGCATCGCCGCGAAAGCGACTGATGCTTTGAAAAGCTCGGAGAAACGTTTCCTGCGCCAAGTCTCGAGCTTCTTCGGGGTCGGACGTCAATCGATACAGCAGTGCGTATACATCGTTGGTATGCTCTGCGACGAGCTGCTCAAATGCGGCAACCTCGCCCCGCCTTAGTCTTTCAAGGAACTGATCTTCGGCCGTAAATCGGACCTCGACCCCGGTCGCCGAAGCAACTTCTTCCAAGTCCGCATGCCCGCGGAGTGCGATTTGCTCTCCGTAGCTCACCTGCGACCCCCATATGCGGTAACCTTCAAGACCGTCTTCGGTTGCTGCTCTCCGGACAGACGCGGAGTTAGACACCGGCTAACTTTCTTTGGTTCCCGTCTGTCCATCTCGGCTTTCATTCCACCTGCACCCTTTATTCGATGACGATTACGGAGGTTACGGTTGTGATTGCAGGCACTCTCCTTGACAACGTTCCGGGCGCTCGTTAAATTCGCTGTTTCTGCGATCATACACCAAAATGAACGCATGTGACTGTGCGTTCTTGCAAGAGGAAAACAGTTGGCAAAATATAAGAAGAAGCGAGCTCGTGAACTGAAGCACGACCGGTTTCGTGATACGACGATGCTCCTCGCCGATAAGCTCGCCGATCGGGTCGCCGGGCGCCGGCAACAGATTCTCTACGGCCTGTTGGCCTTGGTAGTTCTGGCCGCGGCGGCCTATGGCGTGATGCGCTGGCGTGCAAAGCATGCTGCTGAAGCTGAAGCGGCTATGGGCCGTGCTATTGCCATCAATGGGGCGGAAATCTTACCCGCCCCGCCGGCAGGATCACGCGAACCGGTCTTCAGCACTCAACCGGAACGGTCCGAGCGGGCCATCGCGGAATTCGAGAAGATTGCCGCTAAATACGGTGAGCCGTATAAATCGGAAGCTCGTTATTTCATCGCCACCAACGAACTCGTCACGGATCGCGCCAGGGGCGAGACTGATTTGCTGGCTTTGAGCCAGGGCAGCAGAGAAGTAGCCACCCTGGCGAAGTTCGCTTTAGCCCAGGCAAAGGAAGCCGATGGCAATCTCGATGAGGCCGCCAGGTTATACAGTGAGATTGCCAAACAGGGTTCGGCGGTGGTCACACCAGAAACAGCCAACCTGCGGCTGGCGGCCGTATACGACAAACAGGGAAAGAAGAAAGAAGCGGCGGATCTCCTTTTCAATATAGTAGAGACGGCCCGCAAGACGAAAGACAAGGATGGAAAGGCGCTTCCTGAATCCTCAGCGTCACGCGAGGCTGCCCAGAAACTGTTGAAGATCGATCCGTCGCGTCACGCGCAATTAACGCCCCCGCCGACGCCGGCCGGTATGCCCTTTTAAGAAATCTGAGATCTGAAGTCTCAAATTTGCACCTCAAAGAATGGACGGTCTAACACACTCGCTGGTTGGCCTGACCTCAGCCAAAGCGGGACTGGAACGCCTCTCTCCTTACACTGCCGCCGTCTGTATTCTCTCGGCTAACGCTCCTGACATCGATGTCGTTTCAGGCTTTTTTGGCGGCCGTTGGGTTCTGCTCAAATATCATCGAGGGATAACCCATTCCATCGTGGGCGCGCTCGTCCTCGGCGTGTTAATTCCGTCAATTTTATTTGGAATCGAGCGAGCGATTGCCAACTGGCGTCAACGGTCGCCGACGATTCGATATCGCGGGCTGTTGGCGGCGTCGTTGATCGCCGCGGCCACACACCCATTAATGGATTGGACCAATAACTATGGGTTGCGGCCGCTGCTGCCCTGGGATGGCCGGTGGTTCTATGGCGACCTGGTCTTCATCATTGATCCTTATCTGATTCTGGTCCTGGGCGGAGCTGCTTTCCTGCTAACCAGTAACCGTCGTTGGAAAACTGTTATTTGGTCGATCATCGCCCTGGTTTTCACAATCATTCTGGTGCGGGTGCCTGCGCAAAGAACCGCGGGCATCGGCGGTCTAACTGTCCCACGAATTATTTGGATCTCGGGTGTGACGTCGTTGGGGCTGGCGCGTTTGGTGGGCCTCCAGAAGCGCGTGGGAAAGCCATTGGCACTGGCCGCGCTGGCGTTCGTTTTAGTTTACTGGGGCGCTCTGGCGTGGGCGCATCACGCGGCATACAACAACGCGGAAGTTGAGGCCAATGCAATTGCCTCGCAGCGAAGCGAGCGTTTTATTCGCGTGGCCGCGATGCCGACGGCAGCTAATCCGCTTCAATGGTTATGCGTAGCCGAAACTGATCATGCGATGTACCGATTCTTCATTGGTGTCGGTGATCCTCCGTCAGCCGTTGCTGGAAGTCGCGCCGGTCCATCGCCTGAGATCGAACGTTACGAGAAGCCCACTGGCAAAGCCGAACAACTGGTATCGGCGGCCGCGCTTGATCCCCGGGCAGAGATTCTGCTGGGCTTTGCCAGATTTCCCATCGCCCGCGTCGAAGCGGATCACTGCAGTGGCCAGGCGCTCGTCCAATTTGCTGATTTGCGTTACACTGAACCCGGCGTATCGCGCGGAAATTTCTCTTTAACTGTTCCTGTCAACTGTCCCGCGCCTTAGTTGTCTTGCGGTTCGCATCCGGGGAAAAAGTTTTGAGCGATTCATCACAAAACCAACTGCGTGAAGTGCTGGCGGAAACTGCGCGCGGATATGTCGCTCCGGCGAAGCGAAAGAAGCTGGCAGGCATTCGCATTTCACCCAGTGGGTATTTCGCTGTGGCCGCCCTTTTGACCTTTGCTGCGCTCCTGTGCTTGCGGACTCATCGCGATCTCACCGCACTGGTCCTGATGATTGGTACGTGGACCATCGTTCCATTGTTAGTACTCACCAATCGACTCAGTTTTGATGGACATACAATCTCACGAACTGGCCTGGTTGCCTGGTTGATCAGACTGGTGCGCCGGCGAAACCAAACCATTGCCGTTGACGATGTCGAGCGCGTTGAAGTTGCGACTCTGCGCACGCTCCGCCGGGGCGGCAAGGTGCGTTATCGCTATCGAGTGGAAATCGCGGGGAAAGGTTCGGCTTTTGTGCTGGCGTCCGGAGGCAGGGAATTTCGCCGGATGGTGCGCGTACTGTTGCCTCGGATCGGCGAGTATAAGCTCGATGCGCGGGCGGGCGAGCTTCGGGATCACCTGGCCGAGGTAAGGACTGTGCGCAGTGAGGCCGCGAAGCTGGGAATCGCTCCGACGTCGGTGCTGGAAGAAACTACTGACGCCAAGAGAGTCGACAAATATCGCGCGGCAATCTCTGCGCAGCAATCATCGCCTGACCCCGATTGTAAATCCCGAGACGATTCTGAGCGCGCGACCCTGCTCAGGAAGTCAGCGAACGAGCTGCGGATTTCCGGTTACCTGCAGCAGTCGGGTGAAGCCTTTCGGCGGGCGTTGTTGATTTCACCTCGGAGTCCCTGGTTGATTTACGAATACGCTCGCTTACTGAAGTCGCAGGCCAGTGCGTTCAGTGATGCGCGCCTGCTGGGACGCGCCTGCGCAGCCCTCAGACTTGCCTCGATGCGCGGCCCGACTGATGCGAGTTTGCTGGCGCGGGTGGCTGAATCCTTTCTCGAGTACGGTGATCCACAGCGGGCCGCAAAATTATTTCGCCGCGCACTGGATATCGACGAAAATGCTTATCGCGCGCAGCTCGGACTGGCTGAAGTAGGCTTGACGGACGGCAAACTCGCGCATGTGATTCATCACTACAATGACGCGGTGCGAGTAGCGCCCGACAAAGCCACTGCCGCCCTGGCGCGGCGCGAGGCTGATTACTACTCGCGTCTGAATAATGATGAAGATTACCTGGCCGCAGAGCTGCGCCGGATGAACTGGCTGGAAGGAGCAAACCGCGTCCAGCATTTGGCAGGACGCGTCAGCTTCGCTGCTATGCTGATAGCGTTAGCCGGATCCTCAATTGATCAAATGGTCTCTGGCCTGGGCTGGGCGCTGGCTTCTTCGTCGTTGATTGCCTGGTCCGGTTCGCTGATCACCAGAAAACTTCTGGCCACCAGAGGCCGTCCGCAAACCATCGACGCTTGACGCCTTACGTTCAGAGTTCACCCTTTAGGTTGTTGTCCGCTATTGCAAGCTAAAACCTGTACTCTAAACTGCCGCTTCAGCGTGACGCTTCCTTAGCCTGATCCTTACTTGCCGAAGACTTCGCCCTGGTAGCTCCCTTCTTCCTGGTGGACGTTTTGGACTCAACAGTTTGCCCTGCTTGCTCAGACGCGGATGCTTCCGCCTCAACTCTAACCGGCGCCGGATTCAAAAAGGCATCCCAGCGATAGCGAGAACGTTCAACCGTTTCGCTCAGCCGTTTGAAGACGAGGTTCGTTACGGCTTCGGTGACCCATTCATGATAGAACGCACCGACTGACTGCAACTCAGCATCCGGCGCAGGGTTCATGAAGTCGATCGCGTAGGGCACGCCGTCCTTGATCGCGAACTCGACGGTGTTGATGTCGTAACCCAGGGCCGAGCAAAGCGTGCGCACGTCATTCACCACCCGGCTTGACAACTCCGGCGCAAGGTAATTCGGGTCATTGATATATTGCTCTCCAGAGAGGTAAGCCTTGCGC
>DATNNY010000142.1:0-4911 GCA_035601635.1 Pyrinomonadaceae bacterium
CAGAGTCAACGAAACGGGCAGAGTCTCAAGCGGAAATACCACCCGCTTGACCAGATTTGAGTGTCCAACGATCGTTGTGGAAGAAAGCTGTACCGATTCCTGAAACGCTGTCCACGGCAACAAGCCGCAGAAGAGATACAAAGCGTAGTCCCACTGTGAAGTGCCGGCGCCGAATCTCGCCTTAAAGATTCCCGCAAAGATGATCGTAAAAATCGCGATCAGGACTATCGGCGTCAAAACCGCCCAAACAAGGCCGAGCGCCGAGCCGCGATAGCGCGCGGCTAACTCACGCTTGGTCAGCGACAAAATCAGATCAAATCGCCGTGGAAGTTGCCACAAAGGGCGCCACACTGCACGTCGTGCTGTTTGCGCAGAAATCATCAAAGGCATTCTAGCGTAGTGGCTGGGAAAAGACTGTGCTTCGAACGGGCCGTCCCGCCCATTTCGAGTACGAAAGAGAATTAGAGAAGAAGTTTTTCGATGCTACTTCGTGGATCGACTTACGCTCGGCGAGCCAATCCACGAAATCACACCAAGCCACATGAAAATTGAACTCCGCTGAGTTCACTTGTCGGATGTTTTCCCAGAATCAATTATGAAATCAGACAGTCCGAGTGAGTACCTGCTTAAACGCTGATAGAAATGCTTCCATCTCGGCTTGCTTGCCGATGGTTACGCGCATGTGGTTGGGCAAGGGCGGGAATGGCCGGCCCACTTGCACGCCCCGCTGGTTCATCGCCTCGATCAGTGGACGCGCCGGCCGTTTCATATCGATCATGATGAAGTTTGCCTGTGAAGGAATGAGTCGGTAACCCATCGCATCCAGTTCGGCGGTTACGAGTTTTTTAGTTTCGGAATTGAGTCGGCGGCCGTTCGCTACGTGATCCGTGTCACCCAGACTGGCGTTCGCCGCTACCAACGCCATGATATTCACGCTGTCCCAGACCTGATGCGGCCGGAGGCGCTCTATCGTTTCAGCTTGAGCAATGCAATAGCCGCAGCGCAGACCCGCCATTCCATAGATCTTCGAGAAAGTGCGCGCTACGATCAGATTCGGATAGTTCCTGATCATCGGAATCACAGTTTCATAGTCCGGACTGTCCGCGTAATGAAAGTAAGCCTCGTCAACCAGGACCATGGTGGCGCGTGGGACCTTGTCGATGAACGCGCGAACTTCATTTTTGGGGGTGATGCTGGCGGTGGGATTGTTTGGATTGCAGAGATAAATCAATCCCTCACTCGCGACCGCAGCCATTTTGGAAAGATCGTGACTGAAACTCGCGGTGAGCGGGACCTTAATGACCTCGGCGCCATTAACTCGCCCGTGATTAAGAATGGCTTCGAAAGTTGGATCGGGAACAATCAGCTTTCCGCGACCGGGTGTGAAAGTTAAAGCGCCTCCGCGCGTCGGCCGCGCCAGAGGAACAGCGCCGTTGGCCGGAGAGGTTGGGCCGGTAAACGCTGCCGCGCATAGTTTCAAAATCTCGCCGGACCCGTCGCCTAACAAGATCTGATCTCGATTGACGCCATTAATCCTGGCCAACTGCTCAACTAAAGCATCCGCGTGTTCGTCCGGATATCTCCAGGCGAGGCTGAACGCTGCGCTCATAGCTTTGATCGCCAGTGGTGAGGGTCCGTAGGGATTCTCATTTGAATTCAAGCGCACAGCGCCTAAAGCCGGATTAGCATACGGCTCAGCGGCTTTCGGTGTCGCGCCGGACAGCATCCCACGTTGAGTGACAGCGTACGCCGCGCCCAGACCGAGTAACTGTGCAAACCTGCGCCGAGAAAGTGAAAAGATGTCTGACATTGTCGAAACCTCCAGACGTGAGTTGACTGCGCAGCATTATCCGCCATCAACTCGACGAAGCCAAACTTTTTTGCTGACTGCACGGGCGTCCGGCCCGTGATTCACCCGGGCGCGTGGCACGACTAGCAGCAGGTGCCTCGACATTCCGGTTGTGTTACGCTGACCAAAAAGAATGCGGGATCGAAACGCGACAAGTCTGTTTCCGGAAATGTCTGAGCACGAAGGCGCGAGCGCTGGTTCCACGACTGCGGCGCCTTTGGCTGATCGAATGCGCCCCCGCACCCTGACCGAATTTGTCGGACAGAAACATCTGGTGGGCGATGGCCGAGTACTGCGGCGGCTGATCGAAAGCGGCGGGACATTGCCTTCGATGATTCTGTGGGGCCCGCCGGGAACTGGCAAGACCACTTTGGCGCGGCTGTTGGCAGAAAAAACCGACGCCCGATTCGTGGCCCTGTCAGCGGTCTTTTCCGGCGTCAAAGATCTGCGGGCCGCGATTGCGGAAGCGCGCCTCGATCGTCAACGCCGTCGCCGCACGATTCTGTTCATCGATGAAATTCATCGCTTCAACAAAGCGCAGCAGGATGCACTGCTGCCTGCTGTCGAAAACGGCACCGTTACCCTGATCGGCGCTACCACTGAGAATCCATCATTTGAAGTAACCAGCGCTTTGCTTTCGCGCAGCCGCGTCCTGGTGCTTAATCCGCTGGATGAAAAAGAAGTAGAAACAATCGTACGTCGGGCGTTGGCTGATGAAGAACGCGGACTGGGAAGTCTTCATCCGGAACTCTCCGATCAACTCATTACGCGTCTGGCGCATTCGGCCGGAGGCGACGCGCGCATGGCGCTGGCAGCATTGGACGCCGCGGTCGGGGCAACTCAAGCGAACGAATTCGGGGTGCGCTCGATTACGGGCGATACGTTGATCGAAGCACTGGGTCGCGCACAGTTCGCTTATGACAAAGGCGGCGAAGAGCATTACAACCTTGCTTCAGCGTTGATCAAGTCGCTGCGAAACTCCGATGTGAATGCGGCGCTCTATTGGCTGGCGCGCATGATTGAAGGCGGCGCCGATCCGATCTTCATAGTGCGGCGACTTTGCATCCTGGCTTCGGAAGACATCGGTCTTGCCGATCCGCAGGCCATGGTTCAGGCGGCCGCGGCCGCCGAGATCACTAAACTGATCGGATTGCCCGAAGCACTGTTCCCGCTCGCGCAGGCGACCATCTATCTGGCCCGCGCGCCGAAATCAAATGCAGTGCTGCGCGCCTATTCGGCCGCCCGGAGCGACGCGACTGAAACCGCACGCGAGCCCGTGCCTTTGCACCTCAGAAACGCCGCGACTCCGCTTATGAAAAACCTCGGTTATGGTAAGGACTATCGCTATGTGCACAGCGATGCGAGGGCGAAGGAAGAGATGTCGTGTCTGCCGGAAAAGTTAAAAGACAAAATCTATTTCGAGGATGATCAAACCACAGAGGACACAGAGTGACTCAGAGAAGGAAGAGAGGAAAGCCGTTTCTCCTGCGGTTTTAGCTCTGTGTCCTCTGTGGTGAAAACTTTCTATGGAAACCAAATCAGCCAAGGAGCTCGCTTTCCTTTACGACCTGTACATCGGTGCCGACTGGGCCGAACGGTTTGCGGCGTTGGTTGACGAGCACGTTGAGTTGCCCAAAGAAGGCCGCGCCCTTTACATCGCCGCCGGCACGGCGGGGCATGCACTGGCTTTGAAGCAACGAGACGAACAGCTCACCTTGTTGTGTGTAGACGAGAACGCTGAGTGCCTGGAAATTGCGCAGGCCAAGGCCGTGGCCTTGCATCAGGAAGCCGAGTTTCAACGCGAGGACCCGCAGCAACTCTCTTTCACGGACGATCAGTTCGATCTGGTTCTGGGCGATGCTTCACTGACCCCGCCAATCAAGTTGAAGTCCATGCTGGCTGAGATGGTGCGCGTAGCTAAACCGGGAGCCAGGGTGGCCGTGTGGTTTCCCACCGCCGGGAGTTTCGGCGAAGTCTTCTCGATCTATTGGGAGGCGTTAACGCGCGCGGGCCTCGGAGATCACAGTGCCGCGGTCGAGAATCTGATCAATGAACTACCAACGGTTGCTACTACCGAAGGCTGGGCTGACCAGATGGGATTAGAGAGCGTAACTTCGACGACGGCGGTTGAGGAATTCGATTACGACTCGGGGGAGCAGTTCCTGGCTTCGCCTCTAATTTCAGATTTCCTGTTGCCGAACTGGTTTCAGCGCGTACCTGCGGGTGACCAGGACCGAGTTATCGAGGAGTTAACCAGAATCATCGATGACGAACGACATGACGCGGCCTTTACGTTGACCCTCAAGGCTACACTGATCGTGGGAAAGAAGATCAGCGTACACTAGAAGCTGGCCGCAACGGCGGGCTCCCGAGGATGAGGTCAGTACCGGGAGCAGTAGCGACCGGGTCGAGTGCTCGTGCGGGTCGCATGTAGGGTATTGAGACCCGGTCGCTACCGCTCGCGGTACTGACCTTATAGCCAGCGGTTTCCGGCCCCCAAATAATCAACGGCGCGAACGTTTTCACTTTCGCGCCGTCGATGATAATGGGATTGATCCTTAGTTATAAACACACACGACCCGAACCCAAGCCTAACGATCGAGTTTCCTACTCTCCTCAGCCTGTCTCTGTTGAGCGCGACGGCGCGCTTCTTCAAACAACGCCTCATCGTCGACCGCGTCCAGTTTCGCGCGCGGGTCTGGTTTGATTCTGTCATCCCGATCGGCTTCGTCCATTCCATCTTTGAAAGCCTTCTTACTTTGACCCAGAGCTTTCGCCAGTTGCGGCAACTTGCTGCCGCCGAACAGCAAAAAGATCGCGGCCACAACCAGAATTATGATAGTAGGACTTTCCAGTGCGAACAGCAGCACAGTCATAGAATTCTCCTTCAGCCTTTCGGAAGTAGCTCAAGCGCGGACGCAGAGATCGCTGCCGCCGTCGGACTCATAGAAAAGATACTTGCGCCAGGTTTCGTCGGCCCGACCCAGATAGCGCATGATCTGGCGATTGACGTGCAGTGAAAACGCGCGCGGCCGGCGCAACAGGTTCATGCCCGACTCTTC
>DATNNY010000143.1:0-16682 GCA_035601635.1 Pyrinomonadaceae bacterium
GAAATCTACGACTTTAGGCCTCGTGAGATTTATACAATCACTGTTTATCGCAGGATTAGTCTCGACAAGGGCAAGACCTTCGAGGAAATCACTTCTAACGCGCTAAGGGCGAAGGTCGAGGGAGAGTAAATCCCGAAGCGACGATGTGGCTTTTGTTCAGACCAACAGTGGAACAAATCCGATCTGGGTTCCCCTGCGTCAGGTAACTTGAAGCTGGGCAGCAAGCGCGACGTTTGATCTGAAACTACCTACCCGGATCCTCATCCGCCACCCGATACTTTTCCTTTTCTTTCTCGCGCTGCAGATACGGAATGCCTTTCTGCATCCACTCAGGCGCCGGCGCGCCTTTCAGGAAGTGATCGAAGAACTCCTGCAGGCGGCGCGTGTAGTCCTTCTGATTTATTCGTTTGCGCAGGCCGTGCTTCTCGCCGTTGTAGCTGAACATATAGGCCTCTCGGTTCAGGCGCCGCAGCGCCAGGAAGAACTCGATACCCTGGTACCAGGGCACCGCGTCGTCTTCATCGTTATTGATCATCAATAGCGGCGTCTGCACTTTGTCAGCGTGAAACAGCGGCGAGTTTTCCAGATAGCGCATCGGGTATTCCCACAAGCTCCCGCCGATACGCGATTGCGAATGTTCGTATTGGAATTGGCGCGGCAGCCCCGAGCCCCAACGAATGCCGCTGTAGGCGCTGGTCATATTTGAGACCGCAGCGCCGGCCTCCGCCGCTTTGAAGCGATTGGTTTGCGTCACCATGTAAGCGATTTGATAACCGCCCCAACTGTGTCCCTGAATTCCAATTGCATTCTCGTTGACGAAGCCACGATCGACCACGGCCTGGATTGCGGGCAGCACGCACTTCAAAGCGCTTTGCCCGGGATAGCCCGTCGTGTAAACAATGTCGGGCATGAAAATCAAATAGCCGTTGCTGACATAGTAAGTCGGATTGATCGAAGTACCCGGTCCGGGATTACGAAAAGCGTGCAGGCCCTGCGTCAGCTTTTCATAGATGTACACAATCATCGGGTACTTCTTTTTCGGATCAAAGTTATCAGGCTTAAGCAGCAGGCCTTTTAGAGACACGCCGTCAGTGTTCTTGAAACTCACTAACTCGCCGGCGCCCCAATTAAACGGCGCGCGCTGCGCATCACCATTGCTGACCCGCTTAAGTTCTTTAAAGCCAGACCCGGTTACCCAGATGTCCGGGAATTGGTCAAAGCGTGAAGCGGTCAGCATCAGAACGTCCGCGTCTTTTGCTTTGGTGGGAGTATTAAAGTCTTTCGCGCCCATGACGAGTTTTTCCGGCAAGCCGCCGTTGACTCGATCGCGATAGAAACCCGAGTCACGCGTCTCTTCATTTTCGGCGTGCAGCAGGAGCGGCTTCGCCGGATCGATCGATCGTTCTTTCGGATCCAGCTTCACGTAACGAAAAATGATCTTGTCGCGCCGGCCAACGCCGTCGGTCAGGTTTTTGGCGTTGCTGCCATCGGGAGAAACTTGCCAGAGATCGTAACGATCGTAGAGCAGAACTTCGTGGTCATCTTTGGTCCAACCAGCGAATCCATAGGACGGCGGCGTGGCCGGTTCGTCGTTTTCTTCGTTGAAAAAGTTGACGCCCAGCCTGCTCGTCAGGTTCACCGTACGGCCATCCGCAATCGAATAAGAGTGCCAGTCCTTCCCGTCAAAGAAAATTGAGTACTTCGCACTCGGCGAAATCGTTGCCCCGAAACGCTGCTTTTGTCCGACAAGTTTGCGCGTGCCATCGGTAGTGTTAACCAGATAGTAATCGGACAAACCCGGATCATAGTCGTTCATGATCCGGTAGGCGCGGTTGTCTGAGCCAATTCCGTAGCGGCCATCGTTCGAAGGCGAAACGGATTCCATCGCCTCGTCAGCGAGCTGCACGAACTTTTTGTCTTTGACCAGATAGACTGCGCGATAGGATCGGTTGCGTTCCAGCTCGGCCCGCACCTTTTGGATTGGCTGAACGTAATCGTCTTTCCAATGCCAAAGATCCACCAGGACCTTTTCGTCAGCGGGAATTTCTTCGTCCGGATTCTTTTCCGGCTCTGGCGGTGGCGCGGCTCCCAAAAACAAACGACTGCCATCGAGTGAAAAGCCAAGCGTGGCTTTATCGTTAACGACAAAGTCTTTGCGGAAGCCGGGAGAGGAAGTCGAGACGACTTCAGTGGCGTTAGTCGTGGGAGAGTTGGTGTGGTTGCGATCTAAGCCCTCCCTCACCGCCCCACCCCAGCCGGGCTGCCCGGCCGGGGACCCCGGTGTCGGGCTACTGCCCCCGCCTTCGATGACAGTCGCGTTGCCGTTGCGATTCCAAAGATAGACTTTGGACTTTGGTTGTTTCGCGTCTGCGTCGTCGCGATCGCTGATAAAAGCGAGTTCGGCTTGATCTTCGTCCCAGGTCAGCTTTTGATATTTTCCTTTCCCGGCCAGTAGCGCGAGAGGCGCGCCATCACTCTGCGTCGAGAGCACATAAAGGCCATTCGTTTCTACCTTTTTGGAAGAGACTGCGAAGACGAGGTTCTTTGCATCCTTGCTCAAGGTGTAGTCAAGCGCGTCACTAAAAGTGCGTTCCGTTCCGCTGGTCGTGTTTCGCAGGACGAGATCGCTGCCGTACTCTTTTTTCTTGGCGCGAGATGAGTTGGATGAGCCCTCCCTCACGGTCGGGCTACTGCCCCGTTGGCCGACAGCTGGGCCACTGCCGGAGTTGACTGGCAGCGGCGATGTGCCCGGCGCGCTGTTTGGCGAAGCTTCAGCCGATGGTGCGCCCTCTCTAACCGCAGGGCTACTGCCCCGTGAACTGTCGTTAGCAGTGCTGCCCCGGACCGGTTCAGACTTTGGCTCCAGGAGGTACGCGATGAATCCGGAACCGTCTTCCGGGACCTGGAAACTCTTCACCCTTTCAATACGCGTGACCTGACCGGTGGATGTGTCCATGATACCCAAAGCATTCTTCAAGCCTTCCTTTGGAGCTGGGTTATTCCCCGATCCCTCTCTCGTGCCCGGGCCGGCCTTCTTTGCTTTGTTCACTTCGGCTTTGGTTGGTTCGATACTGAACAAGAGAAAACGGCTGTCAGCCGTGAACGCTGGACGAACCAGACGCGCGTTGGCAGCGATGAGCTCAGCCACATTCGGAATTGAATCATCGGGTGGCGGCGCGGGCGGGCGATACCCTCTGGGCGCGCGCCATTCGGCGCCGCTGGTCAGGTTGCGCACAACGATCTCACTGTCGCCGTCCTGCGCCATGTACGCATAGGCAATAAGCTTTCCGTCGCGCGAGATCTGCGGCGACTGGATCGAATGCCATGAGTCGTAATCCTGATGGGTGAGCGCCCGCTTTGGCGCGGTCTGGCCGTATGCATGAACGAAAGAAGTTGCCAGCAAGGCGGCCAAACAAATCGCCGAGGTGCATTGTCGCGAGACTCTGCCGAAGGGTTTCATAATTCACTCCATTACTAAGGGCTTTCAAAGGGCGGGTGAAAATTTCGGCCTAAGTCTTAACAGAGTTGGAGCGGAAGTCAAGAGTTGGCCGGGGCGGATCCGTCCGCATTCGGAGTCGAGCCTCGGGCGCGGCTCGGCCACTTTGCCGATCGTCGATTCTTTCGTACATTCGCAGCAAGGCTGAGCCTTGCCGCGCTGAGGATGTCGCGCGCTTGACGGAAAGCCAAAGGCTTTCCGCACATCATGCGGCAGAGCCGCACATCTGCTGCTGCCGTGTTGCGTTGATAGAGTGGCGCGCACCGTGCGAGGAGGTAATCTTGCCCCCTTTGTCGTAACCAGAGTCTTTGGAGCGTCGTCGGTACTTATGCAATCATAGGTTGAAACCCCCCTCGGATTTTGAGCCACGATGCACGCGATTTGTAGTCGAGCCGCGTTCGCACGCGTCTCTGGAGTCTGGTGGATTAATCGCCGGCTCAAAACATGGCCCTAGAGATCCGCGATGGAAGAAAAAATCTCGAGCGAGTCGCCGAATCCGTCAACCGCCGCTGAACCGATCGCCGATAAGGTGACCGACAAGTCGACTCAGATCCGCCTCTCTGCCAAGCCACGCAATAAGACCCGCGCTCGAATCGTACAAATCGTCAGCGTGCTCGTCCTGCTATTGCTGTTGGTTTTGCTTTGGCGCTTTCTCGGTGATCGCTCCACGCCAAAAGCTGCCGATCGCGGTAACGTCGTTCCCGTCGAGACCGCGGTGGTTACCCAACAGGACGTACCTCTTCAGATTAAGGCTATCGGCAACGTGGAAGCGCTCTCGACAATTGCGATTCGCTCACAGGTCGAAGGGACGTTGATGCGAGTTGCTTTCGTTCCGGGACAGGAAGTGAAGAAAGGTGACGTCCTTTTTATGATCGACCCACGGCCGTTGCAGGCCGCGCTTAGTGAAGCGGAAGCGAACCTCTTGAAATCCATGGCCGCAGTCAGGCAGGGCAACGACATCGTCGCCAAAGACCAGGCGACTGCTAATAACTCCCGGACAATTCTTAACCGTGATGCCAGACTGATCGAAGCCGGCGTGATCTCGCGCGAGGAGTACGACAACGCTAACGCCAAGTTACAGGCGGATGAAGCGACTGTGCGCGCTGACAGATCATCCGTAGCGAATCTGCTGGCGGCACAAAAGGCCCAGGAGGCCGCGGTCCAAAATGCGCGCGTGCAACTCAGCTACACAACGATACGCGCGCCGCTCGCGGGCAAGACCGGCAACCTCGCCGTGACGGCCGGCAATCTGGTGCGGGCGAACGATACGACGCCGATGGTGACGATTACGACCTCGGCCCCCATATACGTGACTTTCTCTGTCCCTGAACAGGACTTGATGCGTATTCGTCAATACTCCAGTTCAACCAGTTTCACTACTGAGGTGGTAATTCCCGGTGACGAGGCAAACCACGCGTTCGGAAAACTATCTCTGGTCGATAACACGGTCGATCCCGCCACCGGAACAGTGCGATTGAAAGCTACGTTTCAGAACGACGATCGTCGTCTTTATCCCGGCCAGTTCGTAAACGTCGTGCTCACGCTGGGAATTCAGAGTGGGGCCATCGTGGTTCCGTCACAGGCCGTTCAGATTGGCCAGGACAAGTCGTTCGTGTACGTCGTCAAGTTTGATGGCACAGCCGAGATGAGAGTCGTCAAGCCCGGTGCGGTAGCCGACACCATGACCGTGATCGATGACGGACTGAAACCCGGCGAGCAGGTGGTGACCGATGGGCAACTGCGGCTGGTGCCGGGCGCAAAAGTACAACCGAAAGGTCAAGGCAGCCCGGCCGGACAGGGTAGTCCGGGCGCCGGCGGTCAGGGCGGACGACGTAGCGGCGGAAACCAAAACGCGGGCAATCAAAATGGAGGTGGTTGAGTCCCGTAGGGACGAAATATTTATAGCTCACGCATTAATCGCATCCACGAGCTCCAGAGGAGCGAAATAGGTTCGGACACCGAGACGTTTTGCTCCTACAGAGCTAATCGATCAACTTGAATGCGGTGACTATAAATACTTGGCTCCTAACGGAGCCTGAAAGCCGCAATCAATGTCGGAACTTTTCATTCAACGGCCGATCACAACCACGCTCATCATGGCGGGAATCGTTCTGTTCGGCTTTATCGGCTACCGCTCTTTGCCGGTGAGCGATCTCCCTAACGTTGATTACCCGACCATCCAGGTCACCGCCCAACTTCCGGGCGGCAGCCCGGAGACGATGGCGTCTTCGGTTGCGACTCCGCTCGAACGGCAGTTCTCAACCATCGCCGGACTCAATACTGTCAGTTCGACCAGCACGCTCGGCAACACCCAAATCACTCTGCAGTTCGACCTCAGCCGCAACATCGATGCGGCCGCGCAGGATGTGCAGACTGCGATTTCGGCTTCCGCGCGCCAACTGCCGCCGGGAATGCCGAGCCAGCCGACGCTGAAAAAAGTAAATCCCGCCGACCAGCCCATTGTTTATTTGATGGTGAGTTCGCCGACTCTCCCGCTCTCGAAAGTGAACGAGTACGCTGACACAACACTGGCGCAAAGACTTTCGACCATCAGCGGCGTGGCGCAGGTTCTGGTTACGGGTGAGCAGAAATACGCTGTGCGAGTGCAGCTCGATCCATCTGCGTTGGCCAGTCGCGGGATTGGCATCGACGATGTGGCGACCGCTTTGCAGCGCGGCAACACGAACCTTCCGGTCGGCACGCTCTATGGCATCCATCAAAACCTGACCGTCCAGGCTAACGGACAGATCACGAACGCCCAGGGCTATCGCGAATTGATTGTCGCTTACCGCAACGGCGCTCCGGTGATGTTGCGCGACCTCGGCGACGTCATCGACAGCGTAGCGAACAATCGTTTGGCCAGCCGTTACAACGGTCAACAGGTAGTTACCTTGACCGTTCAGCGGCAGCCGGGCACGAACACTGTCGCAGTCGTCGACGCCATCCGCAATCTGTTGCCGACGTTTCGCCAGCAACTGCCGGCCTCGATCAAGCTGGACGTTTTGTATGATCGTTCTGAGTCCATTCGCCAATCGGTCAACGACGTGCAGTTCTCGCTGCTCCTGGCGATTGGTCTGGTGGTGCTGGTTATTTTTATTTTCCTCCGCAATGTCAGGGCCACGATTATTCCCACCCTCGCTCTGCCGACCTCAATCGTCTTTACCTTCGCGGTGATGTATCTCCTGGGATTCAGTCTCGACAACCTTTCGCTGATGGCGTTGACGCTGTCGGTGGGTTTTGTCGTCGACGATGCGGTCGTGATGTTGGAAAACATCGTGCGGCGCATGGAAGCAGGCGAGGGTGCAATGGAGGCAGCGCTGAAGGGCTCGCGCGAGATCGGGTTCACGATTATTTCGATGACGGTTTCACTGGTGGCGGTCTTTATTCCGGTGCTCTTTCTGAGCGGCATTCTCGGAAGACTGTTTCGCGAGTTTGCGATCACCATCAGTGTCGCGATTTTGATTTCGGGTTTCGTTTCGTTGAGTCTGACCCCAATGCTTTGCAGCCGTCTCTTGAAAGCGATCGGACACCGACGAGATGATCCAGACGATGATCGGGGCGGTAGCCCGACCCCGGGGTCCCCAGCCGGGCAGCCCGGCTGGGGTGGGACGGTCAGGGAGGGCTCCTCCTCCAAGGAAGATGCGGACGGGACGTCCGCGCTCCCAGCAAAGGGAAAGTGGTGGCAGAAGACGGAGCGCGCTTACGATTGGTTGGTCGGCGGCTATCGTTGGACCCTGCAAGTCGTCCTTGAGCATCGCGCGCTGACCCTTCTGATCTGCGGCGGGCTCTTTCTAATCACAATTGGTCTCTTCTATGTGATCCCAAAGGGCTTTATTCCCAATGATGACACCAGCCGCATTGTCGGATACACGGAAGCCGCCGAGGGCATCTCTTTCGCAGAGATGTCGCGGCATCAGGAGCAGATGGTCAATCTGATTCGCGCCGATCCAAATGTCGTCGGGGTTTTATCAACCGTTGGACAGAGCGATGTTAGCGCTGCCAGCAACTCTGGCAACATCCTGGTGCTGCTGAAACCGATCGCTCAGCGAAGTAAAGATGTGGACGCAATCATCGAAGACCTGCGACCCAGACTTGCGACAGTTCCCGGGATACAAATCTTTCTGCAGAACCCGCCCCTGGTCCAGGTCGGTGGTCAGGTAACCAAGAGCCCTTATCAGTTAACGCTTCAGGGCGCGGATCGAAACGAGCTGTACGCGAATGCCGAAACGCTGCAAAGGAAGATGGCTGCGTTGCCGCAGTTGCTGGACGTGACCAGCGATCTGCAAACCAAAAATCCGCAGCTCAACGTCGATATTGATCGCGACAAGGCGTCGTCTCTCGGCATCAGTGCGCAGCAGATCGAGGACGCCCTCAACGATGCCTACGGCACGAAACAGATTTCGACGATCTATGCCACCTCGAACGAGTACGAGGTGATCATGGAAGTAAAGCCTGAGTACCAGGAGGACCCCTCCGCATTGGGCCGGCTGTACATTCATTCGACCGCGGCGCCCTCGTCGTCAAGTCAATCAGCCCAACTTCAAAGCACTCTGGTTCAGTCCACGCCGCAGATTGCTTCTTCGTCACAATCACCCGCTGGGCAATCCGTGCCCGGGCAAACAACGCAGAGCAGATTGGTTCCGCTCAGCACGGTCGCTACTTTATCGCGCAGCGTCGGACCCTTGCTGGTTAATCATCTCAGTCAGCTTCCCTCTGCGACGATCTCATTCAACCTGCGGCCGGGGGTTTCTTTGAGCGCGGCCACCGATCAGGTACAGAACCTGGCCAAACAAAACCTACCTTCGACGATCACGACCAGCTTTCAGGGGACGGCGCAAATTTTTCAGTCCTCGCTACAGAATCTCACTTTGTTGATGTTGGTTGCGGTCCTGGTGATCTATTTGGTGCTGGGGATTCTCTACGAAAGCTTTATCCATCCGTTCACGATTTTATCGGGACTGCCTTCGGCCGGCTTAGGGGCACTGCTGACTCTGCTGGTGTTTGGACGTGAGTTGGATGTGTACGCCTTTGTCGGCTTGATCATGCTGATCGGTATCGTCGAAAAGAACGCGATCATGATGATCGACTTTGCCCTGACCTCTCAAAGAGAAGAGGGCAAGCCGGCGGAGGAAGCAATTTTTCAGGCATGCCTGATCCGATTCCGTCCCATCATGATGACGACGATGGCAGCGCTCATGGGAACTTTGCCAATCGCTCTCGGCTGGGGCGCCGGCGCTGAGTCGCGCCGAGGTTTGGGTCTGGCCGTGGTTGGCGGCCTTTGTGTTTCGCAAGTAGTGACTTTGTATTTGACGCCGGTGGTTTATTTGTACTTTGAACGGATGCAGGAATGGTTTCAGAGGCGCCGGGCGCGCAGTGGTGAGACAGTGGCGGTCGAAACGTAGGTTTGGTTTAGAGTGCCTTACGTACGGAATATTTTGGCGCTGTTTATTCAAGTGGCGGCATGGAGTCAGTACCACCCGCGTGAGCGGGTGGGCCAAGGACGCCAGACGCGGCTTGACGCATGGATCCACCTGCTCACGCAGGTGGTACTGACCGCATGACGGCGCGAACGCTTTCTAAGGATTAGTAAGGCTTAGATCGTGAAAGACCAGCCCGAACAAAAGCAGAGACACAGTATCTCTGAGCTCTTCATTCATCGTCCCATCACAACCACGCTGGTGATGGTGGGAATCGTTTTGTTCGGGTTCATTGGGTACGAATCACTGCCGGTCAGCGATCTGCCCACCGTCGATTACCCGACCATCAATGTCAGTGCCAGCCTGCCCGGTGCTAATCCCGAGACAATGGCCGCGTCGGTAGCGACGCCCCTCGAGCGGCAATTCTCCGGCATCGCCGGCATCGATTCGATCAATTCGACCAATTCACAGGGTTCGACATCGATAACTCTGCAGTTCAATCTCAGTCGCAATATCGACGCCGCCGCGCAGGATGTACAGACCGCAATCTCGTCCGCCCTGCCACAACTGCCACCGGGTATGCCGTCTCCGCCGGGCTTGCGCAAAGTCAATCCCGCTGACAGTCCGATTTTGTTCATGGCGCTCAACTCGGACGTCGTGTCGCTGCCACAGGTCGATGAATACGCTGAGACGCTGATCGCCCAGCGTATCTCGATGGTGGAAGGCGTGTCGCAGGTCCAGGTCTATGGCGCCATGAAGTACGCCGTACGCGTGCAAATCGATCCGGCGGCGCTGGCCGACCGGGGCATAGGCGTCGATGAGGTTAGCTCCGCCATCACCAACGGCAATCCAAACACGGCCACTGGTTCGCTCTACGGCAAATACACCAATCTGACTTTGCAGACCAATGTCGAGCCAAAGAACGCCGCTCAGTTTCGCCCGCTGATCGTCGCCTATCGAAATGGCGCGCCCGTGCGTCTCGAGCAAATCGCCAACGTTCTGGACAGCGTCGAGAACAACCGCGTGGCAAGTTGGTTCAATGGCCGGCGCAGCGTGACGATGGCCGTCCAACGCCAGCCGGGCACAAACACCGTGGCCGTGGTCGATGCAATTCGCGCCTTGATGCCGCAGTTTAAGCAGCAATTGCCGGCGTCGGTAAATCTTGATGTCCTCAATGATCGTTCGATCTCGATTCGGCAGTCAGTTAACGACGTCCAGTTCTCGCTGTTGCTGGCGATAGGACTGGTTGTGATGGTCATTTTTCTTTTCCTGCGCAATGTGCGCGCCACGATCATCCCGACCCTCGCGCTGCCGACTTCGATTGTCGGCACGTTCGCGGCGATGTACCTGCTGAATTTCAGTCTCGACAATCTGTCGCTAATGGCCCTGACCTTGTCCGTGGGTTTTGTCGTCGATGACGCGGTCGTCATGCTGGAAAACATTGTGCGCCGGATTGAGTTGGGCGAAAGCGTGATGGAGGCGGCGCTAAACGGCTCGCGCGAGATCGGCTTTACCATTGTTTCGATGACTATTTCGCTGGTCGCGGTCTTTATTCCAGTGCTCTTCATGGGCGGAATCCTGGGCCGGCTGTTTCGTGAGTTTGCGATTACGATCAGTGTGGCGATTCTGGTCTCTGGGCTCGTCTCTCTGACCTTGACGCCAATGCTCGCCAGCCGTCTGCTCAAAGCCGGCGCGATTCGCCGGAACGCGCTGCATGAAGACGGCGGCAAGGCGGCGCACAAGGGTTGGTGGGGTTTCACCGAAGATTTTTATAACCGCGTCTTGCATGCTTATGAATTGAGCCTCCGGCGTGTGCTGGCCCATTCACTATTGACCGTTGCGGTTAGCCTGGTACTGGCCGGCGTGACGGTCTATCTCTTCACCGTGGTGCCAAGGGGTTTTATTCCCAGCGGCGACAGCGGGTTGGTGCAAGCCAGTACTGAGGGAGCGCAGGGCATCTCGCTCGACGACATGATCCGGCATCAGAATATGGTCACGGAAATTATCAAGAACGATCCCAATGTGCAGTCCTATGCTTCGACGGTGGGTGCGGGTGGGCGCAACACCGGCGGCAACAGCGGCACGATCTTCATCGGACTCAAACCAATCAATCAACGCAAGCTCAGCGCCGACGAAGTAGTCGAAGAGCTGCGGCCGAAGCTCGCGCGCGAACCCGGTTTGCGCGTCACGCTGCAGAATCCTCCGTCGCTGAATATCGGCGGACAGTTTTCGCGCAGTACTTATCAGGTGACGCTACAGGCGGCGAGCACCGCGGAACTTTATGACAGCGCCGCCATCATGGAAAAGAAGATGCGCGACCTGGCGACGATTCAGGATGTAAACAGCAATTTGCAAATCAATACTCCGCAGATCAACGTTGATATCGATCGCAAGCAGGCAGCATCGCGGGGCGTTACCGTCGCCCAGATTGAAACGGCCCTGGGCTCGGCGTTTGGTTCGCGGCAGATCTCGACCATTTATTCACCCACAAACGAATACCAGGTGATCATGGAGGTCAAGCCGGAGTTTCAAAAAGATCCGGCGGCGCTGGGCAGACTGTATATTCGTTCGTCTACGGGCAAGTTGGTGCCTTTGAGCACGGTCGCGCGTTTTTCGCAGGGGGTCGGACCCGCCTTGGTAAATCATTTCGCCGAACTGCCCGCCACGACCATCTCGTTCAACCTGCGGCCCGGAGTTTCTCTGAGCCAGGCGACCCAACAGATCACTACGCTGGCAAAGCAGACCCTGCCCGCGACCATCACCACGACTTTTCAGGGCTCTGCTCAGGTCTTCCAATCGTCGCTGCAGAATCTGACTCTGCTGTTGCTGGTCGCGGTGCTGGTGATCTATCTGGTGCTGGGAATTCTCTATGAGAGTTTTATTCATCCTTTGACGATTCTTTCGGGTCTGCCGTCGGCGGGACTGGGTGCTTTGCTGACCCTTTTGATTTTCAAACGTGAACTGGATATTTACGCGTTCGTCGGGTTGATCATGCTGATCGGAATCGTGAAGAAGAACGCGATCATGATGATCGACTTTGCCTTGGATAAGCAGAGAAGGGAAGGCCGGCCGCCCCACGAAGCGATTTACGAAGCCTGTGTCGTGCGCTTTCGTCCCATCATGATGACCACGATGTCGGCGTTGATGGGCACGATGCCAATCGCGCTCGGCTGGGGCGCGGGTGCATCCGCGCGCAGAGGCTTGGGACTCGCCGTAGTCGGTGGCTTAATCGTGTCGCAAGTTTTGACACTATATCTCACGCCGGTGGTCTATCTTTACTTTGAAAGGTTTCAGGAATGGTTTCGGCGCGTGCGGGGAGTTAATCCCGAGCGAGGCGAGATCATTCCGTCGTCACATTAGAGAGAGTCCTGACGTTTTTCGGAACGATGTCGTGACACTTCGTAGTTGTCGCCATCGAACTCGACGCCTTCACAATAAGAGCATACACCTTCAGCGCCGAGGCGTTCGATCTCGGCAGACAAAGTCTGAACAAAGCCGTAGCTTCGCAACCTCTTCAACTGTCAACTGGATTGTCATGGTTAGAGCGTATTGAGCGTCTGGCGAGGAAACTTATGCGGCCTTGTCACCGCTCAGTTTTTCTTTCAGCCAAGCGTTCGCGAGATTGCTGAGTGAGACTCCGCGCCTTTCTGCTTGCTCTTCCAGTCGAGCATAGATTTCGGGATCGAGCGTGATGCGATGCGGGGCTCGGATTTCGAACTCGACTTCGTGCGTCTTATCCCAATGGTCGTCGAGGCTGTGGTTGTCCCAATATTCGGCGATCTCTTCGATAGACCCCGCCTTTGAAATGCTGGTCCGCCGGTTGGCATCATTTTCGCTCATATTGCTTTCGTTCGCCGCGATCCATGTCTCGCGCGCTGAGAATCAGAGCTGTATTGTCGCCCTTGTGGATAAAGAAGACAATCAAATAACGTCCGCTGTCTGTTTGGCTACCGGCCGAATAGACGTCTTCACCTGATCGAAATCCCGACTCAACGAAGCGATATCTTGGTTTGTTAAAGAATACTTGTTCGACCTCGTCGAGCGTGACGCGATGTTTGATTGCGAGTTTGTTCGCAACCTGCGTCAACCAAACGAAATCATCAATGAACATCCATTAAAACAACTGAAATTTAATTGTCAGATACTTCTTCGGGTTCTGGCGGAAGTCGTACATCAGCTTCACGCCTTCCGAAGAGAGATTGTTGACGTTCGAATAGAGTTGGTCGTCGGTGATCAGTTTGCCGAGCGTGCCTTCGCCGCGTTGAGCTCCGGCTACTACGCTGTCAATGCGCGAGGCGGTGGTATTGAATCGGGCAATCGCCGTGCGCGCGTCGTTATAGATAGCTTCGTCCTTGACCAGTTTGCCCAGCGTACCGCGGCCGGCGTTTACGTCGCCGACGATCGAATCGATCTGATCCATTGAATGATTGACGCGATCGGCGATGCGGCTGATCTTGTTGTACATCTCGTCGCTCTCCAGCAGTTTGCCGGCAGTACCGCGACCGGCGGTCAGATCGCCGGAAAGCTTTTTCAAATTTGCAGCGATATCGTTGGCGTTGTTGTAGAGCGCTTCGTCATAGATGAATTTGCCGGCGGAGCCTTTGCCGCTTTTGATCTGTGTCGCCAGTTCTTCGGCGTCACGAATCGTCGCGTTCAGGTTGTTGTAGAGAGCTTCGTCATTGAACAGGCGTCCGACAGTGCCTTTGCCTTCGCGCACATTCTTAACCACCTCGTTCAGTTGATCTGAGAGCTTGCTTAGTTTCTGAGCGAGTTCAGTTCCGTTAGTGGCCAGGTCGCTAATGGTGCTGCCGGATGTCGAAGTCAGCAAGTCGTTTTCTTTGATTGGCTGGCCGAGCGAAGTGCCGGGAGTAATGTTGACGATCATTTCACTCCCCAGAATGCTGGGCGCCATCTGCTGGGCCGTTGAATCCGTGCGGATACGATCCTGCGCCGGCACGCCGTCGATCTTGCTGTCGATCGTCAGAAAAGCTTCGACCTTTTGCGGATTGGGCCCGCTGCCGACTTCTGACGGACTCAGCAGCCGGATGCGATCGACCTTACCGATGCGCACACCTGCCAGACGTACTTCCGATCCTTCGCGCAGGCCGTTGGCGTCGGCGAACCGGGAACGCAGATGTATGTGGCTGGCGAAAGGATTGAGCGTCCCCGACGCGTTCAGAATTAACAGAATCAGCACGGCTATAGCGATCAGCACCAGCAAGCCAACGCGTAGCTCGCTTAAGCCGATGTTCCTGGTTGATTTTGGCATGACGTTAAAGGATAAAGGCGGAAGGATAGATGAACGTCCAGAAGATCATCGCTCGTTTTTATCCTTCATTCTTCACCCTTCATCCTTTCTCTTTAGTGTCCGCGCAAGAATTTCTGAATATAGGGATCGCCCGCGTTGCGGAGCGTTTCATCCGTACCGCTGAAAATGATTTCTCCGTCGCGTATCATCAAGACTTTACTATTGATCAGGCAAAGTTTCTCGCCCTCTTTTTCGAAAACCACTTCGCCGGCTTCGTCTACCACCGCGTATTCCGAAGTAAGGTAATCGAGGTTATTCATCTCGTGGGTGACGAAAATCGACGAGACGTCTTCCAGATCGCGCAGCTTCATAGCCAACTCGCAAATCGTTCGTGCCGTCGGCGGATCCAGACCCGCGGTGGGTTCGTCGAACAGTACGATCTTCGGATCACCCACCAGCGCGCGGGCAATCCCGACGCGCCGTCGCATGCCGCCGGAAAGCTCGGAGGGCATCTTGTCGATGGCCTCCTCGAGATTGACGAAGCGCAACATCCGACGCACCTCGCTTTCGACCTCTTCTTCCGGTACTCCCTGTTCGTGGAGCTTAAAGGCAACGTTTTCATAAACCGAAAGCGAATCAAACAGCGCGCCTTCCTGGAAGATCATGCCGATTTTTTTGCGGACCTTCATCATTTCAGCTTCGCCGTAGTTGGTTACGTCTTCACCGTCAACCAGAATCTGACCGCTATCGGGTTTGAGCAGACCCAGGACCAGTTTGATGGTCGTCGACTTGCCACTGCCTGAGCCGCCCAGGATGATTTTCGTCTCGCCCTTCATCACCTTGAAGCTGAGATTGTTCAGAATCTTACGATCGTCGAAGATCATGGTGACGTTGCGAAATTCGATTGCCGGAATCGCGCGATCGGAATCATCGACTTCGCGAAAGGTCGATTCGGCAGCCTGATCGCTGACGCGGTTGTCCGCGTCTCTGGCATCTGGCCGGTCAATTGAAGTCTGAGTCATCATGTCGTCGTGCCCAGGATAATCTGCAGCGCTTTCGCCAGGAAGAAATCGGTAACGATCACTATAATGGAAGCAGTCACCACTGCGGAAGTCGTCGAACGGCCCACGCCCACCGTGCCGCCCTCAGTCTTCAGACCCCTGTGACAGGCGATGGTGCCCATCAAAAACGCGAAGACCAGCGGTTTGATAACTCCGCCGATAATGTCGTCTGTAGTTATGCCGTCGCGCACGGAGTTTAGAAACATCGACGAAGGCAATCCGTAGAGAAGGGTCGATACGGTCCAGCCGCCGGCAATTCCCATTATGTCGGCTATCAAAGTCAAAAGCGGCAACGTAATGATCAGCGCAATTAACCGGGGCGCCACCAGCTTGCGAACAGGATCCGTTCCCAGCGCGCGCATGGCGTCTATCTGTTCGGATACTACCATCGAACCCAACTCGGCCGAGATCGCGGAAACCACCCGGCCGGTAACCATCAAAGCACACAGCACCGGACCCAGTTCTCGCACCAGCGAGATCGATACCAGGTAACCGAGTTGATCCACCGCGCCGTAGGACTCGAGGGTTTGGTACGTTTGCAGCGTCAGCACGCCCCCGGTGAAGAAGCCGGTGAGAATAATAATCGTCAACGAACCGACGCCGATGCTGTCCATCTGCGCAATCGTCTCGGGAATATAACGGGGTTTTTTGAACAGGCCACGCGCGGCTCGCGCTGCGAGCAGGGACATTTCCTGCAGTTCCAGCAAAAGACGCGTAACGATGTTCATCCGAAACTCGGCGACGATAAGAAGGCTGCTCGTTGGCCGCGGTCGCCGCTGCCCGGTCGAGGATAGACCGAGTAGGCCGGCGCATGGGGTGGCTGCAAAGACTGCTCGAAAGCGGTCACCGCGGGCGAACCAATTTCAATAGAGCGGCCTATAATGCGCAAAACCAACCGTTTGCGTCAAGGTTAATCGCAGGCGGGTATCTTCCGAACGATACGAAAAAGCCGGCCCTAACGTTCGAGAGCCGGCTTGGCAAGTCTTGTTGAGGAGCCGCGTTAACGCTTCGGCGTCTGTCGCTGAAGCTTACGCTGGTTAGGTCGCAGCGCTGGCATGTTTGGGCTGCGTTGCACGCCCTGCTGGCGTTGGCGCACAACGTTGCCGGGAAATTTTTGCTGATTGGCTTCACGAATTAAAGCCTGATTTCGTTGACGTATCTCTTTTAGTTTAATGCGCTGTTCGGGCGTCATCACCTGAAGGACCCGCGCCTCGGTCAAGGAACGCAAGCGAATAGCGGTGGCCTGGGCGTCAGCCAGTTCCTGCGAACGCTGCTCAATCAGGGTTTCATTAGCTGTCGGAGATTCGACAGCTTCGGCCAGTGAGCGCTGGGCCTGTCGCAGTTTCATCCCTGCCGCCTGACGTTGGTCCTTCAACTCTGCGTTGATTACGCGGATCTTCTGTATCTGATCGGGCGACAGATTTAGCTGCGCGAAGTCTGGAAGTGGACGGGACTGGTTG
>DATNNY010000144.1:0-2571 GCA_035601635.1 Pyrinomonadaceae bacterium
CGACCGGATTGTCACGCACGGCGATCCGAAACTTCTGTTGGCTAAGTACGGTTTGGATGCTGACGGCATCTACACGCGCGTGAAAGAAGCGGTCGAAGTCCTGGAAGATCGGCGCGCGAAACATCAAAAGGTACCCGCCTAAAACCATCCGGCGCAAAATCGGACTTAGATCCTGAGACAACTTTTCCTCGTCGTTCCTAACTTGCCAACGTGCGTCTTGATGCAATCTAGCAAGCAGCGGATGCGTCAAAGTTGTAATTCCGATCTACTGGTACAGAACGCGAGCAGTAGCGAGCGGGATAAGGATTCAACTTGGGCGAAATGCTCTTAAAGATAGTTAACCTTTTGAGCTTGAGTCTTTATCCCGCTCGCTACTGCTCACGGTTCTGTAACAATCCAGCCTCCGTTTCACGGACTGAATCGTTCGCCCTATCGAAACCCAGCGATAAATCGCTGGGCTACTTTCACTTCGTCCGCTCCGGCGGACGACATGCGTGCCTACTTTTTTGGGCAAAGCAACCAGGCGCACGAAGGCGCGCCTTGCGGATTGTCATTCTAGTAGTACTCGGCGTCTTATTAAATCTTCAGCTTCGTAATACGGCAACAACGATTTGCATTGAACGCAGCGCAGACAACTAGCATCTAAGCCTCGGTCCGTAGCCTCTCTCCACGTCGTTATAACAAAACTTTCTCGTTGAGATGAAATGGATAGAAGTCGCATCGTAATTACAACCACGGCGCCCGATCTGCCCGCGCCTCATTTCGATGACGAGGCAACACTCGTCTCGGCCCGCCAGGTAGTGCCGATTGCAAAGGCCAGGCTCGTGGAACGAAAGCGCGCGGCCCTTTGGATTTCTCTAATCCTGCTGAGCTCGGCCATGTGTGGCGGCCTGGGCGCAATCGGCGTTAACTATTTTGAGCATCGCCGGCAGACTGCCACTGTTCCGGCTTTTCAGAATGAGATCGCGCGCTCGCAGACGACTCAAACTCCCATACGGAACAATTCTGATTCAACTCAAAAGACCGAGACCGCAGCCGGCGGCCCAACTGCAAGCGCTTCCCTTCAGCCAATCGCGGCGCCGCCCGCGAAGGCAAACCAACCGAACGGTTCATCTACGACTGTTCTTTCGCAGGCGTCGTCGTCTCAAGCGACAGCGAATCAGGCGGCTACCGCTTCCGAACCCGGCCAGTTGGTGCGAAAACGAAGGGTCCACCCCTTAACCCGGAACGATGTAGTTTCTTCCGGACGAAGGACCAGGAAAAACGACCGGGGCGCGAGCCGGATTAAAGAGATATTCGAAGGCCAGGGCCCGCCATAAATGGTCAATTGACGTTGGCCGCACGCCTTTCTTTTTGGTCGTCCGCGAGGACGCGTTCGAGCCGCGGCAAGAATCACGTGACGACAAACGAAGGAGTTTGTCGAATAAGTTGGAAAAGACGTTGACCTCTCGTCTCTGCCATGGCATTATGCGCCTGTGGCATCCGAGACTTGAGAGTTTTCTGGTTTCTGGTTCGCCCTGCCCTGTTTTTCTCCTCCAGTACAATCAGCACCCGACGCCAGGATCTTGTTTCGATCTGAATATCGAAGCTCGCGCGGTGCGGCGCGAGAGGAAGGGCCTCCATGAAGAAGCAATTTATGTTTGAAAGAGAATGCATACATCGGGAAGACGGTACCGACGGAGAGAAATACAACGGGATGTTCTTTGTACAGGCGTTGCAGCGCCTGCAGAGTGCTGAAGCGGTCAAGATGGCAGGAAAAGTTTCCCCCTTTTTCTGGGTAGACGCGCCTCGAGTTGTGGTCTGGCTGTGCCGTGATTGCGCGTCGGAGTTGCACATTAGCGATGCTCCCCGCGCAGTGCTGCAAGGCGCGCGCCGCTGAGTGTCGGAAGCCCGGCCGTAGGGAAGGGCTGGTCCAGGTAGCGAAGCCGTTTCCCCGACGGTCGCGCTACTGAGACCCGCTCGCTTTGCGTTAGAGTGTCGTTGATGAAGCGCGAGCGCATCGACAAACTGCTCGTCGACCACGGGCTGGCAGATTCCCGGACTAAAGCCCAGGCGCTGGTGATGGCTGGCGTCGTCCTGGTAGATGAGCAATTAATCAATAAATCTTCTGAATCATTTGCTCCAGACGCGAACATCCGCCTCAAGGGAGATGGCGATCCAGCTTCACGTTATGTCAGCCGGGGGGGGCTGAAGCTGGAAGCCGCGCTCAGAGAATTCCATATCGACGTTCATGAATTGAACTGTCTCGACGTGGGATCGTCGACTGGCGGGTTCACCGATTGTCTTTTACAACACGGCGCGCGACGAGTTGTGGCTGTGGACGTAGGTCACAATCAATTCGAGTGGCGGCTGCGCAACGATCCTCGCGTTGAGCTGCGCGAAGGCGTCAATGCCCGCTATCTGAAACCTGCAGACTTCAAAACCAGGTTTGATCTCGCGACGATCGACGTTGCCTTTATCTCGGCGACCAAGATCCTGCCGGCGATCGTTCCCTTACTTGCGGAGCAGGGGAAGATAATTACTTTAATTAAACCGCAGTTCGAAGTAGGCAAAGGCGAAGTCGGTAAGGGC
>DATNNY010000145.1:0-9816 GCA_035601635.1 Pyrinomonadaceae bacterium
ATTACAACGCAGATGTTGGCGAGAATTTCGAGTTTCCTGATCACGGTGCTCTCCTTTCATGGAAGTAGTGAGCTACCGTGTGATTTGGCCGCAGCTTATATCGCAGACCGAACCCTGTCAACAGATTTCCTCAGAGTCAAACTCATTTTTCGCGGCGATGATAATCCTAAAAATGTTGCTAGCCAAAACAGAGGCCAGAAGCCTCTACTTTGATAGCCAGGACTCGCTCGTAGAATTCTATGTACTGCGGAATGATTCGGTCGGTGCTATAGCGCGAAATTGCAGAAGTACGCGCGCGCTTGCCCATTTCGCGACGCAGCTTTTTATCGGTTAAGAGCTTGATGGCGTCGTTCGCCATCTGGTCGACATCGCCAACCACGCTAAGGAATCCGGTCTCGCCATCGTCAACAACTTCCGGCAAACCGCCAACGCGTGAAGCGATGACCGGCACCTCGCAGGCCATTGCCTCCAGAGCCGCGAGGCCGAAGGACTCCTGCTCAGACGGCAACAGAAGAAGGTCAGCCGCGCACAAATAATCGACGATGCGTGCCTGCTTACCGACAAAGACGCATTTGTTAAAGACGCCCAACTCGCGCGCGCGATGGACCGCACTGGTCCGTTCACTGCCGTCGCCAACCATCACCAACCGACCGTCAGTCTGCTTCAAAACCCGGGCCAGGATCTCCACACAATCGACTGGTCGCTTAACCGGACGAAAGTTTGAGACGTGGACCATGATCGGCGCGTCATCAGGCGACAGGGTCTTGCGCAAATCGCAATCGATCTTGGGTTTGTATTCTGACGGGCAAACAAAGTTCGGGATCACTTCAATGCGATCGAATTGAAATGTCTCGATAGTCGCCTGCTTGAGATAGTTCGAAATAGCTGTGACGCCGTCGGATTGCTCGAGAGCGTACCGTGTGATCGGCAAATACGAGCGGTCCGCGCCCACCAGAGTTATGTCAGTGCCGTGCAGAGTTGTGATAACCGGCAAACGACGGTGTGCTTTCAGAGATTCGCGTGCCAGAATCGCGCTGATGGAATGCGGGATCGCATAATGAACGTGCAGTAGATCGAGGTTCTCATTTTCCGCTACCGTCGCCATCTTGGTCGCCAGCGCCAGCGTGTAAGGCTGATGTTCGAAGAGCGGATAAGACATCATTTCGACTTCATGAAAACGCACACGCTCGTTAAGTTCAGTCAGTCGCGTGGGCAAAGCCGAGGAAATAAAGTGCACGGTGTGCCCACGCTCCGCCAGTTCTTTGCCCAACTCAGAACCGACTATGCCGCTGCCGCCATAGGTTGGATAGACTGTGATGCCGATGTTCATGGAAACAGCGAGCAGTATGCAGCGAGCAGTGAGCAGGAGGCAAACCGATCAGACAAGTGGGCAGTGGGGGTGCGCGCCAAGAATGAACCACGTTGTTTTGTTGATCCGAACAGTAGCATCGTCGCTATTTCGCGGCTGAACTGCGCATTGCTCACTGCCCACTAATTAGAGAGGCAGACGACCCTCGCAATCGCCTGCCTCATCTCAGCTTGTCTCACCTTTGAAAAGGGGCGGCAAGTGAGGCCCGCGAGTATAGTCCTCCGTGCAGTTCGCTGCAAGGTTTTTTGCAAACCTCGGGTCGGGGTCATTCTAGGCACGTCGGCGATTAGAGTTCCGGTGGTAAAAGGATATAATGAACGCGAACTAAAAAGGACGAGCAATGCCAAAAATTAGCGACATTCAGGAAACCCCTAATCCGAACGCTGTGAAGTTCATCCTGCGCGAGTCGGTGACTCACGGCGTCGCCCGGCAGTTCGGTTCAGCGGATCAGGCCCGGAGCGATTCGCTGGCGAAATCGCTGTTCGATGTCGGTAACGTCGTGTCGGTCTTTTACATGGACAACATGATTACCGTCGAGAAGGAAGACCCGGCTGACTGGGACGAACTGTTGCCGACGTTGGCTGTGCCGATCCGGGCGGCCGAATCTGTGTCCACTGCGCCATCCGCCGCAGCCGGGGCGCTTGGTGGAGCGATAGCGGCGGTCACCAGCGATGATCCGCGCTTGTTACAAATCAACAATATCCTCGATGAAAAAGTCAGGCCCGCGTTGATGGGTGACGGCGGGTATGTAGAAATCATCGATCTCCAGGAGCACACGCTTAAGATTCGCTACCAGGGTGCTTGCGGCAGTTGCCCCAGTTCACTCTCAGGGACGTTGATGGCAATCGAGGGGATGCTTAAGCAGGAAGTCGATCCTGAGATGGAAGTTGTGGCGGTTTAAGTTCATATCGTCTCTGCTGACTTACATTCCGGGAACCAGCCAATACCTCGCGCGTGATAACCCTGCACGTAGCCGCCAAAGTCCATTCAGCATTCCGGAGGGTCAAGAATGAATCGTCACACTCTGCCGATCCTGCTGGGCCTGCTTTTCCTTTGCGCCACTGTCGCGGCCCAGCCAAACGAAGCCAATAAGACTGTTCCGCCGAAAGAGATTGCCGGCAAGAGCGGCAAGGAAAAGACCGCCTCCGATCTGGAAGCTGAGCGAATCCTGAGGGAACGCCGAGCGCAGGCGCAGTCGTTGTTGATTTCACTCGCAGCCGACGCCGGCTCGTATTCTGATCAGAAACTTCGCGCGCGCACCCAGGCCCGCATCGCCGACGCGCTGTGGGACGCGGATCAGGATCGCGCCCGCACGCTGTTCCGCAAAGCCTGGGACGCGGCCGAGATTGTCGATCAGGAAGGCCTGCGCAAAATGCAGGAAGATATCAAGCAGCAACAAGCAAAAACCGGAAACTCCGCGATACAGAGACCGCCAAATGTGCGCGGTGAAGTCCTGCGTCTCGCTGCCCGCCGCGATCGAACTTTGGGTGAAGAGTTCTTGACAAAGCTCAAAGTAGAAAAGGATCGGGAAGCCACTGAAGCAGCCGATAGATCCAAGTCCAATCCCTCTGACACGCCCGAAGGGCTTAGTCAGCGTCTGAGTTTGGCGCGTCAACTGCTCGGAACTGATGTTGAGCGGGCGGTGCAATTTGCCGATCCGGCCCTCGGCTTGATTTCCATGGAGGGGATTGATTTTCTTTCTTACCTGCGCGAGAAGGATGCGGCGGCTGCGGATCGGCGCTACCTCGCGATGCTCGCAATTGCGGCTAACAGTTTCCACTCGGATGCCAATACCGTGTCTACGCTTTCATCCTATCTCTTCACGCCTCACGTTTTTGTAACGTTCAGCGGCGGCGGATCTTCGGCGACGTCGAGCTCAAGAAGCGGCGGGCCGGTTGAAGTCACGCCGGAATTGCGCTTGGCTTTTTTTCGCATGGCGGCGGGAATCCTGCTGCGACCGCAGGCTCCTGCGGGACAGGATCAAACTTCGTCTGGCCTTGCGGGCAAATATCTAATGATTAAACGCCTGCTGCCCTTATTCGAACAGTACGCGCCAAGGGACATGACCGATGCCCTGCGCGCGGAGGGGGACGCGCTGGGCACCACCGTCCCCGAAGACATGCGTCAGCGGGATGATGATACGGTGCGAGAAGGAATCCGCCCGCCACTGTCAGGCGAGGATCGAGAGAAGACCCTGCTTGATCGAATCGATCATGCCAAGACATCGGATGAGCGCGATGTGCTCTATATTCAATTGGCCGAAATGTTCGCCCAGAATAGCGAGATGCGCGCCCGCGATTATGTAGACAAGATTGAAAACAGCGAACTGCGCAACCTGGCGCGGCCTTTCATCGATGCCACCATGACGATCCGCGCTCTGGACAAGAAAGACATCGACCGCGTGCTCACGTTAGTCCGCACCGGTGAGCTGACCCATCTGCAGAAGGCCTGGGCATTGGCGGCGGCTGGTAAGTTGCTGGCAAAGACCGACCACGAGAAATCGTTGACGGTGATCGAGGAAGCAGCTACTGAAGCTCGGCGCATTGATGGTTCTGATCCCGACCGCGCGCGCGCGCTGATGGCCGTGGCGAATTCTCTGTTGGTCAGCGAACGAGGAAAGAGTTGGGATGCTACCTACGACGCCGTCAAAGCCGCGAACTCTGCCGAAGGATTTACCGGCGAGGATGGCGTGATTCGACTTGGCTTGCAGACCAAATCCATGAGCTCCCTGCACAGCACCTCGGCCCAGGATTTTGATGTGTCAGGAATCTTCGCCGAACTCGCCAAAGAGGATTACAACCGCACCGTCGAGTTGGCCCGTGGCTTTGAGCGCGAAGCACCCAGAGCCAGCGCAGTCATCGCCATCGCGCGCGTCGTGCTGGAAGAAAAGAAGAAGTAAGAGCGTGGCGAAGGGCCTGGGCCTTATCGCGAAGGGCTCGATCTCAACTTCTAAGAATAGATATTCATTCGTCTGGTTAATAACGCAAACGGATCTTCTACATTTAAGGCCTCGCGCACATAGAAGCCCTCGCCGGCTTCCACGCCAATCAGCGAACCGTAATAACGCATCCGACCTTCAATCTCTCTGAGGAATCCCTGCTCGCTGATTCGGGTCGCAGGCTCTGTTGAATGCGCGCTGTAGAACTGTGAAGCATAGGCGCGAATCGCATTCATCTTCCCTTCAGCAAACTCGGAAACGTCCACGATAAAAGATGGAACGGTGAGTCGCGAATAGACCGCGTGCGCAATAGCCGGCATCTTAATCGCGGAAATCCCAGCGTCTTCGTCATAGCGGCGCATGGTAGCCAAACGAGCGGCTTCGCGCACTATCCGCGAGGTTGCCGCATGGTCGGGATGCGGATCGTCCCAATGCGACGTGAAAAGCACTCTCGGAGCGCGGGCTCTCAACACGCGCACCATCGCGCGCCGCGCATCTTCAGTGACGCTGATATGACCGTCCGGTTGTTCCAGATTCAGGCGAGCATCCAACCCCAGCACACGTGCGGCCTCCAGCGATTCTTTGGCGCGAATTTCCGGCGTGCCGCGCGTGCCCATTTCGCCACGAGTCATATCGAGGACACCGGTACGATAGCCAAGCGATTTCAGCTTCAACAAGGTCCCGGCCATAGTTAACTCGGCATCGTCAGGATGCGAGAAAACAGCCAGCACATCCAATTGAGTTTCCGCGGACATCGTTTTCTTGAGCCAAGTGCAGCGCCTCTGATAGCCCACTATCTTACTGCTGCCTGCTGGTTACTGCTTACTGCTTACTGGTTGTATTTGGATCGTCCCATCGCCAACGGTGAATGTCAGCATGGCGCCGCCATTGCCCGCGCGACCATGCAGTGAATGAGGCCCGATACTGTTTTGTTCGCGTGGTTCGAGGCCGGGGAAAGCACTCTTGACCTCGCCAGTTCGCAGTACTTCCGCATCGATATCAGCGCTGAATCCCGGCATGAGAGCAATAGCGAGACTTCCGGTCGCCAGCTTTATATCGGCCCGAAGACCATGCCAGGAATGCGCCGGAATCGTAAAGTTAACCGCGCCCTTTTGAATAATTACTGACAGGTCGCTCCCTGTCAGCGACAGGTCCGCGACGCTCTCTACTGCGTTAATTCGAATCGAGCCTTCGAAACCGGACATCTTGATTGGCCCGGTGCCGGCGTCGATCGACACGTCGGTCATTGACGGCACCTTGATCTGATAATCGACCTTCCACGGCAGACCAATCAAGGACTTCGGAAAGTCTTTCGCTACGCGCTTCAAAAACTTCTTGTCATGAGTTCCCGTCGTAATGATACGAATGTGATTTGCATCTTCATCAATCGCAAAGGTGTTCACCACGGCCAGCCGGTCAAGATCTTCTGCGGTCGGCGCGCGCAATTCAAGCTCGGCGCTGACCTCGACCTCGCTGCGCTGCCAACCCTCAATCGTAATAGAACCTGCTGGCGCTCCGACAATTGTGACGGCGCCGGCGTATCCCAGGCGGCGGCTATCGTGGCGCGTTGTCGTGCGCGTCAGCAGTGCTGGCGAGGGCGTGGATGGTTTGTTTTTTTGCGCCGCAACTGGCGCATGAAGGAAAGAAGTGGAGAGTAGCAGTAAAGCAACAGCGGGAACTGAGATCGCTCTTCTTTTCACCTGAGCAGATTGTGCGGGAGATCGGAGGTGTTGTCTAGCGGCGCAGGAAGTTTATGTTGCCCTGATAATTCGTGACGGTTACCGAAGCGCGGCCGTCGCCGACGTCGCCGGTAATCCGGCGGCCTTGACCCAGTATTTTCAGGCCGCCATTCGAGAACGGGCCCATTGAGATTTTCTCGGCGGGCGCTGTGGCCACCAGCCGGAATCCGCAGCTGGCCGGCAGCCGGAGCGTGATGGTTCCCTGTCCTGATTTGAATTCATAGGTTCCGCCCGACGCGAATTCCCCGTCGAAAAAAATGTTACCCGTGGTGTTTGACGCAAAGACCCTCGCCGCGTTGACGCCGGTGAGGGTAATGTCTCCTGAGGTCCAAACATGCGCGCGCACCAGATCGCCCTGGATATTACTAACACTGATTTGTCCGCTGCGGGTTTCTAAATCGACCGAAGACCGAGACGGCACTTGAATCTTGAAATTCACGTCGCCCACATCACGACGGTCGCGATTGTCGCCTACGACGTCGATAACCAAACCTGTATCGGTTTGTCTGGGGTTGAAGTGTACTGCCGGAGCTTCCATTGTCGCTGTGATTCGGATCTCATCACGCGGCCAGGTCTCGACCGTAATCGTCCCGGAGAGGTTTTTCAATTCAATGCGGACGTTCTTTCCCGCTGGGTAGTGCCGCGACACTCGCTGTTGGGCGAATGCACTGGTGGTAATAACAAGTACGAGGAAGAGGGCAGGAAAGGCTGCGAAACTTGCTCGGTTTTTGGTGACGGGCGAATGAAAGTTCATCAGTGGATTGTAACGCCGAGAACGCCCCCGGCCTTTTCAGTTTTAGAGAGCTGCAAACTCCTTCAACAGCTCTACCTTGTCGTTCAGAGCAGCGTTGAGAATCTCTTCGGAAACTTCATCGTGCGGACTCTGGGTCAATTGACGCATGGATTCGTCGACCGCCGCATCAATCACACCCAGGTTTTTATCGAACGTCTCGCGCATCTGTGGATTCCAACGGGCTTTGTTAAGTTCAACTCGCTCGTTCCAGTAGGCAATGACTTCCTGCTGTTGGCGAAAACGATCCTTGACGGACAATCCACTGGCCGGCAGAGCTAAACCTGCGGTGCTCACGCCTGAACCGCCATCACCCGTGAAGCTGAAACTACGCAAACTGACGATCGTAAACATCGACACGACGATGATCACTACGGCGGCGGCGGCCAACTGTGGAAAGGAGAGCTGCCAGCTTCGGTTCATTAACCGAAACCACCAACCTACGTTCTCTGGAATCGCAATCAGCGCCCGGCCTGGCTGTTCCGCTTCAATCACATTGCTAATGCGCAACCACAAAGCCCGCTCGTTTGGCACTGCTTCGTACTCGTCCCGATGATCGAGACAGAACCTCACAACGGCTCCCAAGTCGTTGCGCGTATCAGTGCAAACGGCGCAAACGCTCAAGTGCCCGGCCACACTGTTGTGATCTTCGGGAGTCAGCGACCCGTCAATAAAATCGCTGAGTAAATCCTGATACTTCTCGCAGTTCATTGTTCTAACCTTCTGATGCGTCGCGCATCTTAGCAAAGCCCCGGACTGCGCGACTTTCGCGGTCTCAAAGCAATAAAGGGGAGACTGCTTCCATCTGTGCTCACTGAGCGAATTCATCGGCTCAATGTCAAAGTGGCCCGTCTGGGAGCGCGGACAAGCTGCCCGCGGCTTTTCAAAGGCCGTCTCTTGGTTGCTGTCGGGCTTTGTTCTGTTGCCTGAGAAGTCCCCGTAATTTCATTCTGGCCTTGTGTAATTGGGACTTTGACGTTCCCACTGAGCAGCCAAGCATCCGCGCAATCTCCTCGTGTTCGTGTCCTTCAATATCGTGCAGGGTGAAAACCATCTTGTAGCCGGGTGGCAATTGCGCAATTGCCTTGTCCAAAGCGATCCGGTCGACGACCGGCATCGCGTTAGGGTTTTCGGTCCCTTTGACGATTTGAATAGGGGCCTCGCCGTCTTCGGTCGTCTGCTCCAAACGCACGCCCCGCTTGCGAAAGTGCATTAGGACCTGATTCACAGTCAGACGATGCAACCAGGTGGTGAAAGCTGATTCTCCGCGAAAACTGCCGATCTTGCGAAAGAGCTGGATGAAAACTTCCTGGGCCAGGTCCTCGGCCTCAGTCACGTTACCCGTCATCCGCAGGCAGAGCGAATATACGCGCCGGTTGTGGCGCTGGTAAAGCTCCTCGAAGGCTTTCATGTCGCCTTCGGCGGACCGCTGCGTCAATTCGTAGTCCGGCGTTCGCGGTGTCTCGGTTTCGCTTGCAGCCACTGGTTCTTAAGTCCGTCGAGCAAAGACGCGCGGCTCCAGCCGGAACCTATACGCCACCGGGACGTCTTCGCCCTGCTAACCTGAAATGTTCCGTATGTTATTCCGCTTTTTAGTATCCGATCATAGGGGAACAGTGACAAGTCAAGAAACAAGATTGGGTATTTACACAGCAAACTGTCAGAAGCATTTTCAGATCACTTGCGGAGATATTAATGCGCGTGACATGCCAGATTTGGCAACTCAAAAAGATCTGAGATTCTATTGTGCCGGCAGCACTATACGAAATCCAATCGTTCGATCGTCGGGTGGCACGCGGCGCCGGTAAGAAGCGCGGCAACCCTTAGCAGGACTTCGCCATGAACCACCCCGCATCACTCTAGTATCTGTACTCTGCAAATCTTCCCGGCCGTCATCAGCCCGGTAAGGATAAGGCGCATATTTAGACTGGCACCACTCCCAAACGTTTCCGTTCATATCGTAAAGCCCGAATCCATTCGGCTGCTTTCGACCCACAGGGTGTGTCTGATTCCCTGAATTAGCGTCATACCACATCGAACTTTCAATGTTGCCCGGATAGGGCCCCTTCGTCCCTGAGCGACAGGCATATTCCCACTCGGCTTCGGTCGGTAAGCGATATTCGCGACCGGTCGTCTTTGATAACCTGCGGCAAAACTCGACCGCCTCGGCCCAAGCGACACTATCGGCAGGAAGATCGTCTCCTTTGAAACTTGATGGATTGCTTCCCATTACCGCCTTGTACTGCGCCTGCGTGATTTCGTACTTACTCATATCAAAGTTTTGCACCGTCACCTCAGCTTGCGGTCCCTCATCCTTGTCCCGTTCGGCGTCTGAAAGCGGGGATCCCATTAAGAACGTTCCGCCGGAAACGAAGACCATCTCTATCGGCGTGCCACTAAGGTTTTCTATAAAGGATTGCCCGCCTGGTACAGCCCCATTGTCAGTTGCCTTGGCCTCTCGTGATTGTGCCGCGGCCGCTGTTCCCGTTTTCGTTTTAGTGCCGCGAATAAACCAGACAACTGCTCCGATAACAATGACCGCAAGCACCCCGGCGGCGATCATCGCCCAACGTTTGCCTCCGGTACTCTGAGTTGGGGTGAAATGGTTGACCGCGGCTGATTCAACCGCAAATGCCATCCTGGGATCATTTCCGATTTGCTCGGGAGGAGGGGCTTTGATCGTATTCATGACCGAGCGGGCTGTCACCTCCTGGGTCGAAGGGTAGGCCTGCGGCGCAGCTGCGGAGGTTTCCGCTTGAGTAGGTATACCGGAGCTCGCAACCGTTGGCGGAAGAAGCGTCGGTTCTCTTTCTTTTTGCCGTGTTGGAGTTGGGTCGGCGATATTCGCAGCTGATTTCAATATCTCCGTGGGAGCTGGATCGGTCTGACGGCCGGCGGTATTCTGGTGAGTGACGTGTGGGTCGAATGGGGCAGACAGAATTGTTCCATCCACCAGACAAAAACTCATAGTATCGTCAAA
>DATNNY010000146.1:0-4136 GCA_035601635.1 Pyrinomonadaceae bacterium
GGCTTCACATCCCGATGGCTTTTAGATGGTAGCGCTCAGTGTCGTAATAGCGCTCAACGTCCAGGGTGTTGATTCTGCCCAGGACTTCGGAAATATCCACCAAAGATAAATCGCAGGCGGGCGCGATTCCACGCGATGAAACCATTTTTCCGAACTGGTTTGCGGCTACGGCATCGGCGGCGCGTGCGCCAAACAGCAAACCCATGATGCGATCGACCGGGCTCGGCGGGCCGCCGCGTTGCGGGTGCCCCAACATGACGGCACGTGATTCGTAGGGAGTTTCGCTGGCTATTCTGCGCGCGACCACTTCACCAACTCCGCCCAGACGCACATGCCCGAAAGCATCATGACGATCGTCAATAGTAATCATCTCGCCATCGTCAGACCGCGCTCCTTCGCTCACAACCACCACGGCATAGCGCGGCTCGTTAGCCAACCCTCGGTGAAGTCCAGGCTTGCCAAGTCTTTCCCTGAGCAGATCGAAAACTCTCTGATATCTAAACGGATGTTCGGGTACCAGAATGATATGTGCCTGGCCGGCGACGCCCGACCATAAGGCGAGGTGTCCCGCGTGGCGGCCCATCACTTCGACAATCTGGACCCAGCCATGCGAGCCGGCCGGCGTGCGTGACCGTTCAATCACTTCTGAAACGTTGCGCAGCGCCGTATCAAAGCCGAGTGTGTAGTCAGTGCCGGCCAGGTCTTTGTCTATTGTCTTAGGCACGCCGACCACTCGGACCCCGAGCGACGCCAGCCTGGCCGCTACGCCGAGAGTGTCCTCGCCCCCACAAGCAACGATGGCATCGAGTTTCAGCTTTTCAATATTCTCCAGCACCTCTGCGGATCGATCGTGCAGCTCTCCGGTTTCCGTCAACTGCTTAAAAGGATTCGTGCGCGAAGATCCGAGGTTGGTGCCGCCGTCGCGATCCCAACGCCGTACGGTTTCCCGTTTGAGCGGCAATGTCTCGGGCAGGGGATTGAGCAGACTGCGCCAGCCGTCGAACAAACCAACTATCTTTAATCCGAGTTCGGAGCCCCGATAAACCAGACCCTTGATCGCCGGATTCAACCCGGGAGCATCGCCCCCGCCGGTGAGCACCCCAACCTTCATAGCTATTGTCATATATTGTTTTTGTCCATTCTTCACAAACGATCGCTATCGCAAAAACGAAAAACATATTCTCACTGGAAAGCGAGCGTGTCTAATGCCGTTTGAAATCCTACCTTCGAATGATGATTGCAGACTAGTACCGGGCGATTGTTTGAAAGTATGATGAGTCCGCACCGCACCCTCGAAGAAGACAAGGCAAGCTTAATGGTAAGGGGAAAAGCAAATAACTTTCTTGGTCGTAGAGCAGCATGGATGGCCCTCCTTTCGTTGGCTTTAATTGGGCTGACGATCGTAATAATTCCTGTCTGGGTCGTGCAGCCCTTTAAGCCTCAAACTGACGCAGGTTTGAAGATATCTTATGCGCTGCGCAGGTGGTCGCCGCTGGTAACGATCCTCGCCTCAGTGGCTGCTTTGATCCTCGTCATCCGGCTCTTTTCCGGCGCCCGCCGTTGGTGGCGAAAGGCGGCTTTGGCTGTTATCGTCCTGCCCCTGCTGGCGGCTACCTGGTTCGCGCGCCAAAATCACTTCGAGTGGATGTTTCATCCGCTCAACCAAACTGCTTATGCCAGGACGAGCGACACAGGCTTCGTGGAAGACGCGGATATGGTCCTGGCGGTCGAGAAAAAAGGAGAAGCAGTAGCCTATCCCGTTCGCCAGATGGCCTACCATCATCTGGTGCACGACGTGGTGGGCGGCACCCCAATCGTGGCTACTTATTGAACGCTCTGTCACACCGGTCTGGTGTGGGAGACGACAGTAGACGGCCGGGCACTTCACTTTCATCTGGCCGGGATCAATAACCAGAACTTCATCATGCGCGACGACGAGACTGGCTCGTGGTGGCAACAGGTAACCGGCGAAGCGATCTTTGGCCCGTTAAAAGGACAGAAACTTCGCCCCGTAGTGCATGATGAATTGACGTTCGCATTATGGAAGCGCGAAAAACCTGAGGGGCGAGTGCTGCGGCCCGATGAAGCAATGGTGCGGGCCGGATTGTATGCACCGGCGAACTGGGAAGAGCGGATGACGAAAGTGCGAGTCACAACTTCCCAAACCCCGGACAATAGTCTTGAGCCGCGGACCCTGGTGGTGGGGCTGACTATTAATGGCGCATCCATCGCTTACCCGTTTGCAGCGCTCCTCAAGCAAAGCCCGATTATTGATGACCTCGGCGGAGTACCGATCTTCATTGTCGTCGGGGATGACAAGAAATCGGTGCGCGCCTACGAAAGATTGATCGAGGGACGCAAATTGGAATTCTTCGTCAAGCCCCAGTCCGCGCCCTTGCTGCTGGTGGATGCCGAGACCGGGAGTGAATGGGATTTTACCGGCAAGGCCACGAGCGGCTCGCTGGCTGGACATCAGTTACGGCACGTGCCGGTGCTAAACGACTATTGGTTCGATTGGAAAACCTACCATCCGAAAACTACGATCTATCAGCTCGGCATCCGCTAGCAGAATCGTCTTTATTACTTCACCTTGGCCCTAAGCCGCTCGAGTTAGTGGGCGCACTATGTGCCGCCTTGCCGAAAGCGAGCGGTTTCTCTGACTCGGTGCCTGGTAAATGTTTTCGAAGTAATCAATGGCTGCGACCCTCAGCCCGGTATTGCGTCCCAAACGCTCGCTTATGTACCACTTGTGCTCAAGTATTCGGGGCAATGCCGCTGATGCTTCTAGCGCCGACAAGTTTTTCCCACTCAAATTCTTAATTGCCTGTTGCGGACCGCGATCATAATCGGCCAGCTTATCGATAACATGCTCTAATCTGAAAGGTATTGGCATAAGTCACCTCAATCCATATAACAACCAAAACGATTTTCTCCGTCCTAAACTCCTGAACTGTAAATCGTGGTATTGAATCAGACGTTGTCATTGTACGCAGCCGATGTCCTGCTAGCCAATTCATTCTTATAATGCGTAGAATGAAAGTCATTCATGTCTGGAAGGGAGACTCGCGATGGAGTTATGGCAGTTGCGAACGTTTCGAGTGGTGGCCGAGACGCTGAATTTTACGAAAGCTGGTGAACGACTTAATCTCACGCAGTCAGCGGTAAGCCATCAGATCAAGGCCCTGGAGAATGATCTGGGAGAACCGTTATTCCTTCGGTCAAAGCGCGGCGTGAAATTATCGCAAAAAGGAAAGGTCGCTCTCGAACATGCCGAACGGATCCTTAACGAAGCTGCAGCCATGCGTGAAGGCCTGTCTGGTCACGACGGCGCGCCTGTAGGCCAGGTCAGAGCGGCCGCCGGAACGCAAGCTTTCGTGCACCTGTTTGCGGACCTGTTCGAATTGTTTATGCGCGAGCATCCGGGAATCGAGCTGTCATTCCGTACGACCGCGAGCACGGATCAAACTGTAATGGACATCTTGAACGGCGCAGCCGATGTAGGCTTTGCTTCGATGCCAGTGTATGCGCCCGCGTTAAAGGTAACCGAACTATTTGAAGACGAATTGATGCTGGTGGTCGGTCGCAATCATCATTTCTCGGGTAGACGGGAAGTAAAGGCCGATGAGATCGAACGCGAGCGGCTGATTCTATTTGAGCGCGGCGCTTCGATCAGGCGCGCAACCGAACAATTTTTCGAACGGGTCAGCATCAGCCCCAGCTTAGCTTTAGAGTCGAACGACACCTATTTCATTAAGCTCATGGTCCAGCACGGGCTCGGCATCTCTCTGTTGCCGTCATGGGCGGTGCGTGACGAAGTATTGGCCGGCACCCTGTCCAAGCTGCGGATCAAAGGGCATAAATTACGACGATCAGTTGCTATGGTTTCATTGGCGCGCTTTCAGCCTTCCCCGAAGCGAGCTTTTGTGAATTTCATTCTCAAACACAAAGCTCATCTGCAGGAGCTTGCGATAGCATCCTAGCAGAGTGCTGAAAAGCTAATTTGGAGTGCGGCGGCAAGCGTAGCGCGACGCCGCTTTGGATTCGCTGATCACGAAGATGCTAAGAAATCCAAAGCGCCGCCGTTGTCGGCGCACTCCAAATTTGTAGCTCGGGACATCGAATAAGAGTTTTTCAGC
>DATNNY010000147.1:0-5119 GCA_035601635.1 Pyrinomonadaceae bacterium
CTCGCCGGCAAAGACTTGAGACCAATGGCCGACGAGTACCGGATTCCAGTGTGGAAGGATGGCCGCGAAAATAAGGGCTGGGCCGGACTGGTCATTGAGCGTTATCTCGGTTTGGCGCAAAACTCGCGACAGGCGCCGGACTTTGGTAACTGGGAGTTGAAGGTTGTGCCGCTGCGACGTGATGCTGAAGGAAATTTGCGAGTGAAGGAATCGATGGCGATCACGATGTTGGAACCGGCGGAAGTGCTGTCGAGCCGGTTCGAAGACAGTCATCTTTACGATAAACTGCGCAGCATGGTGGTTGTCAGCCGCATTTATGAGAACCCGCAGGAGTCGCATTCAATGTTGCACGCCGCTGCCGAATTCGATCTCGACAATCCAGGAATCCGCCAGCGGGTGGCCGCCGATTATGAAGCGATCCGCGGGCAGATTCGCTCTGGTGGGATTGACTCAGTCACCGGAGATTTGGGACAACTGGTACAGGCGCGGACAAAAGGACGCGGCCACGGCAGCAAGACCCGGGCCTTCTACGCGCGTGCGATATTCGTGGCTCATATTCTAAACCTGCAAAAGCTCGCGTCGATGCCGCGCGTTTTTCCGGCCGGACGCGAGGAGGGATTAATCTAGACAGCGAGCATGGAAGACACAATTGAGATCGACGAACAGAAGGTGAGCGCCGGCGAGCGCCGGACGGACGTGTGTCCGGTATGTGACCGCGCGGTTCAGGGAGATCTGATCGCGATCGCCTCCTTACCCGAAGGATTGCAATCAATCATCAAGCCGAACGCGGCGTCGGCGGACGCGGCAGAAGTCTGTGGTCGTTGCGTCGAGCTCTTTGATCGCGCGCAGCGCCAGATCGAATCGCACGCGACAATCTTCGAGCAGAATGATTTTGTTCTGCCGACTCCCCTGCGCATGGACGCGGACGAGCGGTTTACCGGCCGCGGGATAACCATCGCATTTCTGGATTCAGGATTTTATGCGCACCCCGATTTAACCGAGCCGGACAATCGCATTCGCGCCTATCACAGCATCTTCGCAGAGGAAGGCGACCAAACTTCACTGGAAACAAATGACCTGGCCAGTTGGCATGGGATGATGACTTCGGTAGTCGCGACCGGAAATGGCGGGCTGGATGGCTTCTACCGCGGCATCGCCTCGGAAGCTAACCTCGTCCTGGTCAAGATTGGCCGCACTGGCCGCATCAGTGAGGATCAAATTCAAAAGGGACTCGAATGGGTTCTGACCCACATGGAGGAACATCAGATTCGCGTGATTAATATCTCGGCCGGCGGCGACTTTGAAGAGAGTTATCTCACCAATCCCTTGTCGCAGGCGGTTGAGCGTTGTGCGCGCGCCGGGGTGACCGTAGTTTGCGCCGTCGGCAACGCTGGTCACGTGCCTGGTCATTCTGTGCTGCCGCCCGCCAGCGCTCCGTCGTCCATTGCTGTAGGCGGCCTCGATGATCGCAACTCGCTGGATCGAGCTCGACGTGGCATGTATCGCTCGTCTTACGGGCCCACGAGTGACGGGCTGCAAAAGCCCGAAGTGATCGCGCCCGGCATCTGGGTGGCGGCGCCGATCTTGCCTCACACGCCGACTGCTGAAGAGGCCGAGCTTTACTCAAAGCTGGACTCGTCGGCTGATGAAAACCTGCGCGCTATCCTGGAAAGCAATCCCGGAGTAGACCAGGATCTGGACGAGGCGAGTTCACTGCCGCTGCCGCTGCTTCGCCAATTGATTACAATCAAACTGCGTGAAGGCAATGTAATTAATCCCGACTATAAATATGTCGACGGTACCTCTTTCGCGGCTCCAATTGTCTCTTCGATCATCGCCTGCATGTTGGAAGCGAATCCCCGATTGAGTCCGCAGCAAATCAAACGAATTCTGATCGACACGGCCGAACGCGTGCCGGAAGTCGAGGTCGATCGCCAGGGATGGGGAGTCGTTTCGGCGCGTCGAGCGGTTGAGTTGGCGCTTGAATTGAAGTAGCGGCGCGTTTTAGGCATATAGAACCTGTAGCGCCTATTTGATCTATCCCTCATCAACCTCCTCTCAACAGCTAGACATTGGCTTTGTGGCTGTGACAGAATCCCTCACGCCCAATCACCGAAAAGCGAAACAGGAGCAACGCAGAGTTTCTATGTCTGAAAGCGAGTCCGCAATCACCGATTCTCAGGAGGCGCCGGCGGCGGCTGAGAAGGAAGATATAACCTACCAGGCCGTGGAAAAAGACGGCGTCGTCACCGCAATTTGGGAAATGAAGGGGCGCAAACACCTGCGCACCATCGACCCGAGATCCCGTCAGGGCCGCGAGATCCTCAATCTTTATACAACCGAGGACGTGGAACATCCGGCGACGAGCGAAGCTGCGACGTCGTAATTCATCTTCTTCAGATCAACAATCGCGTCGTCTAGACGCTGCACTTGTGCGGCGAGTCTGACCAAACGTGCTTGTCGATTCGTGTGAATTCGTGGGTCCAGTATTTGGTCGAGCAAAAACGATCCACTAAGTCACACGAAATTGCGAAACAGACAATCAGACACCCTGATTTTCGATAAACCCCGGCCGACGAAACTTTATGATTCAGGTCAACAGATTTCGCGGAGTGCCCGCAATGAAGGCTTCGATGTTATCGATGAGCTGATCGGCGAGGGCCTGCACCGCTTCATTGCTGGCCCAGGCCACGTGGGGCGTGACGATGAAATTCGGCAGATTGAGATCAAGCAAAGGACTGCCCTGACGCGGAGGCTCTTCACGCAGTGCGTCATAGCCAGCACCGCCGATTAAACCCCTCTGCAACGCTTCAATCAGGGCGGCGTCATCAACCAAGGCTCCACGAGCCGTGTTAATAAGCAGCGCCCCAGGCTTCATCATTTCAAACTCTGCCCGACGAAACAGGCCCCGAGTGGCATCGGTCAAAGGGCAGTGCAGGCTGATCACATCGCTCTGCCGCAGGGTATCTTCAAAGGACGTCCGTTCCGGACGAATAGTTTCAGCATTGATGTGTTCCGAGATCAGCACACGCATGCCCAGTGAAGCACCGAGCCTGGCCATGGCTTTGCCAATGGAACCATAACCGATAATCCCGAGCGTACTGCCGTTGATATCGCGCAACTCGTGATTCAGCAGACAGAACTGTTTTGATTGTTGCCACAGACCATTCTGGACGTCGGCGCGATAGGCGAGCAAATTTCGTCGCAGCGCCAGGATCATCATGAGGACGTGCTCAGGGACCGAATTGATTGCATAGCCGCGGGTATTGGAAACGGCGATACCATGAGTGCGGCAGTATTCGAGATTGATATTGTCTGATCCGGTCGCGGCAATGGCGATCAACTTCAGCTCCGGCAGTTGGGAAAGCTCGAGCTCGCGCAAAGCGAGCTTATTGCTGATAGCAATCGTGCTCCCGCGCAACCTCTCCACGACCTGGTGCTGAAAACTTTCGCCGAACTCAATCCATTCGTGATGAAAGGCGGGCCGGCGAAAGTCTGCCGCGATAGTGTTGCGCTCAAGAAAGACGATGCGTTCCATACTGACCTCGTGGCAGAAGACCGACCGTCAGGGAGGGCATGTTACACCGAGCTAGCCCTCCTTGACGGTCGCGCTTCTGACAGCATTTTACAGACTCGTGATTTGGATCAAAAGTGCTAGACTTCAACTTGCGATGAGCATTCATATTCGCAGAGCCAAACCCGATGAAGCTGATGTGCTAACCGAGATCGCACATGCCGCCAAGCGCCACTGGGGTTATCCCGAGAGCTGGATCCGCGAGTGGAAGTCCGAGCTGACCATTACATCCGAGTTTATTGCCGAGAACGAAATGTATGTCGCCACCAAAGGGCGGGATATCGTCGGTTGCTGCGCGATCGCTTTCAACAACGCGTCGCTGGCTGAGCTGGAACACATGTGGATTAGACCTGAGCATATTGGCTCCGGCGTCGGGCGGGCGCTGTTTCTGCACATCAAGGAACGCGCAGCGAAGCTGAAGATACCCGCACTCGAGCTTTCGGCGGATCCAAATGCTGAAGGCTTCTATGAAAGAATGGGCGCGACGCGCATTGGCGAGGTTCGATCAGAGATTGAAGGCCAGCCCCGAATCTTACCAAGAATGGCCGTCGTTATTGGTTCGGAGTACAAGAAAGACTTCCCCGGCCGCAACGATATCGCTGGCCAAGCGGGGCAGTAGCTCGACGGTAGGGGTTGGGCTCCCGATGAAATTCGCATGTGGGATACGAAACGTCAGATCATCTGGCTGGTCGCCGGCGTCACGTTCGGAACGTTCATCGTTTACATGGACGCTCATGACGAGGCCGGCCAATTCGATCGCACTGTGTTTGCTTTCTGGGAGATTATTCTGTTGGCGATAATCCTGACGCTCTTCTTTTTGTACTCGCGCAAGAAAACCTAGGCGGATTATCGACGTTAGCCGAACCGTACCCATGGATGAGAGGCGTCGTTTCTCATGCCCCTGATCGTGATATTAAGGTGCGTCGTGCCATTAGGCGTGATTCGGGTGGTCCTCCTTGAGGGGTAGAATCCATCGCGCTCCACTCTGACTGTGTATTTACCGCTTGGCAGATCAACCTCATAGCTACCGTCATCGCCGGACTTGAGCTCACGCTTGAAAGTCCTGCTCGCCACAATGATCTTAGCCGCCGGAACCCTCGCCACGCCGGGATCCAAAATGAAACCAACTAGTCTTCCCCTCGATGAAAGAGTCAACTTTCCGGTCGTCTCGGCCTTAGATGCGGCACCGCCAAAGAGAACCAGCACCAAGAGAGTTACTAAACAAAACGATTTCATAACGGGCACTTGCTATCTTCATTCCGGTGGTTGCATGGTCTTGGCGCGCGCGTTAACTCCCGGCTCTCCCAAAACCATCAGTCGTCGTTCTTCGCTGTACTGAACGCTCTGGGGCAGATAGGAAAGCACGTAACGGTTCTTTCGCAGTTCATCGCAGATCGCTTTCGCCGCCGCGGTGGGATCTTCAATCGGAAAAATCCGGCCCCCCGTGCCTTCCGCGAGATCGTCAATCACCTGTCGAGGCTTGGGCACATCACGCCGAATGGCGCCGCGCGTGCGATCCTGTGCCTGCACGCAATACACCGTAAT
>DATNNY010000148.1:0-6382 GCA_035601635.1 Pyrinomonadaceae bacterium
ACAAGCCGGATGGCAATCAGAATGAGGTCCTTTGGCTCAAAGATCCAGAGGACCAAAGGTTCGTTGGCTAGAGGTATGAAGGACCAGAGGTTCGCTCAGTCCGTCTTTCCGTTTTCTCGCGATACACCTATCCAGGTGAAAAGATTCTGACCAACTCACGCGCCCTCGAATGCTCGAGTAGTGTTAACTAACCACCTTGTGTTGTTCCTACTAACTTCGAATCGGCTTTGTAGAAAATTTTATTCTGCGTTTACCGATGGAACGTTTTTTAGACTGCGTTTCTGCTGACCCCGCCCCCCAGCCAAGAGCCATTTTTTCTGTTTTACGACTCACCACGAGGCTTTTCTTTCTTCCTACTAACGCGCCCCGGAATTCCCAACGCCGACGTGCTTTTTCATGGCAATGGCGCTTTTTGCTAACGATGCGTTCACCACGCTAATCGCGAAAGAGAACGGCCCATTTTCCATCCCCATTAAGGCGGCATCCCTAAACCATCCAGAAGCGACTATGCCCACTTCCTTCCGACTTCATCGAGGCCGGCCTTCTGGAGGTCATCTTGAGTCATTACGAATTTAAATTCGACAATTGCATTGAAAGTTAGAAACCAGGGTTCGGCAACGGAGGGAATCTTTGACGGATCGGAAATTTCGACGATCATGACGGCGCCACGCTGACCGTGCTGTCCTGTAAAATAGATCGCCTCTGGTTTAGTTTCTTGAATAATGCGGCTGAGTTTCTGACCAGCAGTGCCGTCTTTCACAGCTGCATTAAACGGATCGTGCGGAATTGAGATGTCGAGAAGCATTCGCATAATGTCGATCTTTGCAGGGCGAGAGGAACGAATCGAGTAATATTCTAGAGCACCCTCTCGATTGCTTTCCGCCACACACCCCGCGTTATTTCGAGGAGGACGCGGACGACTGAAACACCGGCGACAAGGTTCGGCACAGCAAGCGTTTCTCATTGACGCCGAATAGGTAGAGGCGTCTATTGGGGCGCCGCTCAGAGACCTTTCGGCCAAAGGCGTTCCTCCTGCCCCCCGCGACAAGGATGTTACCCGCGACGTGAGAAAATCCCGCAGCAGATCGTTCGGCGACAGACCATCCTAAACTCCGGGAGGAGACTATGAAAACGCGGCTTGAGAATCAGACTGCTATAGTAACCGGATCAAGTTCCGGTAACGGACGGGCGATTGCGCTCGCTCTTTCTGCGGCAGGCGCGACGGTCGTCTGCGCCGATTTACATAAAAACGCTCGGAAGGAAGGGTATGAAGAGGACCTCGAAATCGACACGGATGACGTTATTCAACGTCGTGGAGGCAGGGCCGTCTACGTTCAAGTCGACGTTCGATACCCCTTACAGGTTAAAAGCCTAGTGACCCGCGCCGCCACAGAGTTTGGGCGGCTAGACATCATGATTAACAACGCCGGGGTATTTACGGGACTTCACACGATAATTGATGAAACCGAAGACCTTTACGATACGGCGATGGCGGTGAACGCAAAAGGCGTCTGGCTTTGTTGCAAGTACGCGATCACGCAAATGTTAACGCAGGAGCCGCTCGAGACCGCTTCCCGTGGAAAGATTGTGAACATCGCCTCGGTCACGGCTCTCATCGGAGAAGGTCACCATTCCGCCCACGGCGCCTCAAACGCTGCGGTAGTCAATTTAACGCTCCAGTTAGCGGTCACTTTTGGTCCCCGGCGAATCAATGTGAACGCCCTTTGTCCGGGATTCATCCCAACAGCGATGACTCGAGCGACAAACGCAGAAACCGAAGAACGGCATAGAGGCGCTCTGCAAGCAACGCCTTGGCCGCGCTTCGGCACCCCCAAAGACGTGGCTCAATGCGTGCTGTTTCTCACCTCTTCGGAAGCGGAGTGGGTCACAGGTGCAATATTGTCGGCGGACGGCGGTGTTTCGGCCAAGTGAGAAAAAGGCGACGACCATTCTAAAACATCGGGAGCAAACAATGAAAGTGCGCTTGCTACTTACGCTCGCAGGGTTGGCAATCGGCTTTGCTGTGCCAGCCCTCGCCCAAGAACAAAACACGGTTGATCCAGAAGTACGTCGGCAGATTGAAGCAGTACAAATGAAGTTTGACGAGGCGTCTAATAAATAGGATGCGGCTGCTTGCGCGGCCTTTTTCACGCAGGACGGAGTCGAGATCATTCGGACGTGGTCGGAAGGTGGTTTGGCCTCTGGTCAGCAAGCCCTTGAGGAAAGGTTTGCAAGCGTGTTCGCATCAACTCCCCGCAAGTTGTCACATAAGCTTCTTCAGCTGTACCCAGTCGGCAACGACGTATGCGCGATCTCGCAAATCAGTCTACCGCCAGTCGACGCGACGGGTCACTACGTAGTGACGATCTTTGTTCGCGACGGTGATGACTGGAAGGTCCGTGTGTCTTATGTCTATTGATCAATGACACCTGAGAGGATCATCATGGAGGAGCTGCAGGTAAACGGAGATCCAGTCCCCGGACCGTATCGCGGTCTTGTCTTCTGAACACTACAGCCGCTGGCCAACTCGAACAGGTTGCCGCCGCGGTCGAAACTTGAAATAGCGAATCATAAGCTCATAAGCGGCTCCAATTTTGTTTGGTTCGCAGACAAAACGAACTCCGCGGTCCCGGAACATCTTCGCGGTCGCTCCAAAGGGACCATAGGGCATTGACCGTGTCGCTTTCTGACCAGAGTCTTTCGGCCTCAAGTTCTTTGGTTCAAAGGTGCCGAGGGCCAAAGGTTCGTCCTGCTCGAGTCAGAGCGGAGCGACCACTCATAGCAGAGCGCTAGTAAGGCTGAGGTAAAGCAACAACATGACGATATCTGTTATTGCGAGCGTAATTGGTCCGGCTGCGATGGTTAGGTCCAATTTAGCGACATGCAGCAATGTCGGGATGGTGACGCCGAGCAGACAGGCAGCCGTAAGCCCGAGCGCGAGGCTTCCACTGATCACGGTTGCCGGCCACAGTGATTGATCCAAAATGAGAACGATTCCGAAAACCACCAATCCCGCGGTTACTGCTAATGGGACCGCCGTGAGCGCCTCTCGCTTGCACGTCTGGAGAAACCAATACGGCGTGACCTTCCTTAACCGCAAAGCTTCCAGAACAAGCGCGAGCGATTGAACCGCGACGCTCTCACCGAGTGCGAGCACCAGTGTGAGAAAGAAAGCCACGATTAGAGTCTCCTTCAATGTTTTCTCATGAGCGCGAGCAAGAAAGGCACAAACTGTGCCTGCTCCAATGGTGACCAGTAACCATGGGAAACGGAAGCGGACGACTTGCAGCGGCGGAGCATGGCGCGTTTGTGAAATGTGGAATCCGATCGCCTGGAACAGCTCGTCTCCGGTATCCGTTTTTGGAATTCCGAATACTTCTTCGTTGAACAGGTTGATGTCTACGACACCGACGATACGCCGCTCATGATCGACAATGGGAAAGGCAAGAAATTTGTGCAGTACGAAAAACTCGCATGCGTCAAGTACTGTTGCAGTTTCCGGTATGGCAATCACGCGCCGGATCATGATATCGGCAAGTAGCTCGTCCGGCTGTGCGCTAAGCAGCGCGCGCGTTTGCAGAACACCGGTTAGAGCCGATGAGGCGTCGACTACGTAGAAATAGATGAGTGTTTGCCCAGTTGAGGGGCGGTCGCGGATGAATCGAAGTGCTTCCTCCACGCGCATGGTTTCGCCAAGCTGCACGAAATCTTGCGTGGCGTAATCGCGGACAGACCGCTCCATGTGGCTCACGCTGTTGTCCATGGAATAAGGGAGGCGGAAAATTTATCCGTCAGAGACAACTGCCTAGATTGTGGGCCATATTATCCACAAAGTCGAGTGCCCGTGGTGAGAGCGAGACTTCACAAGGTAACGCCGTGAGTGGCAAAACGAACTCCGCGGTCCCGGAACATCTTCGCGGTCGCTCCAAAGGGACCATAGGGCATTGACCGTCTCGCCTTCGGACCGCTGGTCTTTCGGCCCCGAGATCTTTGGTTCAAAGGGTGTAGGGCCCAGAGGCTCATGACTGGAGGTGCGAAGCACCACAATGCGAAAAGATTAACAGACAATTGGCCGTTCGGACTCGAGTCGCACTTACTAACCTTTTATCACCCGTACCATCTGAATCTCTTTTACAAAAAATTTTGTCTGGTCTTTACCGGTGGCTGGCTTCAAGACTTCGCGTTTCAGGAAGCCCGCCCCCCGGCGATGCAGCACGTTTCCTTTCTCTTTCGACGCAGTTGCTAGGATCCGAATCGTCCTTCGCTCTCGCGTCACAGGATGGCTGTTATGCGCTCGCCGCGCAATACGCCCCTTTTTATGCATGAGAATGTGCCAGCTGTAATCAGCGCACCAACAAGAATTCGAATCGGACACCCCGAAAAGGATCTTCTCCATATTTCGAACAGCAGAGGTATTCTCCGGAGCAAATGCAGTGTGCCGAGTGTACTGCAAATTGGAGATCACGAGTCGAGATACGAACAGCGATCTCACTTTCTTCTACTGTTGCGAAAACGACCGTATGCGCGACAATTCAGGAATTTTGCGCTCTGACTACGGCGATGTGTTGCATAACTCTATTGCCATTATGCAATGATTGGCAACAGGTTTGCACAACCATTATGTTAATCGGTATGTTCGCTTGTCGAAGTTGATCATCAAAACCCGAGCGCAAATCAGGATTTTAGAGAAGCGGCTGCAAACGGATTTTTGCAAAAAGGCTTTCCCGGTAGTCGGTGGGACCGACCCGAATTTTGATTTGCTTTTAGAATGGTCGGCTTAGTCACCGTGGGATATTTGACTGAGTGATACCGCAATTTCCTTTAGGGCAGACGCAATTTCTTGAGTAACCCAGCCACTGTGAAAATCTGCGGCGCAAGTTTGAATGAACGCTCCGACTAATTCAGGATTGGCTTTCGCATACCCCTCACCGAACGCTTGGTCGATAGATTTAATCGCTTGGAACAGATAATTAATGGTGGGCGGTCATACCCGCCTGCTTCAAAAACAGATCGGCTTCTGGCATAATTTGATTAAGGTTCTTGCGAGGAAAGCATAGCATCATTGTCCAGCATTTTTCCTCAAAGGTTTTGTCGCTGAACGACCCATTGGCACGCACTATTTTATCGTCACACTCGAACCAGCGAAGGAAAACACGATCCCAAACGCGATTGTTACCCTGAAATCAGATGTCGAAATGGGGCAATGTGCTCGCTGACGCAGGCGATCCTGTATATTTCTCCGATTTCACTAGAACGTTGTAAAAACATGGAGTAGTCAGGACCTTTCGAAGCGATTCAAGCCGGATCCTTCGAAAGGACCTCTTTTGGCGACTCCGTTTGCTGCGGGATCATCGAATAACGATCGAACGCGAAGGCTATTGGAATTTGCGGTTTTTTGTTTCTGAATCACCTGCTCCCGAGCTAACCCTTTCGCCGTTGAATCCAGTGTTCCCAGATATTCCTAAAGAATTCGCAAAAATGGACCTAGAGAAGTTGCGCGACTTTTTTTGAAAACCTGATCCTCGATCACGAGACCAAGGAAAACATTCTGCTCGTAGCACGAATTGAGAAGCGAGTGAAGTGCTGTCATGCTTTCCGCGCTCCGAAGGATCGCTTGAAGCCTGGCACTATTACAGAGCGCTATCCGCCATGCCCCGGATTAAAGGCACATCTCTATTCTACCATTTTGGGCACGATTTGGGCCCTTGGTACATTGGCCTTCGTCTTGTTTCCGACCCAACCTGGGAGCAGGCCAAACAACCCATTAAGTTGCGACGATTGGAATTGCGCATGAGCCTTGAATCGTGCTGTCGGCGCGATAACGGGTTGTCGCAGCGTCAGCCTTATCTCAGCCGAGCTTCAGTGCTTGTACAAGCTGTGAGTTGATGTCGCCAGTCACTTGCAGTCCATTGTCGCGCTGGAATTCTCGAATCGCGCTTCGAGTTTCCGGCCCGATAACACCGTCAACTTCGCCAGCATAATAACCACGGCGAGCAAGGGCCTCTTGAACTAACACCTGGCTGCTCGCTGATTCGCTTTGGCCGGAGTAGTAACCGTTGTCCGGGTAATAATAATCGTAGTAGTCATACGAGTAATCCGGGTATCCGTAGCTATAATAGCCTCCTCTCGGATACCAGTAGGGGAAGAAGCCTAAGGAAACACGATGATGGCGGTGGTGGTGGTCGTCCTTGTCGTTGTCATCTCGGTGCCAGGCGGTTCCATGTCCGTGCCTCCAGTCACCGCGTCCCTGCTTCCAGTCGCCGCGTCCGTGCTTCCAGTCGCCGCGTCCAGAAGGGTCATTGCGAAAGCTGCGACTGTTGGCGACCGGGACAGTACCCCGTCGAATGGGACTTGCATTCGCGTGCATACCAGCTGAGGAACG
>DATNNY010000149.1:0-7493 GCA_035601635.1 Pyrinomonadaceae bacterium
TCGACGATGGCGAGACCGGATTCCTTAGCGTGGTTGGCGATGTCGACCAGATGGCGAACGACGCCATCAAGCTCTTAACCGATAAGAAGCTGCGCCGCGAAATGGGCAAACGCGCCCGTACTTCTGCAATTTCGCGTTATAGCACCGACCGAATCATTCCGCAGTACATTAATTTTTACGAGCAAGTTCTCGCTGCGTAGTTAGATCGCGCCAGTCGCGACGAACTCGAAAAACCAGTATCCTTCCACTGAATTTTCAGACTTTTAAGGTTCGAGACACGTCTTTTACTTTGAACGAACCTTCATCCTAAGCTTTCCCCAACCCGATCGTCTGGGAGGCTACCTTGAAGAAACACCGCCTGCTTTACACTGTTCTGCTCGCGCAGCTAGGCGCAAGCGCTTTCGGTCAGCAGCCGAGCACCACCGCTCCGACCCCACCGCCACAGCCGTCGTCGCAAGAGATTCAAAAGCCGGGATCAGATGATGTTGTACGCATCACAACTAACCTGGTCCAGGTTGATGCGGTTGTCACCGACAAGAACGGCAAGATCGTAACTGACCTGAAGCCCGAAGAAATCAAGATTCTGGAAGACGGCAGGGTGCAGAAGATCACGAACTTCGCCTATTACGCCACGGAGACTGTGCCTGAGTCTGCGCGCCAGCAAAAAGCGGCGGCCATAGACAAGAACGCACCTGTGGCCCCGCCCACTCGCCTGAGACCAGAGGACGTTCGTCGAACGATCGCGATTGTGGTTGACGATCTTGGGCTCTCTTTCGAGAGCACCCACTTTGTGCAGAGGGCTCTCAAGAAATTCGTCGACGAACAAATGCAGCCCGGTGATCTGGTGGCAATCATTCGCACCGGTGGCGGCATGGGAGCATTGCAGCAGTTCACTTCGGATAAGCGCCAACTATACGCGGCCATTGAGCGGGTGAAATGGAGTTCGATGGGACGCGGCGGTGTCAGCGCATTTGCGCCGCTCGAGCCGCCAACGGCCGGAGAGGCGGGACCCGACATTGATGCAAGGAACGAGGAGTTGAACCAGTTTCGCGAGGACATGTTCTCAGTCGGAACGCTCGGCGCCATCAGTTATGTGGTGAAGGGCTTGCGGGAGTTGCCGGGTCGCAAGTCAATTCTCCTGGTGTCGGACGGATTCAGGATTTACAGCCGGGACGACCCGACGCGAAACTACCTGGCGCTGGAAAGATTGCGCCGCTTGATTGACGAAGCAGGCCGAGCTTCCGTTGTGATTTATACAATGAACGCAACTGGGTTGCAGACGTTGAGCTTGACCGCTGCCGATAACCCGGGCAGCGGCGACGTTGAGAAGATGTTAAGCAATCGCCGCACTGCCGCTTTCGAAACCCAGGAAGGGTTGAGCTATCTGGCGCGGGAAACGGGTGGTATCGCCATTAAGAATAACAACGACTTGAGCGGCGGCATTCGACGCGTGTTGGAAGATCAAAAAGGCTATTATCTGATCGGATATCGCCCTGATAACTCGACCTTTGATCCGAAGACCGGACGACGTACTTTTCATAAGCTGTCTTTGAAAATTACTCGGCCCGGAAAATTCAACGTGCGCATGCGCAACGGGTTTTATGGAGTCACTGATGAAGATCGTCACGCACCGCTGCAACGTACCCTCGCACAGCAGATGGTTAGCGCTCTAGCATCGCCATTTGGCTCGACGGGAGTCCACCTTCGATTGACCTCCTTGTTTAGTAACGATCCAAGAGCAGGTTCGATATTGCGTTCCATGTTACATGTCGACGCGCGTGACCTCACCTTCACCTCGGAAGCCAACGGCAAGCATAAGTGCGTCTTTGACGTGCTGGCTATGACCTTTGGGGATAATGGCGTTACGGTGGATCAAATTGGGCAGACCTACACCATGCAATTGACTGAGGCTATTTACAGGCGGGTACTGCGCGAAGGTCTGGTCTACTACCTATCCGTCCCCATTAAAAAACCGGGCGCATATCAGTTGCGAATTTCTTTTCGTGACACCAGTACGGAACGAGTTGGCTCAGCCAGCCAGTTCGTCGAGGTTCCCGATCTCAAGAAAAATCGGCTGGCGCTTTCGGGCCTTGTGGTACGCGGGGAGAATCCCGTCGAAAGAACTACGGCCGCAGCGGGCGCAAACCCTTCGGCCGTGGTCGCAGGGAATCAAGCGGCGACGAACCCTGACTCTGCGACACAGGATCAGGACGCCGCAGACCAGCGCAACCCCGAAGCTAGTCCGGCCGTGCGCCATTTCAGTCGCGGGCTGCTGATGGACTATCTCTTCATTATTTATAATGCCCACCTCGATAAGACCACGAACAAAGCGCAATTAATTTCGCAAGTGCGGTTGTTTCGGGATGGAAAGCCGGTGTACACCGGCAAAGAAAGCCCTCTGGATTTCTCCGGCGTGGTTGATCCAAAACGAGTGGTTAGCGGCGGCAGCATCAGGCTCGGCAGCGATCTGGTGCCGGGAGATTACGTGCTGCAAGTAATCGTCAAGGACATGCTTGCGGATGAAAAGCACCGCACCGTCACTCAGTGGATGGATTTTGAAATTGTGAAGTGAAGCAGTCAAGGAGAAGAGCGATCCACGAATTCACACGAAACCTCTCGAACTGAAGATCGCATTTCGTGCCCGCTTCGTGTGGTTTAGTGGATCGCATTGACTCTTAGTGCAGCATCAGTGGCAAACCTTCACTCGCTATTGCTTACCGCAAAGCTTCTGCGCAATCAGCTCCGCAGCCAACTGATGTCCTTTCGCATTCCAGTGGCCGTTCCCGATATCGCTGCCAAATCCATGTAGAAAGACTTTGTTCTGGTCCGCATAGGCCTGCATAGGTCCGGCCAGGTCAAGGAAATCGATCTGCTCCCGCTCGGCCAGCGCCTTGAGTCTCAGGTTTGGATAGAAGATGCTATCGGCGCCGACATGCTCCAGAAACTTTTGTCTAACGACCGGATCCGGATAGACCTGGATTGCATTACTCAGTGTGACCAGACAAAACCTGGATTTCTTTTGCGCAACATCATCACGTATCTGCTTGATCAATCCTTCGGTGACTCGCCAGGCCTCTTGCCAATTTTCATCCCGCGGCTCGATATAAATCATATTGTCGATGCCGATGTCTTCGGCGTTTCGGACGGTCGGTGTAGAACCATCAGCCGGTTGGGTTTGATTTTGGGCCGCCAGGCGTCGCTTGTTTCGCCAGTCAGTCAACTTCAGCTTGGCGACGAATTGCACGTAATGAATCAACTGCACCACGCGAAGTTCGTTGTGGAGCCAGCGGCCCAGCCGGTTTAGTTTTGAGTCACGCTGACGATATGTAGGCGAGACGCGGAACGATGCGTCATACGTCAGCTCGCCCTTGCGATAGACGAAGTAAGGAACCTCTTCAGTCCGGCTCAAAGCGCGCGAGTTATCATAGATATCGTTGTAAGTGGTAAAGGCCAGCACGACCAGATCAGGCGAGTAGTCCCAAACCTTCTGCCGCAGCGTCATTAACTCCTGAGCAGTCCCGTAACCTGAAACACCAAAATTAATCACCTCGACCTTTTTGCCGGGAAAGGCGTCGCACTCCTGAAGTTTGCGCTCCAGCAGAGACCAGAAGGTTTGCTCCATCGGCACGTGCATAGCTTCCGAGAAGGAATCACCGAGCACTGCGATCCGCACCGTACCGGCGGGTTTGGCCCTGGGGTGTTCACGATCGCGCAAGCCGTCGCTGTTGATGCGAACGTCCGACTCACCTTCTCGCTGATAGTGACCTGCCACCCCCGGTTGCAAAGCAAAGCCGCGATAATAATCGGTCGTGTAAAAGAGCGGATACGAATAGCCGACGACGCGCAAGAAAATTTCGCTTATGAAAAGGCCGAAGAGCAGCCCAAAGGTAATGAGCAGCAGTTTCTTCCTGAGGTTGCGCGGACGTTTCATGGGTTGAGCCCGAAACAAATCAATCCTTGATTGGAATCGTGCAAGCAAATGCCGGGAGCGCGGACGTCCCGTCCGCAATGAGCTCGAAGCGCGAACCATGTCGGTTTGCACAAATAGAGCGTGCTACGCACGCTGTGCGGACGGGACGTCCGCGCTACCAGCTTTGGGTTGCCTATAAACTATCCAGCACCAGGTCGCCAGGTTGTAACGCTCGAGGAAACGATGCCAACTGCCTGCTCGCCAGGCGGGCTGTTGGGTCTGCCGGCGGGTGATTTGTAAGCCACTCTTCTCACCGAGAATTTCCAGGCTCTTGATCGAGAAGACCCAGTTATGATGCCCAAGAGCCAGATGTTTGTAGGGTCTGCTTTTCAACTTGAGTGCCGAGAGAACATCCTTAATCCGCGAATCCAGACTCTGATAGTTAGGCACCACCACGACGATATATCCGCCTTCATTCAATAATTCCTTACACCTCCTCAGAGTCGAAAGCGGATCGCCCGTATGCTCAAGCACATGCAGCATCGTGATGATGTCATACTTCCGCGTGAACTCGATGTCTTCAATTGCACCGTGGTATATGGGAAAACCGGCCTTCGCCGGAACGTTCTCGCTCACGTGCTTTGAAAGATCGGTGCCCTCAACTTCATAGCCGCGGGTGCGGGCCGCCTGAGGTAGCAGTCCGCTGCCCGTGCCTACATCCAACAGAGACTTGCCCTGCGTGTGTCTGCCGATGAAGTCGAGATAATCCCGGACCTGCCGGTGGACTGACTGATCGAAGCGGTCATAATCGAATTCAAGGTTACAACCCCAACCATCGAAGTATTCCGGATCATCATAAAGCGCGATCGTTTTCGCCGCCGCGGCGTTAGGCGTGGCGACATATTCACAGTGATCGCACTTGTAGATCTGTTTCCCGGTAAAGTCTTCGCCAATCCGGCGCATGATGCGGGCGCAGAGAACGCATCGTGTTTCGGGTTTGCTGTCTGAAGTCATTCGAGATTGGGTTTTTGGACCGAGCCGCTCTCAACTGGGTTGAATCATTTTGTACTATACCCGATTCGCCGAGCTCAAGTTCAGCGTTGCCGAATAGCCCTTGCTGACGCACGGGCTTCTGACACTCTGACGATAAATGCGTGTCAGAAGCCCGACCGTAAGGGAGGGCTCGATTGTGCTAGAGTTTCTTCCAAAGGAAAGCTTTCGATGAAGATTCTGCAGATATGTTCGGCTCGAGAGCTCGGTGGCGGCGAGAAACATCTCGCCGATCTGGCCAACGGTCTCGCCCGTCGTGGCCACGATGTCTATGCCGCGGTGATCCCGTCCTCGCCCCTCCTGGCTGAACTATCGTCCGTTCCCAAAAAGAACATAACGGAACTACCAATGCGAAATTCTCTGAATGTCGCAACCGGTTTGAAGCTCGCTCGTTTTGTCCGCCAACACGAAATCGAAATTATTCACGCGCATGTGGCACGTGACTATCCTCTAGCTGCTTTGGCCGCACGGCGCACTGGCGCGCGGCTGGTGTTGACCAGGCACGTCCTTTTTCCGCTTAACAGGATTCACCGGCTCACACTGCGCCGGACCGCTCGCGTCATCGGCGTTTCTCAGGCGGTGACTGAAGGACTTCGCGCGCAAAAGATCTTCGATCCCGATAAGATCGTTCTTATTCACAATGGCATCGACGTGGATCGATTCGCAAAGGGAAGGGAAGACATTGCCCGGGGCGGACAGAGCACGAATAAGAAACTGCATGTAGGCATGATTGGACATCTGGCGCAAATCAAAGGACAGGAGGAGTTCATCCGCGCCGCTGCAATCGTCTCTGATCGCCACGACGACGTCGAGTTCATCATTGCCGGCGAGGACAAATCACGCAACCGTGAAAATCGACAGAGCTTTGAAGCTCTCATTAAGAAACTGAATCTCAATCAGCGCGTGCGCCTGGCTGGTTGGGTCGAAAATATCCCCGAACTTCTCGGCACCTTCGACCTGTTCGTTTCGTCTTCGCGCTCAGAACCTTTCGGCCTTTCGATTGTGGAAGCGATGGCCGCCGGTGTGCCGGTACTGGCCACGATGTCTGAAGGCGCGCAGGAGATCATCGAAGATGACAAAACCGGCCGTCTGGTGCCGATCGGAGATGTGAAAGCACTGGCGGAAGCAATCAGCGAACTGTTATCTAATCCTGAAGCACGCTTCCGTCTTAGCAAGAGTGCCCAGAGCGACGTTCGTGAACGCTTTTCGCTGGCAAGGATGTTGTCGGTAACTGAGCAGGTTTATCGGGACGTTCTTAAGAGCGAAGCGCCTCCTGGATTTCAATCACAAATAACTTGATCTCGGCAGAGTCTTCCGACAATCGCACCATGCGCTCGTACTTAAAGCCCATCTTTTCGAGCAAACGAATTGAGCTCTGATTATCTGAATTAGTAACGGCTGCAACTCGCTTTAACCCGAGCTTCTCGCGCGCATATAAGACGACTGCAGAAGCTGCTTCCAGAGCATAACCCTGCGACCAGAACTCAGGGAGCAGGGCGTATCCGATATCGACATCTTCAAGCGCGTCTCGCTTCAACAGTCCGCATATTCCGATAGGCGTCGCGGGCGATTTGGTCTCAACCATCCAAAGACCAAAACCGAACTTTTCATAACTGGTGATCGGTCCTTTCACGATATAACCGCGCGCATCGTCCACCGTGTGCACGCCGCGATCACCGATGTTTTGAATGAAAGAAGGTTCGTTGAGCAGACGCAGGATGAATTCAACGTCGTCAACCGAGAGCCGGCGAAGTTGTAGTCTTTCTGTCTCAAGAATCATGATCACCGTCCAGGCTCGGAGTCCCGCCTTCGGGCGGAATGATACAGACAAAACTGTCCGCCTGAAGGCGCGATTCCAAACAGGCTTCGCAAACTAACGGCTTCGCTTAATCGCGAGGTGCCTGATCAGTCGCAGTCTTTTTATGCGCATAGGGGCGGGCGCCAAAGTCGAGTTCTCCAGCACCGAATAGCGGATCGACTTTTTAGCCTTGTCATATTCACCTAACAGAAAGACGATTTTTTCCCCCGCAAAAAACTCCTTTTTGGAAGGGGCTTCGGCCCCATGAAAATACTCGATCACATCGCCCTGGCGGAATTTACCTTTGAAGGGCTCGATCACTTCGGCCACGATCTTCCAGTCATCATAGCCGGGAATGCGATTAACTATTTCAGCCTCGCGGATGCGGACATGGGCGACGACTCGCACTGACCTGTAATCGCTTCTCAGGTAATTGAGCGGTGGCCAGGTATTGTCAGTCTGTGCCTCAGCAAACAAGGGCAGCAAAAGCAAAGAAAGAAAGACTGTAGCTGTTGTTCTTATGGACATCGAGAAATATTTTGACAAGCGATCAATGCACTGATGTGTCACAGAGGTGCGTCAGTACTCATGCGCATGGAAATAATAGCATCGGATCGCAAAGCTTAGCATTGGGAGGGGTCTTGATTACCAGGTGTTTAGAGTGGCAACTTTAGTTGGGTTCTTTTCTCGTTCATTAAAAGCTCGACTGAAGTCGGTACTCTGAACATCGCTATC
>DATNNY010000150.1:0-6498 GCA_035601635.1 Pyrinomonadaceae bacterium
CGGCGCGAAAGTTATGATGACGAGCGGCTCCCGGCGTGGTAATATGTCGCGCGATATGCGCTTTGATGTCATCATTTTGCGGGTCGTCTTCACTGCCTTCCTGATCAGTGCCGGCTACGTCCTGCATCCGATCCCGGGCCACCGCCTGTTTTCAACAGCTGCGGCCGCGGTTACCGCCGTGGCGATCGTGCTATTCGAGATGCGCATTCGGCGCGCTTCCTTGAAGACACTGATAGGAGCGGCCGTCGGATCGATTCTCGGCATTATCGGCGCTTATCTGATCGGGACGCTCATCGCCAGTCAGGAATCCGCGGCAGTCCCACCGGAAACCAGAGCATTCCTGACCCTGGTGCTAATTGTTTTCATGGCCTACATCGGTCTCATGGTGGGCGCGGCCAAGGGAGACTACCTCGATCTCTCAGCGTTGGGCGGCATTTTCCACGATAAAGCCTCGCGCCGCGATCTCAAGATTCTGGACACGTCCGTCATTATCGATGGCCGAATCGCCGATATAGCCGAGACGGGATTCCTGACCGGGACCCTCATCATTCCTCAGTTCATCCTCCGCGAGTTGCAGCAAGTGGCCGACTCTCCGGATTCGTCCAAGCGCCAGCGTGGACGTCGCGGATTGGATATGCTCAATCGTCTGCAGAACAACAGCTCGCTCGATATCCAGATCGTCGAAACCGACTTTCCTTCAGTGCGCGAGGTGGATTTGAAGTTGATTGAGTTGGGTAAACAGATCGACGCGGTAATAGTGACTAACGATTTCAATCTGAACAAAGTCGCGCAACTGCGCGGCGTCAATGTGCTGAATATCAACGAGCTGGCCAACGCGCTCAAACCGGTGGTTCTGCCGGGCGAAGCCATGCGGGTCTTTATTCTGAAAGAAGGCAAAGAATACAACCAGGGCGTGGCCTACCTCGACGACGGCACTATGGTCGTGGTGGATAACGCGCGGCGTCTGATCGGCAAGAACGCCGACATCGCCGTAACCAGCGTCTTGCAGACAACCGCGGGCAAGATGATCTTTGGACGGCTCTGGGATGAAGCTGATGGCGCTGGCAACGGCGAGCGCGCCCGCCGGCCTTTGCGCGAAGTGAAAACTGCTCCTGCCATGACGCGCATCAACGACACCGAATCATAACCGAATGAACGTCGCTATAGTTGTGGCCGCCGGGAAGGGGACTCGGCTGGGCGGCGACCGGCCCAAGCAATTCCTCGAGCTCGATGGGATTCCGGTGATCATCCGCACGCTCATACAATTCGAGCGTTGCCGGGAGATAAGCGAGTTAGTAATTGTTCTGCCGCAACACGAGACCGACGGGTTTCTTTCCCTCTTGAAAGAGTTTGGCCTGCAGAAGCCGATGCGGACGGTCGCCGGAGGAGCAACGCGCGCTCGATCAGTGCGGCACGGCCTAAAGGTCGCCGGCGAAGCAGAATTGGTCGCGATCCACGATGGCGTGCGCCCCTTCGTTACCCCGGAAGAAATTGATCAAGTAGTGGTGGCGGCGCGCCCCACCGGCGCTGCGATTCTGGTCGCGCCCGTCGCCGATACAATCAAAGAGGTCAAAGAGGGCCGCGTAGTTCGCACGCTGCACCGCGCTCAATTACGAAGAGCCCTGACGCCTCAGTGCTTTCGCTTCGATCTTCTTAAGCAAGCGTACGATCAACTGGAGGAAGTCGAAGCGACGGGCGTTTCGGTCACGGACGATTCTCTCCTGGTGGAACGTCTCGGTGTTGAGGTCGTCGTGGTCGAAGGCAGCGGTAGAAATATCAAGATTACGCGGGAAGAAGACTTGGCGTTGGGGGAAGCGCTCTTAAAGTCGTAGGGGCAGGGCTTGTCCCTGCCCTCTTGGTTTATGACGGAACGGGCAGGGACGAGCCCTGCCCCTACAAATATGTTTCGAATCGGTATTGGCCATGACACGCATCGGTTAGCCGCGGGACGTCCTTTGATTCTCGGCGGCGTGCTGATCGAGTCTGAGCGCGGCGCGGAGGGACACTCTGATGCTGACGCTTTGGCGCATGCAATCGCCGATGCGATCCTCGGAGCGTTGTGCGAAGGGGATCTGGGCGTTCATTTTCCGGATAATGATGCGCAATGGAAGGATTCCGACAGCCTTCAATTGCTCGCGCGTGTCTACTGGCTGGCACGTGAGCACGGCTATCATTTGGTGAATGCCGATGCGACCGTGCTGCTTGAACGTCCAAAGCTGCGCGAATACATAGTCACCATGCGCGAGAGTCTGGCAAAGACTTTGCAGGTCGACAGCAGTTGCGTCAGCGTTAAGGCCAAGACCGGTGAAGGACTGGATGCGATCGGACATGGTGAAGCGGTAACAGTTCAGGCAATCGTGCTGCTTGAGCAGGGTTAGTCAAGCGCTGGTCGTGCCGGTTGATGTGCGGAAGGTCTTTGCAGGTTTCGCTCCGATAGGAGCGCAATGTTTATAGAACCCGTCGCCCGGAGAGAAGCTAAGCTCCTTTAGGAGCGAAATGGTTGCCGGGAGGTTGGCCATAAGGATCTCACATTGCGCTCCTAACGGAGCTTACTGAATTCTTTTATTGCTTGAGAGCTATAAACATTTGACCCCTACGGGGCTAACAACACGACCGTTCGCAAGTCTGGCAGAGAACTTAAATTTGAGACCTCAGGACATCATTCGCAGGAAACGCGACGGCGCAGAATTGTCACGCGATGAAATTAAGTTCTTTGTCAGCGGTGTGACCAGCGGCGCGATCGCCGACTATCAAAGCACGGCTTTGTTAATGGCCATCTTTCTCAAGGGGATGACTGATGCAGAGCAGGCCGCTTTGACCGAAGCGATGCTGCACTCGGGCGAGATACTCGACTTCTCAGATATTCGCAAACCCAAAGCCGACAAGCACTCGACCGGCGGTGTCGGTGATAAGACTTCACTCTTGATTGCGCCATTCGCAGCGGCGGCTGGTGTGTGTGTGCCGATGATCTCGGGACGCGGGTTGGGTCATACCGGCGGCACGCTCGACAAGCTCGAATCGATTCCCGGATATCGGGTCGACCTTTCATTGAAAGAGTTTCGCGCGGTTTTAGACAGGGCGGGTTTTGCGATGAACGGTCAGACAGCCGAGATCGCTCCGGCTGACAAAAAGCTCTACGCCTTACGGGACGCGACCGCAACCGTCGAAGCGATTCCGCTGATTGTCGCTTCGATCATTTCCAAAAAAGGGGCGGCTGGTTTGGATGCAATGGTGATCGACGTCAAGACCGGATCCGGCGCGTTCATGCGCGAACATGATCGCGCGCGAGCCCTGGCCAGGGCGTTGGTGACGACCGGCAATTCGTTGGGCGTGCGATCGCAAGCCCTGATTACCGATATGAATCAACCGCTCGGCCGCGCGGTGGGAAACTCGGTCGAGGTCCGGGAATGCATCGAACTGCTGCGCGGCGAGGTTACGGAAGCCGCGCGGCCGGTGCTGGAGCTATCGATTGAATTGGCGGCGCGCATGGTTGTACTCGCGGGACTCGAACAGTCAGTTGACGCCGCGCGCACGCGAATCCAACAGGTGCACGAGTCGGGCGCAGCGCTGGAATGCTTCCGTAGGAATATCGAAGCTCAGGGAGGCGATCCGCGGGTCTGTGACGATCCATCAGCCATCCTGCCGTTGACAGAGAAAGTGTTTAAGGTAGAATCGCCGCGCTCAGGATTTGTGGTTAAGGTTGAAACCGAAGAGATCGGCCATGCGATTGCCGAAGCCGGTGGGGGCCGCGTGCGCATGGAAGATCAAATCGATCCCGCGGTTGGTTTTGTGGGCGAGGTCAAGATTGGTGACGAGTTAGGCGCCGGCGACCAAATCGGTTTGGTTTATTGTAATAACGCGGAGTCCGGCCAGCGGGCAGCGGCGCGAATCCAGGCAGCCTACGATGTAAGTGAAGCGCCGCCGAAAGAATTGCCAGAGCTTATCAAAGAAATAATCGCCAAGTAAGATTTGGAGTGCGCCGGCAGAGTGGAGCGGCGACGGCGCTTTCCATAGCTCCCAGGTTCGATGGGATTAGGAGAGACAAGCCCCGCCCCAACGCTCCGGGCGAGAAAGAGGAACGATCCAAAGCGGCGTCGCGCTTCGCTTGCCGCCGCACTCCAAACTCAGTGGTCAGATGAAATACAAAGCTCTGTTAGCCCTGCTGTTGCTCTCTTCTCTGGTCTTCATTGGCCCGGCGTGCAATCGTGCGGGCTATGGCGCGGACGACAAATCGAAGATTCATGTCGGCATCGTCTTTGACATCGGCGGCAAAGACGATCGTTCATTTAATGCGGCCGCGTGGGCGGGAGTGAAATGCGCTGAGCTGGGAACTTTACCGGATGGCAAGACGAGTTGTGGAAAGCCGGCGCTGGATATCGTCCTCCGCGATGTCGAACCCGGCAATCCAACTTCTATCGAACCGGCGATGCGCGCCTTTGCCGAGCGCAGTTATGATTTGATCATCGGCGTCGGTTTTGCTCAAGCGCCGATCATGGAGCAAGTCGCGAAAGATTATCCCAACCTTCATTTCGCTATCATCGACGGCGTCAGCCAGCTTCCGAACGTCGCGTCGCTGGTCTTTAAAGAGCATGAAGGCTCTTATCTGGTTGGTGTTCTGGCTGCCAAGTCGACCAAAACAAACATACTCGGGTTTGTCGGCGGCATGGACATTCCTCTGATTCATCGTTTTGAAAAAGGCTATGAGGAAGGCGCGAAGTCGGTAAATCCCAATATCCAGATCGTCCAGAACTATGTGGGGGTGACGGACGCGGCCTGGAATAATCCCGGTAAGGGCAAGGAACTGTCACTGGCGCAAATTGGCAAAGGCGCCGACGTGATCTTTACTGCCGCGGGCAATTCAGGTCTGGGCGCGTTCGATGCCGTCGAACAATATGGAAAGGTCAACGGCCGCGCCACCCACTTTGTGATTGGAGTGGATTCCAACCAGAACATGGTGAAGCCGGGTTTTGTTTTGACGAGCATGGTCAAGCGAGTCGACAACGCCGTTTATGACATTGTGAAGTTGGTCGTAGAGCGAAAGTTCCAGGCTGGCTTTCATGTGTTTGGACTGGAGAGCGACGGCGTCGGTTATGTGGTTGATCAATACAATAAGGACCTTCTGACGCCCGAAGCAATCCAGGCCGTGGAAGAAGCAAAGAAAAAAATAATCGCCGGGCAGATCAAAGTCACGGACGCGATGGCTAACTAGCCGGAGCGCGGGCATCCTGCCCGCCCAGCGTGCATAGCACTCTTGGAACTTTTTCGCGCTGCGCGTTCAGTGCGGACATGATGTTCGCGCTCCAATGGAATGCTTGAACTACGAAACATCACTAAAACGTTCGGCGCCGTCTTGGCCAACGATCGGGTCAGCATCAAGGTCGAGCCCGGAACCATTCACGCGATAGTCGGCGAGAATGGCGCGGGCAAATCTACCGCGATGCGGATCGCCTATGGCTTCTACACGGCCGATAGCGGTGAGATCGTGATCGACGGCCAGGTGCGCGACATTCGCACGCCCCACGACGCAATTGCGCTGGGAGTAGGCATGGTTCATCAACATTTCATGTTGGTTGAACCGATGACCGTGGCTGAGAACATCGTGCTGGGCGCCGAGCCCGGAAACGCAGCCTCTCTGGATCTGCGCAAAGCCGCGGACGAAATTCGCAAAGTGTCTGACGAGTTCAAGCTGTCTGTCGATCCGAATGCAACTATCGAGACTCTTTCAGTAGGACAGCAACAGCGGGTCGAGTTACTAAAGGCGCTTTATCGCCGGGCGCAGTTATTGATTCTGGATGAACCAACTGCAGTGCTGACGCCGCAGGAAGTTGAAGAATTTTTCAATATCCTGCGAGGCATGCGTGAACAGGGCAAGACGATCGTCATCATTACTCATAAGCTATCGGAAGTGCTGGCGATTTCAGACAATGTTACGGTCATGCGCGATGGCCGCGTAGTCGGCGACGTGAAAACCAGTGCCACGAACGCAGCTGAGCTGGCGCGCTTGATGGTGGGACGAGACGTTCTGTTGCGGGTCGAAAAGCCCGACGCCAAGCCGGGGGCTGCTCTGATTTCCCTCCGCGATTTTTCGATTGCCGGACGCGACGGCACCAAGCGCGTCGATAAGGTTTCCTTTGAAGTGCGCGCGGGCGAGATTGTCGGCATCGCCGGCGTCGAAGGCAACGGCCAGACTGAGTTGATTGAAGCGCTGGCTGGGCTGATTCCCGGCTCGTACGTTTCCGGATCGATTGCTTTCGAAGGCCGCGACATCACGCGGCTGGACGCGCGCGCCCGAAAGGAATTGGGCATCGCGCACGTTCCCGAAGATCGACACCGGCGCGGCTTGCTGCTGGATTTCAGTCTGGCCGAGAACACGATCCTGGGAGTTCACTATCGCAAACCCGCAGTGGGGGCCAGCACGGTGATGCTTAATCAAAAAGGCATTCAGCAACGCACTGAACAGGTGATCCGTGACTTTGATGTACGTCCGCCGAATGCCGC
>DATNNY010000151.1:0-6937 GCA_035601635.1 Pyrinomonadaceae bacterium
CCAACCTTGGCTTTCAGGCGATGTATGAGATTTTCAATAATATTCCTGAAGTGTCATGCGAACGCGGGTTCCTTCCAGACGATGCAAGTAGTGCACGCTCGGGCAAGGGCTCGGGTTATGATCAGGCCCTCCCTAACCGCCCCACCCCAGCCGGGATGCCCGTCTGGGGACCCCGGAGTCGGGCTTCTGACACCCGGCCGCTGGATGAGATGTGCGAATACGAACGCACTCGAACGCCGCTGCTCTCGCTCGAATCACAAACCAAGCTGCGCGACTTTGATGTAATCGCTTTTTCGATCTCCTTCGAAACCGATTACGTGAACCTCGCGCGCATGCTGCAAATGAGCGGAGTGCCGGTCTGGGCCAAAGATCGAACCAGGCATGATCCGTTAATAGTGATGGGTGGAGCGGCTTCGTTTCTGAATCCCGAGCCCATCGCCGAGTTCACCGACATCATCGGCGTCGGCGAAGGAGAAATCCTCGGGCCAAAGCTGATCGACGTGCTGCTGGAAAACGAATCGAAGGAAGACACGCTGCTTCAATTAGCGCGACAAGGTCGTGGTTTCTACGTGCCTTCGCTCTATCACGTTAGTTACAAAGACGACGGCACAGTCGAGGCTTATACGGCAACTGAGGAAGGTGTTCCGGTTAGTGTCGGCCGCGCAGTTTCGGCTGAGAGTCCCAAGGAAGGCAGTCTGCGCCGCGCGATTCGCCGCGGGCAAAAAGACATAGTTGCGCAGTTGAAGCGGGATGAAGTCTTCGCGCCATCGACAACTATCTGGGCGCCCCAGGCCGAGATGGGAGATCGATTCCTGATCGAGATCTCGCGTGGGTGTTCGCAGGGTTGTCGTTTCTGCTGGGCTGGTTATAACTACTGGCCGCCGCGCGTGGTGCCCGCGCGTGACATCCTGGCCAAGGCCGCTGAATGGCGCGGGAAGACCGACAAGATCGGTTTGGTTTCCACCGCGGTCTGCGATCATCCTGAGATTAGCGAAATCCTGCAGGGCCTGCGGGCGATGGATTATCGCATCTCGGTTTCTTCGTTGCGGCTCGATCAAATTTCCGAAGAGCTGCTGGATGCTCTGGTGGAATCACGCGATCAGCAAATCGCGGTAGCGCCAGAGACAGGATCCGATCGCCTGCGTCGCGTCATCAACAAGAACCTGACCAACGACGAGATCGTCGACATCTGCGGCGCCGTCTTCGATCGCGGCATGCTGACAATAAAGCTTTACATGATGGTTGGCTTGCCGACTGAAACCGATGAAGACCTGGCCGAGATGATTACGCTGGTTGAGCGGATCAAAGATCGAATGCTGGAGGCCGGCAAACGTTTCGGCCGCGCCGGCAAGATCATTCCATCACTCAATGGCCTGGTGCCAAAGCCGAACACGCCGTTTCAATGGGAAGCGATCTGCGACGAAAAAGAATTGAAACGTCGCTTGAAGTGGGTTTCGAAGAACCTGGCTCGCATTCCCAATGTCGAAGTGCGGACGATGTCGGCGCGCATCGCGCACGAGCAGGCGCTGTTCTCTTCGGGCGATCGGCGCATTGCGCGCGTTATCGAGGCGACTGCGCGTCTGAAAGGCGATTTGCAGGCGGCGCTGCGCGAAACACAGGTCGATCCGGCTTTTCACACCAGCCGTCGCCGAAGTTACGACGAGGTTCTTCCCTGGGAGATCGTCAACTCTGGTCTCTCGCGGGAGTTTATGCAGCAGGAAGACGAACGCGCTCACGACGCTCGGTCCACCGCTCCATGTCCCTCGGTGAACCAATGCACGCGCTGCGGTGTCTGTCCGACCACGTGGTTGGGCGAGGCTCCGGCTGCGCTCGTGCAATTGCAGGCATATGCGATTCATCCTGCCGCGAAAGCCGCCCTGCTGATCTAACTACGCTTACTTGATTGTAAGAAAGGTATTGCTTTTGGCCGTGTGGTCGAATTCGTAGTTGTAAGTAAACCCCGGAAACGAAATCGGCCGGGTGTATTGCACGCGAACTTCCAGGCGGTTGTCGATCTTGCCTGCGGTAATGATCGCCTCGGGAGGCACGTGAAACTCCGCCTTGCTCTTCTCGAGCTGATCCCTAATCCAGGCTGGTTCAAATCCCTGGGTGGCCGCCAGGTCGACCTTGGTTTGCATCGCGTCTTTGAAATAGTAGGCATCAATCGCGATCGGAACATAAAGATAGCCTGTATAACCTATCGCGGCGAAGACCAGGATCGCGATTATCAATTTCAGTCTCGCTCCGCCGCGCTCACTACTTTTCATTCGCATACATCATTAGTCCTTAGCTAAATTCTGGGGGTTGGTCTTTGTTTAGAGGCCGGACTTGTCCTGCCATCTCAGCGGCGGACAAGTCCGCCGTCTAAACAAGTCGGAAGAGATCTGCCGCTAACGGCCGTTAGGAAATCGCCTGCAAACCGGAGCGCAGGGAGGAGCGCAGGATTCGCTTGTCGATCTGTTTTCCGTCCACGACGCGCGCTCGTCCGATTCGCTCGAGCAGCACCCACATTGTGACGCCGGCGACGGATTTCTTGTCGCCGCTCATCGCAGCGATAATCTCAGAGATTGACAAATCATGAGCGGCAGGTAGGGGCCCACACAGCCGCACCGTGTCACGTAACGATTCTAACTCCTCAGAGGCGAGCATGCCTATATTTTTTGATATTTCTCCCGCGACCAGCATTCCATAGCCCACGGCCTCGCCGTGCCGGAAGCGCCGGTAACCTGTTAGTTTCTCAAGCGCATGCGCCGTGGTGTGGCCAAAGTTAAGAATTCGGCGCGAGCGGTGATCGGTGCGGCCAATGTCTTCCCTTTCGTCGCCGGCTACGATTTGAGCCTTGAAACGACAGTGCGCGGCGATGATGGCAGAGACTTCAGTCTGTGATGCCTCGTTCTCAAGACAGAGACCAAAGTCTGCGCCACAGTTGTTGAGCAGACGGCGAGTCTGTGCGAACAACTTAGGATTGCCAACGGCTCCCTGCTTGACCGCCTCGCACCATCCCGAAGTCAACTCGCGTCCTGGCAGCGTTGTTAACGTTTGAGGGTCGATTATGACCAGGCGCGGTTGATGAAAAGCGCCAACCAGATTTTTGCCGGCCGCCAAATTTACGGCGGTTTTCCCGCCGACCGAGGCATCGATCTGCGCCAGCAGGGTTGTCGGCACCTGCAAGAAAGCAATCCCGCGCAGATAAGTAGCGGCGGCAAATCCGGCCAAATCGCCCACGACGCCGCCACCCAAAGACACCACCACGTCGCCACGCTCGAGTCCGGATTCGGTGAGGAACTCCAACGCCTTTGCCAATGACTCGAGCGATTTGTGTTGCTCGCCTTCAGGCATCAACCAGTGGGTGGTTTTGAAATTTCCTGCTTTGAGGCTTTGCCGCGCCCGCTCTCCGTAGTGCTTGAAGACGACGGGATTTGAAATCAGGGCCGCGCGCTGAGCATTCGGCCCAAGCACGGTGCGCGCTTCGTGACCCAACTTTGACAGCAGGTCGGGGCCAATTTTGATTTCATATTTTTTTTTGCGCGCCGGCAAGCGCACAGCGACCGATGGCATTCATAGACTTTACAGCGGGTAGTGCCAGGCGGGTCAAGCCCGGGGTTGGGGGCACAGACTCTCTGGTCTGTGACACGACGGAATACTTATCCACATGATCGGCTCTATGTCTTCAATTGCGAGTGGCCAATCAAGAACCCCTGAATCAGGTTTTGGGGGTAGGTCCTATTTGACGGGGCCGGCTATTGTAACTCTGGCACAGTAGGCGTATAAGGTTCTCGATCCTCGCTTGGCCTTTAACCTTCCGTCTCTCGAAAGGAGGCTCCCTGCCATGAAACTCGTACATCGCTTCACTGTCTTAACCCTGCTTATTCTCTGTTTGCTTCCAACTGCGCACGCTAAGAAAAAGCCCACGCCCAAGACGGTAATACCTCCGTGTTCGCAGGGCACACCTTTTCGAGGCTGTCCGGCTTGTGGCAGCAAGACGCAGGATGCAGATCACCTAAAGCTCAATGTCGATAAGAATCGAGGCAGGGCAGCCACGAATCCGCAGAAAATCACCGTGCAAGAAATCCGCGATCCAGCTAATGATCAAGGGGCATTCACTGTAGCCAAGCAGGTATCGGTGACGGGCTTCGTCGCCGGCGTCGATCCAGGCGGTATGCCTGAGACCTGCAACTGCAAAAAGAAGACTCTCCGGGATGTTCACATTAACATCGTCGCCGATCCTTCGGAGGCTGGAGATCAAACAAAATACGTCGTTGTGGAATTCACGCCACGTTGGGAAAAGAATTTTCACTTCAATGACAGCAACTATGACGCCATGCGGCAAGCTGTCGAAAATCAAATTGGCGGCAAGTGGGTAAAGTTCTCAGGTTGGATGCTGCGTGATTTCATTCACGAGAACGCATCGCAGAGCACTTCACCGAACCAGCCACAGTGTCCAAAGGATGGTAAACAACACCCAAATTGCAATTGGCGCGCGACACCGTGGGAGGTGCATCCCGTGACGGCTTATACGATAGTGACCGGGCCCTGATTAAGATCATTGCCTTGATCGGTCTGATAGGACTGTAGTCCTATCCTTCCTGTGAGGACCCAAATGCGGCTATTACTTCTGGCTCAACAAAGTGAACTCATTCAAAGGAGACTATCAGCGGTCAAAGCCGTGAGCAGTTCGTAGGAATACCGGGCCCGGTTTGGCCAGCACTAACCCAATTCCATCTGAAACAAAACGACCCCGGAGTGCTTCACTGAGTGCTGCGGGGCTGTTTGCGATTAGAATCGCACGATTGCGATTGGAAATGAGTTGTCATTGGCCCTTTTACTTGATAGTTATCTCTGGATTTCAGAGGGTTGGGAGTCTAAACTCCTCGAAAATCGTACAAGAGCGTGGCCCGTTGCCCGGCCACGCGTCAGGAAAGGGTGAAGGATGATGTCTCGAAAGAGCCTTTGGTTTGGCCTCGCTCTCGCTATGGCCGTCGCCATGTTGGTGTTCACGTCAGCGAATGCGAAGCCCAAAAAGAAGAAGCACATTGACCGGGTGTCCGGCGCACCGTCGCTTTCTTTAGCCGCCGATACCTCGATGATCAAAGCGTGCAATGACGAATTAGCACGTGTGCGTTTGGTTGCGACGGCGCGTTCCGTTGACGGGGCACCGCTCCGTTACAAGTGGACCACCAGCGGCGGCAGGCTCAGGGGTGAAGGAGCAAACACGACATGGGATCTGGCGGGAGCCACAGCAGGCGTCTACCAGGCCTTTGTTGAGGTCGACGACGGACGCGATCTTAATTGTGTCGCGTTTTCATCAGTCGCGATCGTGGTGACCAATTGTCCGCCTCCGCTGCCTCCTCCTCCGATTTGTCCGACCGTGACCGTTTCCTGTCCCGAGGCTGGCAGCGAAAATGCACCCGTGACGTTCACCGTGGCAATTACCGGTGGTACACCAAACATTATCCCGGGCTACAACTGGACCATTTCCGCAGGCAAGATCATCAGCGGCCAGGGAACTCCGAGCATTACCGTCGACACCGGCGGCCTGGCGGGCCAGACCGTGCGCGCGAGTGTCGATGTTACCGGCTTTGGCACGCCTTGTCCGGCAAGCTGTTCGGTGTCTATACCGATCATAAATAAGCCGCGCAAGTTCGACGAGTATTACGATATCGCTCGCAATGACGAGAAAGCGCGGCTCGACAACTACGCCATTCAATTGCAAAGTGAGCCGGGATCGCAGGGCTATATCATAGTCTATCCTTCGCGGCGCGCAGGTTCGAACGATGCGCAAGCACGAGCTCAGCGAATTACCGATTACCTGGTCAATTCGCGGGGAATCGATTCGCACCGCGTAGTCACTATCATGGGTCCGCAGCGAGAGGATTGGCTGTTTGAACTGTGGGTCGTACCGGAAGGCGCGCCACCACCGACTCCAAACCGTTAAAGCCTGGGCACTGTATTTTGTCTCAGCCGGCGTGGCCTTAAAAAGCTGCGCCGGCTTTTTGTTTGGTCAGAGAGGGTGACGTGCAGTACTCAATGATGATAAAAACTACCGACCCTTTATCCCGAAGCACAGATTGATGACTCGACACAGCCTGGCCGAAATCCTGTTGATGGTGTTAGCCGTTTGTGGACTGCTGGCGATTCTTTCATTAATCGGCGCAGGGTTATTACATCCTGCTGCGCAGCACGCCGCCAGTAACCGGGTGTTTGCGGTTAGCTCTGCCGGATTTAGAGCCATGGTGTTTTCGGTGCTCATAGTCGCTGTGGTCGCGATTATTATTGCCGTGATGGCCTCTTTTAGGAGCAGAGGTTGATTGCCACAAAACGGCGCGGCGGCGTACGCGATGAGTCCCCGACCGCTTTAGCGATTCGCCGTGGCTTTAATCATGGTATCGGCCTGAACAAAGACCACGAAGCGTTTGCCCTGCGGCAGAATGGCATCCTCTCCGCGCCTGAAACCGCTCATCAACGCCAATGGCGCGATGGGAAAGAGCGGCGCCATTAATGCACCTAACACTACTGTCCTGGTCGCAACTTCAGCGCCGTGACTGGTACCCTTAATTCCGTCGCGACCATTAGGCAGATCCTTCGAGACCTGAAGAGGAACCCGAGTGCCGTCAATGGCCACCACGTCCACAATTGTCCATTGAAGCTTTCCGGCTTTGCCCCAGTGCCTGCCGCGCCTGGCTTCTACGACCCGCCCCGTCACCAAAGCGTCCTTTTCAATCGCAGTGATCCCATCGACCTTTATGGGAATTAGAACCCGAAAAGTCAGATAGTCGTTAGGTCTTAAGTCGAGCGAACTTACTGTGTAAGCCGATTCAACGTCGATTGGTATCCCGGCGGGAAGCTTGACTCCGTCGCGTTCAGGTTGCGCAGCTGAATAGACAACCGCAACCGTTTGCGACGGTTGGATAGATTTTGTTGCATCTCCCTGGACAAC
>DATNNY010000152.1:0-7249 GCA_035601635.1 Pyrinomonadaceae bacterium
TCTCCTCACCTTCGAAAGTAACACTGCCTTCGCGCGGTTCGAGCAAGCCCGTGATTGTGCGCAGCGTGGTGGTCTTGCCGGCGCCGTTCGCGCCAATCAGGGTGACGACTTCTCCCTGCTCGACGCGCATCGAGACGCCGCGCAGCGCTTCAATTGCGCCGTAGTTGACTGAGACGTTATCTAATACAAGCATTTCTTAAGTGAGGTTTGGCCTCAATGCAAGTCCCCGTAGGGACGAAATATTTATAGCTCCAAGTGCTGCAAAGTTACTCAGAAGCTCCGTAGGAGCGACACATATTGCCGCTTGGATTTGTCAGTTCCGCTCCTCCGGAGCTCGCAATTCAATGGGCTCGCGGTACTACAAATATCGCGCTCCTAACGGAGCTGAAGACCAAGGCCGGCCTAGCGAACTGCTACTAACACCCGCCCAGGAGTTCGTACAGAGAATCCACTAATCTCCCAGGTACGCTTCAATCACCTTGGGATCGTTCTTGATTTCATCCGGCACCCCGAGCGCGATCGATTTGCCATAATCAACGACTTGAATCCTTTCGCACACGCCCATGACGACTTTCATATTGTGCTCGACCAGCAGAATCGTCAGACCAAACCGGTCGCGTATCTGCTGAATCAGCAGCATCAAGTCTTCCTGCTCGGAAGGATTCAGTCCCGCAGCCGGCTCGTCCAGCAACAGGAGCTTGGGCCGCGTCGCCAGCGCTCGAACAATTTCCAGGCGCCGCTGTTTGCCATAGGGCAGACTCGTGCCGCCTTCATCTCTGGAGTCTGCCAGATCGAAGATCTCCAGCAGCTCAAGCGAGAAATTCCGGTGCTCGCGCTCGTCGCGTGCGAAACGGGGCGAGCGCACCACGGCATCGAAGAGATTTTGGCGCGCATGAATGTGACACGCGGTCATGACATTTTCCAGCACCGTCATTCCGGGGAACAATCTAATATTCTGGAACGTGCGCGAGACGCCGCAGCGTGAGATCTCGTAAGGTCGCTTGCCATCGATGCGTCTCTCTTCAAAGTAGATCTCGCCTGACGTTGGTTCATAGACGCCGGTAAGTAAATTGAAGATGGTCGTCTTGCCGGCGCCATTAGGACCAATCAGACCATAGATCTCTCCCACGGCCACCGCCATGTCGAGTTCCTTGACTGCAGTCAGGCCGCCAAACCGGATCGTGACTTTGTTGGTCTTCAGTACGATGTCGCGGCCCTTGCTGGTCGCTGTTGGTTTGCCGTTTCCGCTGGTCATACTTTTTCCTTCTTGATCGCAGCGCCTGCCTCGCCAACGGGATTTTCGCCGTCTCGCTTACCGCGCAGACGCGCGCGCCACTTTTTAAAGAGATCAGTCTTTCCCAGCAGGCCCTGCGGCCGCGTGATCATCAGGACGATTAGCAGCAGTGAATAGATCACCATGCGATATTGGGCAAAGCCGCGCAAAGCTTCAGGCAGGATCGTGAGCAGGATCGCGCCCAGCACCGAGCCGACGATCGAGCCCAGACCGCCGAGGATGATCATGATTAGAATTTCGAACGACTTGATGAACTCGAACGACTTGGGATTGAGGTAACCGTCAAAGTGGGCGAGCAGCACTCCGCCCGCGCCGGCCATTGCCGAAGAGATCACAAACGCCATCACTTTGTAGCGCGTGGTGTTGACGCCCATCGCTTCTGCCGCGATTTCGTCCTCGCGGATTGATATCAACGCTCGCCCAAAAGCTGAATGAACGATGTTATAGACGATGACGATGGTCAGAATGGCAATTAGAAAAATCCAGAAGACGCTCTTAACTATCGGGATTCCTGAGTACCCGCGAGCACCGCCAATGGCCTCGATGTTGTTGAGGAACACGACGATGATTTGGCCAAAGCCCAACGTTACGATCGCCAGGTAGTCGCCCTTTAAACGCAGCGAGGGAACACCGACTACCAGTCCCGCCACCGCGGCGCAGCCGGCGCCAATCAAGGTAGCTGCCAGGAGTGCTATCACCCAACCCAGGGTGCCGTCGCCGAGGGCCGCGGCAATTCGGACGCCATAGTTAACTGAAAAATATGCTGATGAGTACGCACCCACCGCCATAAAGCCCGCGTGTCCGATGGAAAATTGCCCGGTGAAACCGTTGATGAGGTTCAACGATACCGCCATCGTGATCGCGATGCCACAAAGCATCAGCATGCGGCTGAGGTACGGGCTAATCATTCGCCCCGCAAAGACAAAGTTAAGTCCGTAAAGGATGGCGAGCACGGCCAGGGCAATAAGTAGATTGCGGATGTAGCGAGACATAGGAAACAAGAAAACCAGAGGTCGGAGGTGTCAGACCTTCTCTTGCACGGTTGATCCCAACAAGCCGGAAGGCCGGAACAGCAAGATCAAAATCAGAATGGCAAAAGCGACCGCGTCCTTGTAGGTCGAAGACAGGTAACCAGCGACCATCGTTTCGGTGATCCCGATTAGAAAACCACCCAGTACCGCGCCCGGAATGTTTCCGATACCACCCAAAACGGCCGCGACAAACGCTTTCAACCCAATCAGGATCCCCATCAAAGGATCGATCCGCGGGATGCGAATAGCTACGAGCACGCCGGCGGCTGCGGCCAGGGCCGATCCCAAAGCGAAGGTAAACGCAATGATCCGGTCGGTGTTAATGCCCATCAACTTTGCCGAATTCAAGTTGAAGGACACGGCGCGCATTGCGCGGCCGGTCTTAGTGCGAAAGACGATCAGCTGCAGAAAGATCATCAACGCAAAGGCGATCACCAGCACGGCGATGTCGGCCGTATTGATGCTGGCGCCTCCGAAAAGATCCAGATTGCGTTTCTTAAATAACTCTGGAAAGAACTTTGGGTCCGCGCCAAAGACTACCTGGCCGCCATTCTCGAGCAGGAGCGAAACCCCGATCGCGGTGATCAGAGCGGTCAGCCGGGAATATTTTCGCACGGGCCGGTAAGCCAGGCGTTCGATGAGCACGCCCAGGGCGGCGCAAATGGCCATCGCCAGGAGCATGATGACCAAAGCAGTAACCAACGAGGGTTGCAGAACGCCGCCACCCAGTAATCCATGCGCCAGGACTCGGCCGAAGATGTTCGCATCCGGATTGCCCATCAGCATCTGGGCGCCGCGAATCCCAATGCCGCCGGCAAGGTAGTAGCCCATGAAAGCCCCGACCATATACACGTCGCCGTGGGCGAAGTTAATCAGCCGGAGAATTCCATATACCATCGTATAGCCGAGCGCGATCAGGGCATAGATCGCGCCCAGCGAGATACCGTTAATTAGTTGTTGTAGAAATGTGCTCATTCAGGCGCGTCGGTCCGCGTCCGCTCAACCAAAGCAAAGATCATTTAGCCGGACTAGCCGAAGACTTCGGACTGGCAGTTGGCTTGGCCGGAGTCGCCGTTGTTTTAGCCGGACTTGCCAAAGACGCCGGACTGTTAGCTGCCGCCGGCGTCGCTGAAGGTGCCGGGCCAGCTGGCATCGCTGCGCCTTCAACCTTGACCCGTTCGGCCACGGCATAGGTGCCGCCATCTTTGATCTCGATCATCACGATAGGTTTTACCGCATCGCGATCCGCGTTGAAGGTGACGACGCCGGTGACGCCGGGAAAGTCTTTGGTTGCGGCCAGTGCGTCCCGGATGGCTTTGCCTTCAAGTGAGTTGGCACGCTTGATGGCGTCAAACATGATCCGCGCGGCGTCGTAAGCGGTAGCTGCAAGCGCGTCGGGAATCGCACCATAGAGTGTCTTATAATCCGAAACGAATTTCACCACGGCCGGATCGGTATCGTAAGGCGAATAGTGATTGGTAAAGTAGCTACCGTTCAGCGCCTTGCCGCCGATGTCGTAGAGTTGTTTTGCGTCCCATCCGTCACCACCGACGAGCGGCACCGTGACGCCTTTGTCGCGCGCTTGCTTGGCGAAGAGGGCGACGTCGCCGTAATAACCCGGGACAAAAATGACATCGGGATTTGCGCCCTTGATCGATGTGATCTGAGCGTTGAAGTCCTGATCCCCGGCCTGATACGACTGCGTAACGACCATCTCGCCGCCCATCTTCGTGAAAGTCGCGGTGATCACCTTTTCCAGACCGGTTGAATAGTCATTCTTGCGATCGACCATAATGCCCGCGCGCTTCTTGCCGAGGGTTTTCGCGGCAAACTGGGCGATAGCAGCTCCCTGCACCGGATCGATAAAGCAACTGCGGAAAATATAATCGCCCTTCTTAGTCACTTCAGGATTCGTTGACGATGGAGTGAGCATCGGGATCTTTGCGTTTTGGGCGATCGGCGCGGCGGCGATTGAGCGGGAACTGGCGACTTCGCCAAGAATGGCATTTACGCCGTCCTGCGTCACAAACTTGGTGACGATGGTGGCTGCTTCGGACGGGTCAGAGCGATCGTCCTGAACATCAAGCTCAACTTGCTTGCCATTGATGCCGCCGGCTTTGTTTATCTCGTCGGTGGCCATCTTAATGCCGTTGACAGACGAGATTCCGAAGTTGGCCGTGTCGCCGGTCATCGACATAAAGACGCCTATCTTGACCTTGTCGCCGCCGCCACCTGTTTGACAGGCAAAGGTGGTGAGCAGGCTGGCCATAATGATTGAGCTTAGCAGGATGCGCTTCATAGTGTTCCTCTCAAACGGTTAAGGTTCGGATCTTACGCTGTCACTTCGGGCTGTCACTTCAGATTTGGTGGACAGCATGATAGCGGCGAGCCTTGGAATTAAGCAAACTATTGGGAGAGATTTAGCCGAGCCCGGGCATTATAGCGATTTGCTCGTCCGTGTCGAGTGTGTCAGAAGCCCGACCGTGAGGGAGGGCAGCTTCCTACCACTCGAGTTAGCAGTAATCCAACTGGCCCTCCCTTACAGTCGGGACATGGTATCAAGGAATCGCTGACCACGACTTGAGATCCTTTCTGTGGTTAGCACGCTGATTCCTTGTGGACAGCCGCGTACGTAGTCGGTCGGCCAAAGCGTTTAATGTGTCAGATGAAAACCACCTTCAAAGCCGCGCTAATTGTATTGCTGTTTGGTTTGTTCTTTTCGGGATGTGCACGTCAGGTCGAATCGCGGCAGGCCGTGAGCACGCCCACATCATTACCAGCCGCGCCGACAAATCAAAGCGTCCCGATCACCTTGCGGGGGAACGAGCAGCCGGCATCCGTTTCCATTAAAGATGCAGAACCCATCATGTTGCCAGGGCCGAACGCGGTGCCCGCCGACACTCGCATTGTCGTCAACATCCCGGCGTTTCGGATGGACGTTTTTGCCAGAGGCTTGCTGGTCAAGTCATACAAGATAGGCATCGGCTATCCACAGTTTCCTTTGCCGCAGGGTTTGCGCAAAGCGGAATTGATAATCTTTAACCCCACCTGGACGCCACCGGATTCGCCCTGGGTCAACTCAATGAATGTAACTCCCGGAGAAGTGATCGGGGCCGGCAGCAGACATAACCCGCTCGGCCCGATCAAGATTCCTATTGGCTCGCCTGCGCTGATACACGGCGGCAAGCCGCTCGCAAAAATCGGGACCTTCGCTTCGCATGGCTGCGTGGGAATGACGAATGATCAGGTTAAAGATTTCGCGAAAGTCCTGGCCGCGGCTGCAAAGACTGACCTGACTGAAGAGACAATGTCCGCGTATCTGAAAAAGCGCACCAAAACGCAGGCCGTCAAGCTCGATCAGTTGATTCCCGTCGAACTGCGTTATGAAACGATCGTGCTCGAGGACGGACGGCTTCATATCTATCGGGACGTTTACGATCGGAATACTAATACGCAGGAGAGTCTACGCGCCGTGTTCGCAGCCAACGGCGCCAGCTTTGATAATTTGGGCGAGGAGGAGAAAGCGCAGGTGCTCGAGGCGCTCGATGCGATGTCGCGGCATCCGAAGAAACAACCCACACAGACTTTCGGGCCGGCGAATAAGCTACGGAATTCTGCCAACATCGCAGTCAAAGCGATTGACAAGAAAACCGAAGCCGAGCGGCAGAAACAACTGCGCAACCAGCGAGAGATTATGATTGAGATTGTCGAGCTGGCGGGCAAAGGTTATCCGGCGCCAGTGAGTCTGGACAGCGGCGCTGGGGCGCAGGTCAGTGCTGTTACGCCGCCGCCACCAAACGCGCCTTGAGGTCAGAACCGGGAGCGGTAGCGACCGGGTTTCGTTCTCGCCGTCTGTCCGTATCGAGTGTTGTTACCCGGTCGCTACCGCTCCCGGTTCTGACCTCACTCCTACAGAGCCGCGCTGCCGTCGATCGACGGACGCATCTGACCGACAAAGGGATCAAGTTTGGCAACACTGTTCAGCACGACCCGGATGGACGCTTCCGGAAAACCGGATTCCAGCGTGAAATTGTATCCGGCAAAGATGTCGCCCGAGCTGTCTGCTCCCCAAAACAAAAAATTCGAATCGGTGAAGTGCACCATTTGTCGCATCAATCCTTCGCCGTTGCTGACCTTGTCAATATTCAGATAGGCGCCCCGGTAGTGTGGAAAGATACGGAAGTGAATCGTATCCTCGGCGCCTACCAGGATGACGATTTCGAAAGCGTCGGCGTTCGTTAGGCCGGTTTTTAAGACTCCGACAAAGTTGTAAGGCTGTTTGTCGCTCTGCCGGAAAGAAACGTTAAGCTTTGGTCCCACGGTTTCAAGGACAGCGCGCAGCTTTTCACGGTTCGCGTCGCGCGAATTCGTTTGTGTTTGCGACGGCGCCGATGTTTGCGATCGAGAGGGGACGGTTGACTGAGTGCCATGTTGTGCATACGCTGCGCAACTTGCCATCACTGCGAACAGAAATGCGAGCGTCAATTTGGTTCGATTCATTTAGGTCTCCGTTGGAAAAAGAAATCAAGTCTCAAAAGCTCGTCAGAATTAATCAAAACGGATTAACGATTTCGATACCCGCGGCCTTAGAGAGCGACGCATCAAAATCTTCTGTGTAAAGGCGAGTAATGCCGCCTTCTATGCAGGCGGCAACCAGCAGTGAGTCCCAAAACGAAAGATTGTGGTTTGCTGTTAATCGCTCAGCTCGAAGAAGGATGTCTTCGGAGGGCAGGATTACCTTCCAGAGCCTTCGCAATTGTTCCAACTCACGCCACGCCTGCGCCTGTGTGTAACCGACGCCGGTAAGTTTGCGCGACGCGGCAATGAACTCACACGCAACTTGCCAAAGCAGCCCGCCCTCCGGCATGAGAGAGGTAAGCTCTCGCGCCTTTTGGTGTTTCACCGGATGGCGCGGATCACGTGC
>DATNNY010000153.1:0-7681 GCA_035601635.1 Pyrinomonadaceae bacterium
GTCGATCAGGCAAAGATGTGCGGCTGCACGTCAGAGTGCTTTCATCGATGTCCCGAGCGCATGCACCGGGTCGTCGATGCAGGCGCGGCGCGTATTGGACTAATCCTGGGCCAGACTGCTTCCGCGCGTGACTGGGCCAGCTTAATTGACCACACTCTCTTAAAGCCGGACGCCACCGAGACCGAAATCAAACGGCTTTGTGAGGAAGCCGCGCAATATCATTTCGCTTCCGTTTGTGTAAATCCGACCTGGGTGCGCGTGTCGGCTTGTAATCTTCAGGGCAGCGGCGTTCCCGTCTGCACCGTGATCGGATTTCCGCTGGGTGCGACCTTGCCTGATGTGAAAGCCTACGAAGCCCGCCGCGCAATCATGGATGGCGCGCGCGAGGTCGACATGGTCATCAACGTCGGCGCTTTGAAGAGCGGCGATGACTGTCTGGTCGAGCATGACATCCGATCTGTGGCCGAAGTCGCGCATGAATACGACGTGACCTGCAAAGTGATCATCGAAACAGCCCTACTGACGGACGACGAGAAAGTTCGCGCCTGTGAGGCCGCCAAACGCGCGGGGGCTGACTTTGTCAAGACCTCCACTGGCTTCTCGAAGGGCGGGGCGACGGTGGCAGACATCGCTTTGATGCGCCGCGTCGTGGGTTCCGAACTGGGCGTGAAAGCTTCGGGAGGTGTGAAGAACATCGATGATGCCCGCGCCATGGTCGAAGCCGGCGCCACCCGCATCGGGGCCAGCGTCGGTGTCAAGATTGCGCAGGAAGCTGCCGGCGTCAAAAGCAACGGCCGCGCGCCTGGGGGATACTAAGTCGCGTAAGTCCGCGCAGCGGACGATCTGAAAATAGCCCAGCGACGGTTACAGAACCGGGAGCGGTAGCGACCGGGTTGGTTTATCGCTTGAAGAAGAATTTTGGGATAGAGCTAACCGCTCGCTACAGCGAGCGGTTCTGTACCGGCATGGCGATTTCAGCCGCCCGTTCAACGGGCTTTCTGTTTGGCCGGGATATTGGTACCCAGCACTCAAGTGCTGGGCTATTTTCAAATGTCCGCTTCGCGGGCTTAATTTCCGGACTTCACAGGATCGTTGTGGCGATAGGCCTGATCGGCCTGTTCTTCATAACAGTTCCGGCCCAGACACCTTCTAGCCAGGACGTCGATGTCCTTCGCACTGAAACCGATCTTACCAACCTTCTCTTCACGGCCACTGACAAAAACAATCGCTACCTGACGACGCTGCAGCAAAGCGACATTCGTGTGCTCGAAGACGGAGTGCCCCAGACCCTGTTCACCTTTCAGCGCGAGACTGAGCGCCCGCTATCAATCGCTTTTCTGATTGATGTGAGCATCTCTGAAGAGCGCACGCTTCCCGATGAAAAGGCCGCGGCTCGCACCTTCATTGAAAATGTCATCCGATCCAGCAAGGACGAAGCGGCGATTATTCCGTTCGAAGGCTACGCCCATCTCGAACAACCGCTGACCCGCGACATGATCGGCATTTATCGCGCGCTGGAAAAGGTCGAGGTGGCCTATCCGGCCTATCTCGGTTCAGCTCCGCCGATCGGCGGCATTACTTCGGGCCCCGGCACGATTGCGCCTCCGCGCGAAGGCACGACCGCTATCTGGGACTCGGTCGCAGTGACTTCTCAACATGTTCTGGCGCGCAGTCCGGGCCAACGACGGCGAGCAATTATCCTGCTCACTGACGGGCAGGACACCAGCAGCCGCATTCAGCGCACGAACGCCACCGATCAAGCTATCGCGTCCGAAACTGTCATCTACGCTATCGGCATTGGGGATAAGAAGTATGAAGGAGTTGATCGAAACGCGCTTAAGAATGTCGCCGAGCGCACCGGCGGACGCGCGTTTTTCCCGCGCAAGCAAGACGACCTCACGGCCGCCTTCGCTGAGATCGAGCAGGAACTGCGTTCGCAATACCTGGTCGCTTACTCGCCGACAAACAAGACTCGCGACGGCAAGTTTCGACAGATGTCGATTGAGATTACCAATCCCGAACTTCGCAAAGAGCAATTGAAGCTTCGTTACCGGCCGGGATACTTTGCCAAGCGATCGGGGCGGTAGCCAGACCGTGCGGGAGGGCTCTTCCTACTTTCACTGCGCAATCTTCTTCTCGATCCGGCGATCCGGAACCAGCCACATCACCGCCACCAGAATATAAAGCCCGCAGGCCAGCCATGATCGGACAAACGCCAGCGGAATCGCCACCAGATAAATCACCATTGATATCTTGCCTTTGAAATCCGCACCCAGGGCGGTGGCCAGCACTGAATCAGGCGAATGGATCGAGAGCAGCGAGCGCGCCAGGATAAAGTATGCGATCGCTGCACACAACAGCACCACGCCGTACAGCGCGGCGGGCACGGCGGCAAACTTATTTTCTCCCAGCCACCCGGTAACAAACGGAGTCAGCGACAGCCAGAAAAGAAGATGGAGATTCGCCCACAGCACGCTGCCGTTAACATGTTCGACGACTTGCAGCAGGTGGTGATGATTGCTCCAGTAGATACCGACGAAGACAAAGCTAAGCGCGTAGCTGAGAAATACGGGAGCGACCGGGATTAGCGACCGCCAGGTGGCCTCGTGCGGAACTTTGAATTCCAGCACCATGATCGTGATGATGATCGCGATCACTCCGTCGCTGAATGCTTCCAGCCGGCTCTTACTCATTTTTCAGTTATCTCATCCTTCAGACTAGATCATTCACGGATGGGAAATGATAACGGAGAACTCAAAGAATGAGGAATGTACTTGACTGGTGTTGTCCGTCAGAACACTTATTCCGTACGCGGCGCAGCTTCCAGCGTTCGAGTCGTGTGATCGGTAACGCTGCCTGCCGGCTGGGCCAGTCCTGATGTCTGGGCCGCATGAAGTTCGGCCCGAATTGCTTCCTTGAGTTGAATGACGTCGGCGTTTTCACCGGGACTCCTCTTTGACCGCAACAAGAGAAAGGCAAACAATGCGTCCACAAGAAGGATCAAGAAAAACGCCACAGCCGCAAACCCATTGATGACTCCATCGGAAGCGCGAAGCATCTGCGACATAACTCCCATCAGCATCATGACGGCAATTAGTCCGAATATGGTCACGAACACCATGCCAGCAACCAAAAAGTTGGGTGCCGGCCCGAATCGCTTGGGGGCCTCGTCTTCTTTAGGACGTAAGTCCGCGCCGCAGCGATTGCAATAACTCAGTCCGGGCGGGACAGATGAACCACAGGATGAACAATACATCGCCTTACCTCCACCGCAACATACGAGAATGCGAACCGTCGGGTTCGGATGGAAACGCAGCCATCCTTAGGTAAAAGTCTTTCTCATTGGTAACAGCTCAATCGTTATGCTTTCTCCCACTGGAAGCTCGACGCGACGGTCGCCTTCATAACCACAGGCCCGGTAAAGTTTGATTCCCGGCAGTGTAGACATTAACTCCAGAGACTTAAAGCCGGCCGCTTGCGCTTCAGCTTCGCACACTTCCAGAATCGCGCGCGCAATTCCCTTCCGGGCGTGCTGAGGGTGAATAAAGAACGCGCGAATCTTTGCCGGTTCGGTCCTGGGATCAAGATAGGTCGCATCTCTTGTCGCGTATTGGTCCCCGCCAAACAAGGTCTTACGTTTGCTCCAGCCACCGCAGCCAATCAACCCCTCGGCGCTCGCAGCCACAAAATAAGTCCCATCAATAATCAGGTTGCTGTCGACGCCAAACACCGTGGCAATCGCGCCTTCAATCTGCTCGTCGGAATAATCTGCGCGGCTCAGGCCGCGCGCTGAGTCTTTGATCAAATCGGCGATGGCATCGCGGGCAGCGAGGGTGGCTTTGCGGATAATGTAGTCCATGTGATTTAGGAATGATTGCTCAAGGCGCAAAGAACGGGGCAGTAGCCCGCGCGTAAGCAAGGGCGTCCGCACTCGCGCATTCAGTCGTCATCGTCTAACCGAAAAAGATCATTACCTTGCCCCAACATTACATACTCAATCGCCTTCGCGACGTCCTTTTCCTTCCAAAGATACACGGTGCTGCCGTGTCGCCCCCAGGGCTTTACATTCGCGGATAATAGTTTCGTCCTCCGCAGCTTTCTGGTGGCATACGTCTTGAACGCGTCCAGGACCGGTTCAGGGTCCTGCATCGCGGTTACTACGGTGTGGACATGGTTCGTTCTTGCATTGATCGCTCGAAGAACATAGGGCCGATGTTCGCACACCTCCCGGATGGCTTCCTCGACGACGTGCCGTTGTCTCGCGTTCAGAGTAACAGGCTGATGCTTAAGTTGTTTCGCGTCAGACATGCGAAAGGGTCGATTTGGAGCAATCTTCGACGTGCCATACACGTTATTCTTGCGATCCATCGAGCCACGCTCATCACCGTGTAACCATGTTCCATAGGTTCGCAAGGTAATGAGATACGCAAGTGGAAACTCATTGTCGTCGAAGTCTCGCATGATGTGTCGGAGTGTGCGCTAAGGAAATGCACGCCCTCCCTCACGGTCGGGCTACCGCCCCGAATGCCAATCTTGAACTCAATCGGAAACCGTGGCCTCTCATGAAACGCCACGGGGCAGTAGCCCGACCGTGAGGGAGGGCGTCCGCTTCGTTACATTGTTGAGGACAAACCACTTGGTCGCCATCGTCTATTGAATTCACCTTCAGTTCCCCAGTAAAGGATTACATATACCCACGGTGTTACGCTGGTCGCAACTAAGATTTGCTTGGCTTCGACGCCGATTTCATTATGTGCTGAAGTCATAGGCGCCAGCGCATCTAGGCGGCCAGCTTCTATCACCCCAATGGACACGACCATTAATGCACCCTTCGGAATGGATCTCGAATCAATGACCAGAACCGCGTCACTTTTTCCTCCCCCGTACTGCTTGCGAGGGGGAAAGTCCTCGAAGTGCCAATCGGAATTAGGAAAAAAAGCAGTTAGGATATTGTATTTCCCAACAAGCTTAGCCAATGGCACGTGTTTAAGTTCGTCGTGTTTCTTTCCCTTGGACTTTACGTGCAGCTGTCCCGACTTGTGATAAGAGATGTGCTGAGTGACTCCGGGGTTTTCAACGTAGACATCCGTGCCGTTGTGTCTGACCCAAAAGGCGTCATTCGTCTTGACGCCATTTGTATAGAGGATTCTTACTCGCATGATTTAGGTTGCTCCCAAGGGACTCTCATTATGTCAGCCCTTTCTAACGATTGACAGTTTTGACTGCCCTTGAACCCAATCCCCCTTTCCCTATATCCTCGCCCCAACTCTTATGTCTTCAAAGCGCAACTTGTTGGCGGTGATTCTCGGTGGTGGCGCGGGCAAACGTCTGTTTCCCTTAACCCGGGATCGGTCGAAGCCGGCGGTGCCGCTCGGCGGCAAATATCGACTGGTTGACGTGCCTATCTCGAATTGCATTAACTCGGATGTCATTCGCATGTTCGTGCTGACCCAGTACAACTCCGCGTCTCTGAACAAACACGTCGCCACGACTTATCGTTTCTCAAACTTTGCCGATGGGTTTGTCGAGATTCTCGCCGCCGAGCAGACCCCCGATAGCAGCCACTGGTTCCGGGGTACTGCCGATGCAGTGCGTCAGGTGCTGCCGCACATACGCGATTGGCGCATCGACACGCTGCTGATTCTCTCCGGCGATCATTTGTATCGCATGGACTATCGCAAGTTCCTGGCGCGGCATGACGAGAGCCACGCCGACATCACCATCGCGGTCATCCCGATCGTGCCTGACTCAGCCAGTGAATTCGGTTTGCTCAAGACCGACAGCGAAGGCAGGGTGATCGAGTTTCGGGAAAAGCCGGAGGGTGAAGCACTCGAGGCAATGCGCGTCGATACAAGCACGCTTGGTCTCAGTCCAGAAGAAGCCCTCGCGCGGCCTTATCTCGCTTCAATGGGCATTTACATTTTTAACTATGACCGCCTGGAAGAGGTTCTGGCCGAAGACAAATCGCGCCTGGATTTTGGCAAGGAAGTAATTCCCGGAAGCATTCACAAATACAACGTTCAGGCTTATCTGTTCGACGGTTACTGGGAAGATATCGGAACGATTGGCGCTTTCTACAAGGCCAATCTCGACATGACCACCGCGCTTCCGCCATTCAATTTGTTTGACGCCGAAGCTCCTCTGCTAACCCGCTCCCGATATCTGCCACCATCCAAGATTGATGACTGCGAGATTCGCAATTCGATTATCAGCGAAGGCTGCATTATTAACGGCGCGAGAATTAATAACTCACTAATCGGTCTGCGCAGCCGTCTTGGTAACGGTTCGCAGATCGAAGCCTCTTATATGATGGGAGCTGATTACTATCAGACGCTGGAAGCCATGCAGGTGGATCTTGAGGCCGGCCGCCCCTGGATCGGCGTCGGTGAGGGGACGATTGTCCGTCGCGCGATCGTCGACAAAAATGCGCGCATCGGCGCCGGGGTGCGGCTGCTGAATGAAGCTGGAATAGAAGAGGCGGATGGACCGAACGGGTCCTATTACATTCGCGATCGAATCATTATCGTCCCGAAGAACGGTCTGATTCCTGATGGGACTGTCGTGTGATTTTCCGTGGGGAGAAACTGCGCAAAGGTGCAGAAGCGCGAGCGGTAGCGAGCGGGACAAGAGCTCAACGCACAGGATGCGAAAAACGAGTTTGTTGGAGGTTGAGCCTTTATCCCGCTCGCTACCGCTCGCGGTTCTGTAACGGCATTCAGATTCTGGCTAGACAGTAATTACAGAGAAATATTTAAAAAGTCCCACCGAATTCTTTCTTCAATACCGGTGGTTTCGCAGGTTGATTGTTACTCTGGGCGGTCGCGTTGCCGGATTGGAAAACGTAGCTGTCGCGAGTGCGAACCACCAATTCAGGCCGGTTGACCCGCACCTTGACTGTGCGCCTTTCTCCGGCATGCGGCGCGTTTTTCGGATAGTAACCAAGACTGTACTGACGTCTTAGCTCTTCTGCGACTGAGCGAAAAGCGTAATCAAGATTCTGCTGCTCAGCGTCATAGAGACGCGCGCCGCTCACTCGCGCCAGGTCGTGAAGATACTGATCAGCGCGCTCGTACTCTGCCTGACTATTACCTGAACCGCCGCCGCCGGGCCAGTTGCCGCCGCCTCCGCGCCGTCCGCCTCCACCACCGCGGGGATAACTCCCACCGCCGTTACCGCCTCCAAAAATCGCTCCGAGAACGTCAAGAACGCTCCCGCCGCCCCCGCCATTGCCTCCCGGATAGCCGCCGCCACCGCCGCCACCGCGGCGCGATCCGCCAGAACCCGGCCAACCACCACCCATGTCCGAATAAGTGTTGTATTCAACCGGATAGATCAGCGCGTCAAACTCTTCGGCGTCCCGCACGGTGGTTTCATAGGTCGCGTGTTTGCTCGTCGTATCAACGCCGTCGGTGAACAGCACGATAGCCTTGCGCCCTTCGATCCGGCTTAATTGCTGATGGATCACCTGATCCACGGCGTCGTAGAGCCTCGTGCCGGAACCGATTCTGGTCCGCAGAATGGCGTCGCGCATAGTGGCGCGATCATTCGTTGGCTGGGTCCACACATGGATTTTGTCGTCAAAGGAAACCACTATCACCCGATCATCCGGACGGAGCTGGTTAACGAAGGAGATCGCAGCATCCTGAATCTCTTCCAACTTGAAACGCGTCGAAGCACTGGT
>DATNNY010000154.1:0-6887 GCA_035601635.1 Pyrinomonadaceae bacterium
CTGCTCGAATATCGGGAGTTGCATGGAACACTGCCGGCTAATGATGAACTCGTTGAGAAGTTAAGCGCCCTGCCCGATCCGGATGGCGCGATTGCTGAGGCGCTTCGCAATGTCGACCCGACGGGATATCAAGCGAGTTCTATGCAGGCCGCCGCTTCAACCAAATCCAAGCCGCTGGCTCAGCGCGGAAGCGCGATTCGCAAAGCCGGAGGCGGCGCCGATCCGGCTGCTGATCATGGCGGCGTTTCCTTCACCAGCTACGACCTGCGCTTGCCGGGCCCGGACAAGATTCTCAACACGGACGATGATTTCATGGTGCATGACGGCGTCATTACTAAAGTCTCAGAACTGCCGGCGTCGTCCACCCGCCACAACGCGCCTTAAGCGTCATGTCTCTGCTGGACCGGTTCCGCCGTAAGAAAGAAGATCCGGAAATTGCCCGTCGCGCTTTGCTCTTGCGCGCGGGCCGCCTTGGCGACGCCACGGTGCTGGGTACTGACGTGGACGGCGACGGCAACACGATGCTCTCCTACAGCTACTCCATTGGAGGAGTCGACTATCAAGCGTTCCAGCGTCTGGACGCTGAGCAACTTCTGCGTACTCACGATTACCTGCCCGGCACCACAGTAGTGCTGAGATACGATCCGCATAGTCCCGCCAATTCGTTTGTGGTCTAAAATAGTCAGTGGTCAGTAGTCAGTTGTTCGTTGTTGTGATACACAGTTTGGGTTTGCTGCAACAACAAAGGGCGTCACGTACACTGACAACTGACAACTGACTATTTCATGTTTCGTAAAATCCTAATTGCGAATCGAGGCGAGATTGCTGTCCGTATTATTCGCGCCTGTCGCGATCTGGGAGTCTCGCCAGTGGTGGTATTTTCGGACGCTGATGCCAAGGCGTTGCATGTCAGAATCTCGGACGAAGCTTACCCAATTGGTCCGGCGCCTTCGAATCAGAGTTACCTGAATGTGACGGCGATTATGAATGCCGCCAAACAGTCCGGGGCCGAAGCGATCCATCCGGGTTACGGATTTCTGGCCGAAAACGCCGCCTTCGCCCGCGCCGTTGCCGACGCAGGTTTGACCTTTATCGGCCCGGCTGCGGACGCAATGGAAGTGATGGGTTCGAAGATCAGTGCGCGCCGCGCGGCTGTTGCCGCCGGCGTGCCGGTGGTTCCGGGCACCACAGGGTCGTTGCAAAGTTACGACGCGGCGCGCGCCACCGCCGCTGATTTTGGTTATCCGGTAATGCTGAAAGCCGCGGCCGGAGGCGGTGGTAAAGGCATGCGACAGGTTGCCCAGGAGAGCGAACTGCTTTCTGCTTTTGAAACCGCTCAGGCTGAGGCCGCGGCGGCTTTCGGCGATCCGGAAATCTATCTGGAAAAACTCGTCGAGCGTCCCCGCCATATCGAGATTCAGATCTTTGCCGATGCATACGGCAGCTGTGTGCATTTGGGTGAGCGTGAATGTTCAATTCAGCGCCGGCATCAGAAAGTGATCGAGGAGTGCCCTTCGCCGATTGACGACCAGTCCCTCCGTGAGCGGATGGGCGCGGCGGCGATCAGGATCGCCAAGGCTGTGAACTATGTCGGCGCCGGCACTGTCGAGTTTTTGTTTTCAGACGCGACGCGGGAGTTCTATTTTCTGGAGATGAACACGCGTTTGCAGGTCGAGCACCCGGTCACTGAGCTGGTCACGGGATTTGACCTGGTGTGCGAGCAGATTAAGGTTGCTGCCGGCGCTCGACTATCATTTGGCCAGGACGATATGCACTGGCGAGGGCACGCGATCGAGTGTCGTGTCTATGCTGAAGATCCGGAAAACAATTTCTTTCCTTCGCCGGGCAAGATCACTTTTTTGCGCGTGCCCGCCGGCCCCGGAATTCGCGATGACAGCGGTGTTGCCCAAGGCGACGAGGTTTCCATCTACTACGATCCAATGATCTCCAAACTGGCAGCGTGGGGCAGCACGCGCGCGCAGGCCATTGATCGCCTGCGGCGGGCGCTTGATGAGTATGCGGTCGGAGGAATTAAGACGACGCTCCCTTTCTTTCGCGAGATTGTGCGCGATCAAGAATTCATCGACGGCCGGCTGGACACCGGATTCATTTCGCGATTTAACGAACGCCGGGAGCGCGCGAAGGAGCGCCCGCATCTTGCGGGCGGGACGCAGGCTTCCAGCCTGCACCAGGACATCGCCGTCATCGCGGCGGCGCTCGCTTACTCACGCGCTCGCCGCAAGACACCACCCGATCATCAGACCGGCGAGCAGAGTAAATGGAAGATGGCAGGGCGCGAAGCGAGCCTGAATAGTATCGTGACGAGAAAAGTTCCTGAACACCGTTAGGCGCGTGATGTCTATAGGAGCGCCCCACAGATGATTCTTTGCTAGAGATCAAAGCTTAGTCAGTTCTATAAAGAGATCGCTCTTGCGGAGCGAACACCCTCTGATTGCCGGAGCGACGCTGATCGACAACCAATGAAACTGCACGCCGCGATTGCCGATTACCAAACCGAAATCCAGATAAGGGAAGCTGGTGGCCGTGTTTTTGCCGAACTCGGCGGCAGCGCTTATGAGTTCGACGCGGATGAGTCAGCGGACCGTTTCCTGCTTAGATACAATGGCCAGGTTTTTAACTGCCGCGTCGAAGGTCGGCCGGAATCCGGTAAGGTGATCGAGGTGATCGTCGGCACGATGCGTTTCGCTGTAACGTTAACTGATCCCAGGCGCCTCAATAGTACGAGCACCGCGAGCGTTCACGGCGATGTGGCGGCCCGGATCATCGCACCGATGCCCGGTAAAGTCGTCCGCGTGCTGGTTGCCGCGGGCGCCCAAGTGGCGGCCGGTGACGGTCTCCTGGTGGTCGAAGCCATGAAGATGCAGAACGAAATAAAAGCGCCCAAAGCCGGCACGGTGATCGCCTTGAATACTGAAACCGGCGCCACGGTCAACGGCGGTGATGTATTGGCGGTAATAGAGTAAGGTGAACGTTGAGTGTTGTGTCTGCCAGGAATATTTCCCATTTGGCATTTACCACTTCTGATTAGTTAGGTTCGAATTCGAATAATGTTCTGGGGATCATTCTTCATGACTCAACCAGGCAAAACGAACCACGAAGTCACACGAAATAGAGTTCCCGCAAATGGCGAATAACAAATGAAAAATGACGAATGGAAAGTGGTCCCTGAATCTCAAATCGTTAACGAGTCATCCATGCGTGTCCTGCTCTGGGACCTCGATGGTACGTTGGTGCGCGGCAAGCGTTACGGTGTGTTCAAGGACTATACCATCCCAATGCTCGAACGTGTTTTCGGCACGGCGGGTTCGTTGGGTGACATGATGGTTTCAGGCATGACGGATCTCCAGATTGTCGAAGAGGCGTTGCGTGGTAAAGGCATCACCCGCGAGCACATAGTCGCGCGCCGGGATGAACTGCTTCGTTGTTATATTGAAGAAATGAAACGCGCCACCGGCAATGGAGCGCACACTATCCATGCTATGCCGGGCGGGCGCGAGGTCCTGCAAAAAGTGGCCGACCATCCGCGTTTTCGTTCGGCTTTGCTCACCGGCAACATACAACCCGCTGCTTATTTGAAGCTGGTACTGACCGGCCTCTCGGAGTTCTTTCAACTGCCGGGTGCCTTTGGCGACGAGTCGTTCGATCGCCGCGACTTGCCGGCCATCGCAGCGCAACGAATCAACGAGCACCTGGGAGCGAACCTTCAACCCGAACAGTTCATCGTGATTGGCGACACGCCCAACGACATCGCCTGTGCGCGGCACTTCGGCGCGCGGGTCCTGGCCGTGGCCACCGGAAGAATGCATTCAAAGGAAGATCTGCTGGCTCATGAACCCGATGCATTGCTGCCGGATCTGCTGGATGCTGAACTGGTAATGGGAACCCTTGAGAGTCTATAGACCTTAACCTTTTGACTGCCACCGCGGCCCCGACTCGTGATAGCATGCTCATCAGAAATGGCGATGACCTTCACAGTTGAATACGAAGAAGAAAGCGACGGCCGTTGGCTGGCCGAGGTACTTGAACTTTCCGGAGTTTTGGCTTATGGCAAAACGTCGGACGAGGCTATTGCCAAAGCCCAGGCACTTGCGCTCCGCGTCCTTGCGGACAGGCTGGAGCATGGGGAAGGCGCCCCAGAATTCCTTAACATCTCCTTCGCTGCAGCATGAGTCAGTGGTCATCTGCGAAAGCGAAACGCGTTCTGACTGCGCTTCTCCGCGTTGGTTGGACAATCAAACGAGAATCAAGCTCTCACAAGATCCCTCTCGCGGCCCAGCTGGCCGGACGTCGTATTTGCCTTCCATGATAGAGACGAGATTGGTCCGAAGATGCTGGCGCGCATTGCCAAACACACTGGTTTGAAGCCCGAGGATGTATAGGTCAATCTTTCGAAACACGATCGGTCTGGGTCGGTTCTGTTTGATCTTTCTCGGACGTGCGCCATAATAGCGGCCTAACCCCCCATATTTTGCTTGCCTCGTTCAAGTGATCGAGCTCTTCTCAAAGAAAGGTTGCGCTATGCTCGTCAATTGGAAGAAAGATGTCGCCGCCGCACTTGCGGACGCCAAAGGTCAGAACAAACCTTTGCTGATTGATTTCTCTGCCGCGCCTGCTTGAGGCGCCTGTGCTCGGCTGGAAGCCGAGTCATACAGCGCCGAAGAGGTTGCAAACTTCATCAATCAGAGTTTTGTCCCTCTGGAAGCTCACATCAAAGAACATCCCGCCTGGTTCCATCGCTTCGACGCACTCTGGACGCCAACCATTCTGGTTATGGATGCGGACGGTTTGGAGCGTTATCGCATCGAAGGTTACCTGCCAAAGAATTGGTTTCGCGCCCGTTTGGAAATAGGCCTGGGCCGCGTGGCATTCATGCACAAGAAATGGGCCGACGCCGAAACGATCTATGCGGCTGTCGCCGAGAAGTACGCCGACACGTCCGTTGCCGCTGAAGCAATATACTGGCGCGGCGTGAGTCATTACAAAGCTACGAACGATCACACTGTGCTGGGTGAAGTCGCGAAGGAACTAGCCGAGAAATATCCCCGCGATGAGTGGACGCTGAAGAGCCTGCCGTGGGCACACTAACCTGCAGTTGCGTCGGGGCAGTAGCCCGACCGTAAGGGAGGGCTCGGTGACTTACTCGACGAATAACTGAGCCTCCCTCACGTTCGGGCTTCTGCCCTGTCAAATCCGATGAAACCCTTTCAAAATATCCTGCGTGGTTAGCCGCAGAATCACCGGTCTTCCGTGCGGGCAGGTCGTTGGTGAAGAGGTCAGCAGCAGACGATCGATTAGCCAGCGCATCTTCTCAGGCGCCAGCGGCATATTCACTTTGATGGCCGCGTGACAAGCCAGCGACGCGGCAATCTCATCCCGCAGAGTCGCCCGCGCGGCGCCGCGCTTTTCTGAATCAACTGTATCCAGGACTTCGGCGAGGACGTTGCGCGCTTCGCTCGCGGGCAAGTCAGCAGGCGTGGCTTTGATGGCCACGGTGCGGCCGGAAAGTCTCATCAGTTCAAAGCCGTAACTTTCAAGCTCATCCGCAACCGTCTCAAAAGCCGCCGCCTGTGCCGGCGTGAGATCGAACGTCTCTGGAATCAGCATCTGTTGGGATTCGGGACGTCGGACGGTTTCCATGGCGCGGTACTTATCAAACAGCACGCGCTCATGGGCGACGTGCTGATCGATCAGCAGCAATCCTTCGTTATCAGTAGCAATGATGAAGCTTTCGTCGAGTTGGCCCAACGGCCGGATGTTGGGACTCAGGGATTCAACCGGGGCCTCACGCACAAACTTGAGCGCGGAATCCAGCGGTGGCAAGCCGGACAGCGTGCTCGCCGCAACGTTATCCGGAAACGATTCAGAGATCGTGGCTGCTTCGTTCAATTGGTCGGCGGGGATTGGATCCGCAAGGGACAATATTGGAGTCGTAGGTCGCACTTGCGTGTCGTTCTCTGACTCGCGTTTCGGGGCCGTTGCAAACCCAAAACCGATTCGTTCCTGCTGTGGCTCAGGGCGTAAAGTGAAATCCTTTTTCGGAGCCTCTCTTGCCAGGTCATCGATGACAGCAGTTGGATCTGAATTTTCAGCGAAGTTGACGTCTGCTTCCTCGCTCATCACAACAGGCGCCGCATCACGGATTTCAGTAGTCGGCGCATAACCCGCGCTCGACAGCCCGGCCCGGACAGCTTCGCGCACGGCGTCCGCGACGGCTGCGGCGCGGCGAAAGCGAACTTCGGTTTTAGCCGGATGAACGTTGACATCGACTTCTTCGAGCGGCACGTCGATGAACAATAAAGCCGCCGGATAAACGCCGTGCGGCAGGATCGAGCGGTATCCTTCTGAAAGCGCCCGGCCGATCAAACGGTCGCGCACAAAGCGCCCATTGACGAAAAGAAACTGCGCATCGCGCGAGGTTCGCCGTTCACGTGGGGCCGAAACAAAACCCTGGACGCGCGCAATCTGCGCGGGCAAAGCTCTGGCGGCATCGGCGGTGCGGTTATCGACTTCCAGTAGACCATCGAGGAATTGCGGGCCGAAAATCTGATAGGCGCGCTCGCGCAAGTCCTGAGCCGGGGCGACGCGCAAGGTCTCGCGACCATTGTTGGTCAGTGTGAAAGCGATCTCGGGATGTGCCAGCGCGTAATGTGTCGCGAGATTAGTGAGATGGTAACTTTCGGTAGCTTCCGAGCGCAGAAACTTTCTTCTTGCCGGCGTATTGAAGAACAGATCGCGCACGCCGATCGTTGTTCCGCGCGGATGAGCAGCATCTTTGACGTCGCGCATGCGACCGCCTTCGATGATGACTCGCGTTCCGGCGGCCGCCCCCGCAGTGTTGGAAATCAACTCTATCTTGGCGACCGACG
>DATNNY010000155.1:0-3880 GCA_035601635.1 Pyrinomonadaceae bacterium
CCTGACCGGTGGGCGCGCCTACTTTCCCCGCTTCGAAGGCGAACTGCCCGAGATTTTTCACGACATTGCGGCCGACATCCGCAACCAGTACAGCATCAGTTACCACCCCAGCAATACCAAGCTTGATGGCACCTACCGCAAGCTGAAAGTCGAACTCCATGCGCCGGACGGTGGTCCTCTCAAGATTCGCGACCAGAAGGGCAAGGAGTTAAAGTACATCGTCTACGCGCGAGAGGGGTACACGGCGAAGCACACGGTAGAGTAGATACGTGGAGCGACGGGCGCCCTCGCCCGTCCACCATTGAGCGAAGAGCCGGGCGGGAACGGCTGGCGCTCTGCGAACAACACGCGGTCGTCCGCCTTGATTTACAATCCCCAGTTCCCCCTTTGGAGAGAGCCCCCGTGATCCCACGCTATACGCGGCCTGAGATGGCTCGCATCTGGAGCGACGAAAACCGCTTCCGCACCTGGCTTGCGGTCGAAGTCGCCGCGACGGAAACTTTGGCCGCCGCTGGCATCGTACCGAAAGAAGCCGCCAAGGCGATCCATGCGCGTGCCGACTTCAGCGTTGACCGTATTTTCCAGATCGAGGCCGAGGTCAAACACGACGTCATAGCCTTCACGACGGCCGTGGCCGAGATCGTTGGCCCGCATGCCCGCTGGTTCCACTATGGCCTGACCTCGAACGATGTGGTCGATACGGCGCAGGCGTTGCTCATTCAGCAAGCCTCGTCGCTGATCGCAGGCGACCTGGAGCTTCTGGCCGAGCTGCTCGAACGCCGGGCCTGGGAGTTCAAAGACACGCCGATGATCGGGCGCACCCACGGCATCCATGCCGAACCCATCACCTTTGGATTCAAAATCGCCAACTGGTATTCGGAGACTCAGCGCAACATCGCGCGCTTCAAGGCCGCCGCCGAAGATCTGCGAGTGGGCAAGTTCTCGGGCGCGGTTGGAACGTTTGCCCATCTCACGCCGGAACTCGAAGACAAGATCTGCGCCCGCCTGGGACTAAAAGCCGCCGCAATCTCGTCGCAGGTAATTCAGCGCGACCGCCATGCCCACTATCTGTCCACATTGGCGACGATCGCGTCGACGCTCGACAAGATCGCAACCGAAATCCGCCACCTACAGCGCACCGAAGTGCGCGAGGCCGAGGAATATTTCAGCGAAAAGCAGAAGGGTTCGTCGGCGATGCCGCATAAGCGCAATCCCGTCAGCAGCGAACAGATCTCTGGACTAGCGCGTGTGGTGCGAGCGAACGCGCAGGCCGGATTCGAAAACGTCGCGCTTTGGCACGAGCGCGATATTTCGCACTCATCCGCTGAACGCATCATCATCCCGGACTCGACTACGCTCGCCGACTACCTGCTCAACAAGACGGCGAACTTGATCGGGACCATGTTCGTCTATCCCGAGCGCATGCTTGCCAATCTCGAGAGCACACGCGGCCTCGTCTTCAGCGGACAGTTGTTGCTCGACCTGGTCGAGAGCGGCGTATCCCGCGAAGACGCATATCGCCTGGTGCAGAATCACGCCATGCACGCATGGCGAGAAGGCCTGGACTTCCATGATCTTGTCGTAAACGATCCCACTATTCGCGAACAAGTGCCGCGGGCGAAGATCGAGCGCGCCTTTGATCTTAAGCGGCAGTTGAAGAACATCGACAAGATCTTTGCGCGCGTGTTTCCGAACAAGACTGCCGTTGAGAAGGCTGCTGCATCATCAAAGAAGAAAGCGGCAAGGCGAAAGAGATAGCAGGTGGAAGGTTTTTACTCGGAGCTGTCGGCGTCTCGGCGGTGAAAAGCCTTTCCTTCCCTCACCAGTTCCAGCAATTCAATCAACTGCTTCAGCTTTTCTTGTCCGACGTGGCGGAGCATTTCCCGGCCGAACTTTTCGAGGGGCCCGTCCATTGCGCGTAGAAGTTTCAGCCCAGCAGCGGTGATCGTTCCGTAGATCACACGGCGATCGTGCTTGGCACGCATGCGCTGGACGAAACCGCGATCCTCCAGGCGATCGAGCAGGCGCGTAATGTCGGGATCGCGCGTGATCATGCGCTCGCCAATCTCGCGGCACGGCAAGCCTTCCGGCCCAGCTCCGCGCAAGATGCGCAGCGCGTTGTATTGCGTGCCGGTAAGTCCAAACACCTTGAGTTTGGTCTCGACCTGTGTCTGGAGCGCATCGGCCGTACGCAACAGCGAAAGATAGGCTTCCGCTTCTCGACTGGCGAATGGAATCTTCTGCTTAAGTTCCGCTTGTAAACCACGGGACATGGCTGGAGATTAGTCGTTATGACAAGGACTTGTCAAACCTTCGTCAAGTTCCTTTTTACTTTTGTAATAATTTGTAAAAACACCCTAGCCAGCATCCTGGACGACCCGCCGTGCATCTATTTAACTAACCGGTTAATACCGCGAGAAAGCGGATTCCGGTAGGGATGGTAACCAATGAAGAAGCAAAAACGAGGACTTGCCGTGACTGTGGCGATGCTCGTCCTGCTGAGTATGACTGCAATGGCCACTACGGGCCGCTATGATCAGCAGATTCAGCAGACGGTCACCCACAAGCTTCATGACGCGAAGCAACTGCAAGGGGTGAACTCAAGCGTCGAAGATGGCATCGTGACCCTGACCGGTACGGTCGGTCTTTATCAGGACAAACTTGATGCCGCGAAGAAAACTAAAAAGCTCGCAAACGTCACCGGTGTTCGGAATGACATCGCGGTCGCGGGAGAAACCGTGCCCGATGCCCAGCTCCAGCAGAAACTGGCAAAGAAGCTGGCTTATGACCGCGTCGGATACTACGACAATGCGTTCAACTATCTTGCGCTCAGCGTAAAAGAGGGCGTCGCCACAATCAACGGCGACACCCTAAACGACGTAGCGAAGGACTCGGCGCTCGCCATCGTGGCGCGTACGCCTGGCGTCAAGGACGTTGTGAACCAGGTGAACGTGCTGCCGGTTTCTCTGTTTGACGATTCGATTCGGGTGCGCACGGCTCGCGCGATTTATCGCGATTCGGTGCTTGGCCGCTACGCGTCCGACCCGGTGCATCCGATCCGCATCGTGGTAGACAACGGACACGTGACGCTCTATGGAACCGTCGAGAGCACGATGGACAAGACCATTGCCGGAATCCGTGCGAACTCCGTACCTGGCGCGTTCAGTGTTGAAAATAAGCTGGTGGTGGACTAACTGGCGGACGACTGACTTTTCTCCCCTCGGGCGCGGCGCAACAAGCCGCGCCTTTTTATCGGGAAGGTTGAGTAATCTTAAAACTCACCGGCTCTGTGCCGCTGGTTTCCACTTGTTCAGAAATGCCAGAAAATCTTCCGGAGCGAGCGCTCGCGCATTCTCGAATTCGCCATTTTTCTGGCTGTAAACCAGCTTCCCATCGGCATCAAGCACGGCCAATCCTGGAATTCCACGCTTCATCGGAACCTCGTACTCCTTCATCAGGTCCTGATTCTTTTCTCCCTTTCCGATATCGACGTGTACAACCTCGTAGTTGGCGAAGATTATCGGCGCCAAGTCTGAACGATGAAAAGCCCTATCGAGCACGTGGCAGTCGTAACACCAGTTTGCTCCAAACACAACAATGACGCGCTTATGCTCCGCAGCCGCTTTTTTTAGAGCCTCTTTGATTTCAGCGTGCGCATCGGCGCTTTCGGAGTAAATCTCCTTCTCTTTCTTAACCACCTTGCAAAAAGAGACTGCGCCGGGTGCGGCAACCGCGATCGCGAGAGTCAGCGTCCAAATCCACCGGTAGAGGTTCATCTTGTGGTCTCCTGCACTGGATTGGTGAGCTTCGAGTATAACAATCGAAGCAAAAATCCCCGAGCCGCGTGGGCAGGAGGATCGGGTAAGATGTCGTCGGAGCA
>DATNNY010000156.1:0-19660 GCA_035601635.1 Pyrinomonadaceae bacterium
GTCGTCGCAAAGACGAGACCTGCGGTGCCGACGGCCCAACCCAAACTGTTTCCGGCGAAACTCGTCGCCGTAAAGCGCGCGCCGGCGCCATCGCGAACTACTCCACTCTGCCAGGTCATGCCGCCATCGTTGGTTTGCAGAATCGTGCCGCCGGCCCCGACCAACCATCCGTGGGCATAGTCGACGAAGGTCCCACCTAACAACAGATGACTGGTGGGCGCAGGTTGGCGCGACCATTGCACGCCGCCATCACGCGTGGCAAAGACGATGCCGCTTTCCCCAAACAGCCAGCCCCTCTGGATATCAGCAAACACCACCCGCACCAGACGGGAATTGGCATCCGCGCCTTTGAGAAATACACGCTGCCAACTAAGACCTCCGTCCTGAGTTTTCAGCAGGTAGGTCCGCGGTTCGTCATTCGTTTTCAGTTTGTATACGTCGCGCTCTGCTACCAGCCAGCCAATTTTTTCGTTCGCAAAGTAAACGTCGCGCAGATTGTCTTTGGTCAGCGGGTAGAGTTTGTTCCAGGTTTGTCCGCCGTCGATTGTCTCCAAAAGTGTGCCGCCACTGCCGGCAACCCAGCCGCGGTTTTGATCGAGAAAGTAAATCCCGTGCAGCCAGGCCATCGTGCCCGTGGGTTGACGGGTCCAGCTTGCGGCGGAGGCAGTTGGTAGAAGGCAGAAGGCAGAAAGCAGAAGGCAGAAGGCAGTCGGCAGAAGGCTGCGGAGCGCCGAAATGTTCACAGTTCGGGGCATTGAAGTCTCTCCAGTTCGTTGTGAGGTCAGTACCGGGAGCGGTAGCGACCGGGTCTCAACAAACCAAACGGCCGAGATGACCAGGACGGGACCCGGTCGCTACCGCTCCCGGTACTGACCTGTCTTTTCAGAATCCACCGGTAAACAATCGGGCGAAGGTAAGTACCTGGGTGAATCCCATGATTGTCTGTAATTTCTTTAAGGTGTTGCCAGGTACGACGACCTGATCGCCGGGCACCAGATAAATCGAGTCGGGCGCCTGCCCTTTATAGATTGCCGAAACATTCACCGGAATCGGCGTGAGTGTTCCATTGGCTTGCCGCCGCAGCACAAAGACCTTGCTGCGATTGCCGGTTTGCAGCACGCCGCCCGCTTCAGACAGAGCTTCGGTCACCGAGAGACGACGCGACATCAGTTTGATTCCCGGCTGGGCCACGTCACCGATTACGCTGTACCGATAAGAACCGGCGCGATCGAGAGAAACCGACACCTGCGGACCGATGATGAATTCGTCATAGCGCTTCTTGACCAGCTCAGCCACCTGATCGACGGTCTTGCCATTCACGAAAATGCCATCGGGAATCAGAGCCAGCGAGATACGCCCGCTGGGTGGAACGGTGATACCACCTTTCGAATAACGATCCTGACCGAAAACCGTAACCGAGATCACGTCTTCAGGACCGAGACGATAGGTCGTAAAAAAATTGTTGTAGTAAGGAACGATCGCGTCTTCTTCCGCCGCCTGATCACGACGATTCGTTTGGCCGTCGGCGGTAACTTCAGCCAGCGTCTTGCTCGGCTCCTTACTATTGGCCTTGTCACCTTTGGCCGTGACAGGCGTAACAGTTGCCGGAGTTGGCTCACTAAACGGCCCATCGGCTGCGGCCGTCTTGCTCTTGTCCTTATCAACGACTGCGTCGCTGGTCGTCGCGGGATTAGCGCCAGGCTTTGCCTCGGACGCTGTTTGGGGCGCGTCGCCAGTGGTCGCCTTTCGTTGACGAGTGGCGTTTGTCGGCGACTGGGCGAAGGTCCCAGCAGTAAATATCAACGCCATCGCCAGGGCAATTGTTTGAGTTATCAGCTTCATAGTTTCAACCTCCGACTAAGGTTCCCGTTTAGAGTCGGGCTACTGCCCGACTTGTCTTGTTGCCGGCGGGCGGTAGCCCGCCTCTAAACTGATGTTCTATCTTCCTCCGCGACCCAGCAGGATCGTCTTGATGGTTTCGAACATGATCGTCGCGTCGAGCGTGATGCTCTGGTTCTTCAGATAGTAAAGATCGTATTCCAACTTCTGTTTGGCGTCTTCGATTGACGCGCCGTACGGATACTTGATTTGGGCCCAACCCGTCAGCCCGGGCGCGACCAGGTGCCGCTGTTCGTAAAAGGGAATTTCCTGTGCCAGTTGCGCGATGAAGTGCGGGCGCTCGGGCCGCGGGCCGACAAAATTCATGTCGCCACGCAGGATGTTCCAGAACTGCGGGATCTCGTCCACGCGAATCTTGCGAATGATGCGCCCCACGCGCGTTGTGCGCTCGTCTTCCGTTTTGGCCCACACCGGTCCGTCTTTTTCAGCATCGACGCGCATCGAGCGAAACTTCATCAGGCTAAACACGCGGCCGTTTTTGCCGACCCGTTCCTGCCGGTAAAAAATGGGCCCGCGCGATTCAATCTTGATCAGCATCGCGGTAAAGATCGCAATTGGAAAAGAAAGGATGGCGCCAAACAGTGCGACCGTCCGGTGCATGGCGGCGCCGGCCAGTTCATTGAGACGCGCGCGCCGGCCCCGGCTCGAGAAGATCAGCCATGACGGCCGGATCAAGTCCAGCAGTACGCGGCCGGTCAGACGTTCATAAAAGGAAGCGCTTTCTTCGATCGAAACGTCACCCGACAGACTCAAACGCAAAAGCTCTTCAGTAGGAAACTGACCACGCCGGTCGCCAATGGCGACTACGATCCGATCGATGTGCTCGCTGCGCACGAGCGCTCCTAATTCCGAAGTCAGACCAATTACCTTTGGGTTGATGAGGCTCTTGCCGACTAAGGCCGGATCGCTGTCGACAAAGCCGACTACGCGAAAGCCGGCATCGGGCCGACCCAGTGTTTCACGCGCGATCTCTATGGCGAATGGTCCTGAGCCGACGATCAAAATGCGCTCGCCGATTTCGGGATGACCGAGCACCCAGTGGATTGCCAGGCGCCAGCCAACCATCAGTAACAAAGCGAGCGGCAGAGAAATCATCGAAACGCCGCGTCCGATCATTACCTGCGGCATGAGATAGAAGACTAGCGCCAGAGCGATCCAGGCGAGTCCCAGTGCCTGCAAGAGGCGCAGAACCAATTCGCGCCGGTCATGCATCACGACGAAATCGTAAAGGTCGAGCAGATAAAACGAGGCGAGACAAAAAACCGTGGCCAACGCGGCTTTGTAAAAACCATGACGGGTGATGAGCGCGTCTTCGGCGTCGATTGCGCCCAGACGAACATACACGGCTACTACCAGGCCGCCGAAGAGCAAGACAGCTTCGGCCAGCAGTAACAGCAGCATCCGTTGATTGAACCGTGCCGGCTTCAAGAAACGACATCCTCCTCGATGTAAATCAGCCCAGGCTCATCGGCATCGTCGTAGTCTTCGATCACTTCGGTTTCTTCGACAGCTTCCGGCGCCAGACGCAACTGGCGCGGCTGATAGTAATAAGCATTTTCATCCAGCTTCGTGTCCGCCCGATTGAGCACCACGCCGAGCAAACGCTCGCGTGGCAGTTGCTCGAGCAGGCGATCGACGACCGCATAGCGAGTCTTGGCGGCGCGCACGACCAGGATCGCCGAATCGGCGCGATTGATCAGGAGATTAGCGTCAGTGAAAACGCCGAGTGGCGGGGCATCGATAATGATGAAATCAAAATGCTTCCGCGCTTCGTCAAGCAAACGGCCGAAGCGCGGACCCGAGAGCAACTCGGCTACGTCTTCGCGAGCAGCGCCGCCAGGCAGTAGGTACAGGCCGGATGGCTCCAGCTGTACGACCGCTTGGTTGAAACGAGTCTCTCCGGTTAGAACTTCCGATAAACCATATTCAGTTTCAATGCCGAGATAATCGGCGGCGCAGGGCTGACGCAGATCCGCGTCGATTAAGAGTGCCTTCACGCCGTCGGTTTGGGCCAACAGCCAGGCCAGGTTCACGGCCGTCAGGGTCTTGCCTTCACCAACACCTGCGCTGGTGATCACGAACGCGCGTTTGCGCTCGCGCTCGCCCGCTTGTAACAGGCGAGTTCGCAGCGAGCGAAACTGCTCGCATTCGGGCGAACGGGGTTCGGTAATAGCTACCAGATGTGGTTCGACGCGCGCAGCCAAGACTTCTCTTGATGCGAACTCGACAGCGCGCGTCGATCCTACAGCGTCCAAGGTTGCCCCAGCATCACGGGAAGCTGGTCCGCCGGGGAGTGCCGGCCCGCCGGTCCCTTCGGCCGTGTGCGCAGTGGACGCTGAGTTGAAAGCCGCGGGCATGGCGGTGAAGGGCGAACCTTCCCACGGATGTTCGTGATCGTGCTTCTGAACGAAGTACGAGACGTTGTCCGAGTTGCCGTTGCGGCTGACTGAAGACTGTGTAGGTTTGAAAGTGCGCGGCGCGGATTCAGCGCGCTTCAGCGCATCATAGACTCTGCCCATTGTTCCCCCTCACAAGACCTGAGCGGCTGAAAGCTGCGCCCAGTTCTTCAATGGTAGTTGGCGATTCGTTCGATCGTGGATACTCGTTAAAGACGATGTCGGATGGCGGTGCAGTCACTGCGGGACGAGCGCGATCCATGGAAAGAATGTCAGCGCTCCTACTTGTGCTGGCGCCTCCGTTACCGTTCCGATGACCGTTGCCATTTGCATCGCCGTTCCCCGCGGCCCAAAGTTCAGCCCGCCCAGCCGCCGGAAAAATCCGCGCCGGAGCTTCGCGCTCTTCAAGATTCTGCGCGCGCGGCAACACGTCGAAGGTTTCGGCAACTTCCTGCACGGCAGCACGGCTGATGATTTGTTCACCTGCGGCGAAGCCATTAAGCAGAGCGTTGTCGCAAAGATTGTTGATGTTGCGGGGGATGCCTTCCGAGCAACGGAAGATATAGTCGACCGCGCCCGGCGAAAAAATGTCGGTGCGTTGAGCTCCCGCAACTTTAAGCCGAGAGCTGATGTACTGTGCGGTCTCTTCGACGTTGGGCAGTGCCTTAACATCGCAGCGCAGGGCCACGCGTTGTTTTAGCTGGCGCAAGTCGGGATTGTTCAAGACCGCGCGCAGTTCCGGCTGGCCGGTGAGGACGATCTGTAGTTGCTTCGAAGTGTCGGATTCGAAGTTGCCCAGCAGCCGCACCTCTTCCAACACGCTGGTTGAAAGCCCGTGCGCCTCATCGATAATCAGCACCGTGCGCAGGCCGCGACTGTGACGCGAGTCGAGGACTTTGCCCAGCTCGATCAGCAGATCGGATTTGCTTTCCCAATTCTGAATGTCGAACAGGCGGGCGAGGTGCTGATAGAACTCAGGCACCGACAGGCGTGGATTGAAGATGTAAGCGACCAGCACCGTGCGGTCGAGACGCTGCATCACCCAGCGCAGCATGGTCGTTTTGCCCGTGCCGACTTCGCCGGTGACCGCGATCAACCCCTTGCCGCTTTCAATGCCGTAGTGAAGGTTGGCCATCACTTCGGTGTGCGACGGGGTGAAATAGATGTAGCGCGGATCGGGTGTCAGCGCGAATGGCATTTCTTTCAGTCCGTAGAATTCTGCGTACATATCTCCTCCAACGGTGGCACAGACTTCAGTCCGTGTTCCCAGGGCGATTAGCACAGACTGAAGTCTGTGCCACTGCTTTAAAGCAAAAACTTTTCGAGTACATGCGTTAATCGCAGCACGAATGCGAGCGCGGGCATGGTCACCAAAGCTGTCGCCAGTCCGGCCGCCATAGCCAGTTTGTGACGACGCGGAATGGCGCGGGCTTCGGCCGCCGTTAACAGCTCGGGAATTGAAGCGAGCACGGGCAGACCCGTGTAGTGCTTCGCGTCTTCAGTAGTCTGAATCGTAAATAGGCGTCGCAGCTCGGCGCCGATGGCGAGCAGAAAACCCAACGCCATGCCGATGCCAAACCCAGCCGCAGTCAAAGCGGCCCGCTTCGGTGCGACCGGACGTTCCGGCAGGTTGGCGGGATCGACGACCTGAATGCCGCCGCCCTGAAAATCTTTGGCGGCGTCGGCGCCGACATCGATCTTCTGTTGCTGGGCCAGCAGGTTGTCATAGTTAAGCTTTTTCGTCTGGTATTCGCGATCGATTGCTTGCAGGCCAACCTCAGCCATGGGAATAGCGTTGATGCGCTCAGTGAGATCGGCAATCTGCCCGTTCGTTTCGCTGAGCAACTTTTGCGTCCGGTCTGAATCGCTCTCAACCATTGCAATTTGCGTTTTCAGCGACAGAATTCGCGGATCGCTGAGGTTGGTGAGCTTCTGCTTCCGTTCTTCAATTCGCGTTTTCCAGTCATCGATCATTTGATCCTGCGCGCGCTTGACCGAATCGATCTGGAGCTGATTCGAGACCACGTCCGGATGCTTCGGCTTGTATTGCGTCAACAAACTTTGCTGAGCTGCTTCGAGCTCAGCGCGACGTCTTACCAGTTCGGCCCAGGCCTGGGTGCTCTTCGGATCGGTTGTGTTCTCGGCGGACAGAGCGATTTCCTGTTCGTAGCTCTTGGTGATGTCCGCCAGTTGGCTGCGATAAGCCGCGCCCAGATCACGCTGGCGGCCCTGTTCGGCGATCAGCGCTTTCTGTTCTTCGTGTAGTCCAGTCAAACGCCCAACCAGGGCCTGCGACTGCGAAGGGAGATTGTTCATATTCTGCTGTAGATAAGTGAGCCGTTGAGTGTCACTGGCGTCGAGCTCTGCTTTGGCCGTTCGCACCTGTTCTTCGATGAACTGTTTGGCGGATGTGCCGGCGTTGACGGTCCCCTTGGTTTGCTCGTCGATGTATTTGCTGGCGAGTTCGGCGGCGACCACCTGGGTCGATTTCGGATCGCGCCCTCGATAGGTAATGTTGAATCCGTTGGTGATCTCGTTGCGGGTGGTGTTCACCTCGACCTTGATCTGCTTGCGCATCTGATCGATCAGCAACTCCATCGGCTCGCCGCGCAGACGCTCTTCGTGATAGAGGTCATACTTTTCCATCAACGGCTGTAGTGAACTGCGGCTGGTGACGACTTGAGAAATACTGGTCAGCTCTCGCGTCAGGGTTTCTTCGGCAACCGCCGGCACGACCGTGTTGGGCAGCGTCGATGGTTTGACGACGATCAGCGTCACCGATTCGTAGACGTCAGGCAGGCGATAGACCGCGTAAGCGATCGACAGACCAATGGCAATCGTGGGCAGCAGGATCAGCCATTTCCGTTTGCGCGCGATGTTGGCGTACTCGCCCAGTTTGCGCGGTCGAAATTCAACACTCATGGTTGGTGCTCCTCGTGTGATTGTTTAGAGTCGGGCTACTGCCCGACCCAGCGGGCGGTAGCCCGCTGCTAAACGCCGATGTCACTTACAGTGTCGCCAGGGCTTTGCGGGCCTCGTCAGCTTCAGGAAAACTTGTCTTCTGGCTGAGACGCAGCGCGGCTTCGATTTCTCGGCGCGCGCCGGCTTTGTCGCCCTTGGCGGCCAGCGCGACTCCGAGATGAAAACGATAGGTCGGCGAGGCCACGCCGTTGGTCGAGCGCGCGGCTGCTTCATCAACCGATACGGCCTTCTGGAGTTGCTCGGTGGCTGCGCCATACAAACCTTTTTTGTAATAGACCCAGCCCAGCGTATCGGAGAAGCTCGGTACTCCGGGGCTGGCTTGCACGGCGCTCTGGGCCAGCCGCACGGCTTCGTCCAGGTTGCCTTTGCCATAGACGGCGTAGATCCACGCCAGATTGTTGGCGGCGAAAACTGAGTTGCCGTCCTTGGCAACGGCCTTGCGGAAATAGTCCACCGCGGCGTCGAAGTTCTGACGGTTCATTTCAAGCATGCCGATCAGTGTGTAGGCAGCGGCATTGTCCGGACGACGCTCGACGATCTTTTGGTACTCCGCAATCGCGCGATCCTGCTGATTTGTATTCACGAACAGCGCACCCAGGGCCGAATATGCCGCCAGGTAGTTGCTGTCGATTTCCAGCGCGCGCCGGAATTCAGCTTCGGCGCCCTGCGCATTTCTCTCGAAGCCATAGACCTGGCCTTTTAGAAAGTGCAGAGAAGCGTTGTTTGGCTGACTGGCGAGAGCTTGATCGATCCGCGCGTGAGCCTGGTCGATCTTGCTTTGTGCGGCATAAATCGTAATCAGACCGCGCAAAGAGTTGAAGTTTGCGCTGTCGATTCCGAGCGCGCTGTTGTAGAAACTGATTGCTTCGTCGGCTTTGTTCTCGGCCAGAGCTACTGAAGCAAGGTTGACGTAAATGTCGGTGCTCCGGGGAGCCGCAGCCAGCGCCGCCAGAAAATCCTTGCGGGCCGTTTTGGCGTCTCTCAACTGCAAGGCTGCTGAGCCGTGCGCCACCATTGTGTTGGCCTGCAGATCGGCCAGCATCTGCGGCGACGTGTCGCGATCCGGTGAGGCTTTTGCCAGTCGCTCTTGCAACTGAGTGGCTGACTGCAAAGCCGACTTGGCATCGCCGCTGGCCAGTTCGATTCGCACCAGCATCAGTTTTCCCGCCAGATAGTCGGGATAATTTCGTTCGAGGTCGCCGGCAAACGACCGCGCCTGATCCATTTGGCCCAGCCGGAAGTTGGCGTCAGCGATAAAATATAAAGCCGCTCGTGAATTCGGCTCCTGCTTGAGCACTTCACGCAGATCTTCGATCGCCGCCTTCAGGTCATTGGGTTCGCCGCTTTGCATTCCGATGCGGGCGCGCAAGATCATTGCCTGACGATCTTTTGCATCCTTCTTCAGGATGTTTGCAATTTCATTCTTAGCGCCGTCCGCGTCGCCGCGCACCAGCATGGCCTCAGCCAGCCGGTAGCGCGCCGGGGTGTAGTCAGGCGACTTCGCCACAACTTCTTTATAGATAGCCATGGCCTCGTCTACCCGGCCCGTCGCGGAATAAAAATCCGCCAGGACGGAACGGCCTTCGGGTTTGTCTTTGTCGAGTTCAGCCAGGGCCTTGTAGGCCTCTTCGGCTTTGGGGAATTGCCGGTTGACCAGATAGAAACTGGCGAGAATAAAACGTGCTTCGCGGTTGGCTCTGTCTACCTGAACAGCTTTTTGAAACTCAGTTTCGGCATTGTCCAGACGTTTGATCTGGACCAGAAACTTTCCGTACTCGTAGTGAGCCAGCGCGGACGAGCCATTGACGGAAATCGCGCGTTGATAGATTGATTCGGCGGTGGTCGGATCGTTGCTCTGCGCATGAAAGCGCGCCAGACTCAGATAAGATTCAACCCGCTTGGGATCGATTTCAATCGCTCGCTTCAGTTCGGCGAAGGCTTCGGGCTTGTGGTCCTGCGCAAACAACACACTGCCCATCAGGATGTGACCTTCGATATGGTTCCCGTCCTTTTGCAAAACCTCTTTCGCCAGACGTTCAGCTTCAGAAACAGCCGTCGGCGATTGTTTGCCGCCCATCAAATAATAATTCCCGAGGCGGACGCGGACATCGAGGTTGTTCGCATCGAGTATCGCTACCTGCTTCATCTCTTCGAACGCTTCCTGGTATCGCTGGAGACCTTCGTAGGCATTCGCCAACCCCCAGTGCGCATCGGCGAGCTTCTCGTCGATTTGCGCAGCGTTGCGGAACTCGAGCGAGGCTTCCTGAAACTTTTTATCTTTCAGCAGGGCCTGGCCGCGAGCGACGTGTTGGGCTTTAGCTTTTTCCGGCGTGGTGCAAGCGGCGATCAAAAGCGCGGCGGCAACCAGCAGAGTGAACAGGGGAAGGGTGTAGAACTTTCGGCGGCACTCGTAATTTTTCATTGCGGTCTCCGTGAGCGCGGACTTTCGAGCAACTGAAAGCGTTGCGCTCGGGTTATCTCGCTTTGGCGATTGTCTTCGGCGACGGGCAAAGTCGCGTGAAGGTCGCTTAAGACGAAGTTTCTTGTGTCAAAAACCTTGTTTCCGACCTCGTTCAGTGCGGAGCCGCACCGTCGAGTTACAGGTAAGAAAGAGGTAATCCCCGCCTTTCCCCAGGAAAATCTGTGGCAGAACCCGAAGCGGTAGCGACGAGGTTTTTAGTTGGGAACAAAAGCAGGGAGTTCGGCGGCGGCCTGTGCTGCCATTTCGACTGCGGCGTTTTGGGCCTCTGGCTGTGAATTGCCCACTGGAACCATTACCCGGACCATCGCTCCGTCCGAGCGACGCCGGCGGACGCTGTCCAGAACTGTATAAATCTTTCCCCAGTATTCGCTGGCAACTGCACGGCCACGGCCCTGATACCAGTAAATCATTAGGGCCCGGTCCCGGCCGTTGGCGATGACAAATCGGTTGGCTTCAAACGGGGCGCCGCCGCCGGCAGGCGCGATCGTGATGCGAGCGGGGTCGCTCATGACCCAACCCGAACCGGGCAGGCAATTCAGAGGACTGTGATAGGTTGCGCCGTTACGTTGGGTCGCATAATAGCCGACATAAAAAGAAGCGGTGTGGCCGTTGGAGACAAAATTCCGCGAGAGATAATCATCGGCGCGGAGGACCTTCTCGGTTTCGTCATCGAAACGGAGATCGTCGCCCACCTGACGCCACGAACCGACTTGCGCGGGAAAATCCTTCAGGTTGCGGCGTGAGACGTGCGCCTCGCCGGCGCGTTCCCAGACATTAATGACTCCGCCGCCAAGTAACAGCACGGCGAGCAGCGCACAGAAACGAATAGTATTTGTTCGATTAGTCATGGTTGTCTTATCGAGTCCGCGCAGCGGACGAATCGAAAATAGCCCAGCAGTTCACTGCTGGGTACCGAGTCCCCACAATGGCCGCAAGCCCGTGAAGCGGGCGGCAGAAATCGTTGTTCATTATTGTGGTGTCTTTGTAAGCTCTCATCACTCGTCACATTTCAGTCGTCCGCTTTGCGGACTGACATCTCAATCTCCGAACCGATTCCGATGAATCGGGGGGCTATTTTCAAGCGTCCGCCTCACGGACTCTCTTCCAAACTGGTGCACCGATCCTTTTCCAAATCGAGCAAAGCGATCCAAAACCCAGCCGGTTGCGAACAGCAACACCGCCGCGGCGATGTAGATTACCCAGCCTGAGTATGTATGAAAGAAACCATCCGCCACGCGCGTGCCGTAGTAATGGGCCAAAACGCCGGTGCCGCTGACCCGTAAAGCATTAGTCAGAATTGCTATCGGCACGGCCGCCACCACCAGGATCAGAGACCGCCAAAACGTGAAACTCTTAAGGAATCCAAAAACTTTATGTTGGGCGCGCGGACGTCCCGTGCGCTCTTTGCCCGGCCCTGGCTCCTCATTCCGATCACCTTTCGGTTTCGTAAAGTACGCGTAAACAACGGCCAGCGTGACCAGCGTTATCAACGACCGGATGCCGCTGCACGCTTCAACCACGGCCAGTCTTTTCGGCTCACTGGCTCCCAGCGGCATCAGTTCGATTATGTTTCCCTGTCGCAGCACCGGAATGTTGAAGAAAGACATTGCCCCCACGGCACAGCGCGACGCGAAGAGCTGCAGCGGAAAAGCGATCCGGTTGAAAATGATCTGCGGAATAGGGATCGAAAGAATTAACAGCGATAGCGGGACTGCGACCAGCCGCAGCAGGCGGAAGCCCCAGAAGTAAATCACAACGCTCGTGACCATCAATATCAGCGACAGGCGCTGGACAAAAAGCTCAGCGCCGGCCACGCCGGCCCACAACAGAAGCAATGACATGCCAACGCCTATCGCGCCCCACAAAGCACCGGGACTGGTTGGCGTTTTAGAAAAGCTTGCTCGCTCCTGCCAAAGGATATAGCCGACGATGAAGGGAATCAGCAGGCCGTGCGAATAATTCTCGTCATTCCACCAATCGCTACCCAACTTCATGAGCACGGTGAAATAGACAAACACCAACGCGACTGCGATGGCCAGAGTTTGATACAGCTTGCGCGGGACGGCGACACTCATGCGGTTTGATGCTTGCGCAGCCGAGGGGCAATCTCTGCCGGCGAAGCTTTTCTCGATGCAGACCGGAATCAAAAGTAATCAAGTGGGCTTTCAAGGGCCGATCCGGAACTTGCCGGCCCTCCGAGGCTGGTAAACGACCAATGGTTAATGAATTCCTAAGACTTAGGCCCTTCTCGGGTTCGTGGTGCTAGATTGTCGAAGCGGATCGTTGACGCGGAAATTTGACGGGTCCCGGCCGACTGGGCTTATCCAAAAATGAGTAAGAGAGCTATTGACACCGGAATCAAAGAAGTATAGTGTTGCCAACGGTTTTGGTCAAGATTCCATGGCTGACGCCGTCAAACCTCGTCGGAAATCAGTCGCTAATATTTCAAGGTGCTTCGCTTCTTTACGGGGCGAATTTTTGATTTTGTCATGGACTCCCGGTTCCTCTCGCACGTCGCATGGTTGGTTCCGCGCCGCTTGCAGTTTTCCTCGCGGCATGTTTTTATCCCACAAGCGCCGGAGAGTAATGATCAATACTCCCAGGCCTTCGCTCCCAAACGATCTGCCAATCTCTCGAAATAGGACTAGTCACCTATGTTCCTCCCATATCACACTACCTGGAGTCCTCTTAGCATGCTTAGAGCTAAGCGAAACGCAATTGAGGTGTCAAGCATTACCGCTGTGGTTCTTGTCGCCGCCGCAGTTGGTGCGGTGTTCTTGTTGAAAAGAGGGCCGGAGCGAAGTGCAAGGATGACTCAGGAGCTGGCGGCTGTGACCAAGAGCGCAACGGATGAACTAACATTCAGGCAGATTTCGATTTTCGATGGAAAGACTAGCGACGGGGTCCGGTTCTCTGAGCAGCGCTACCAGTCATCTGACTGTGTACCACTTTCCTCTACGGTCATATTCTTTAATTCGCCGGGTCGTGCCCTTGACGAAATTCAGAGAGAGGCTCAAAAGGCCGCTGAAGTTCTTGATCGGGAGCCCATCTTAGACGACAAGGGTCAGCGTCTCGGTGAGAGAGTTGTAATGCAGTTTGCTACGGACGGAGAACTTAAAGCCCACGCAAAGATAGTTTCAAATAAAGGTTCACATTTCCTTTCCATTACATCTCCTTTGTTAGGACACGCCCTGGCGTTCGAGAAATCAGCCGAATCATCAAATAACAGGACGGCCTTTCCAGGAATCGAATCAGTTAAAGCAGTAACTTTTGAATCGATCGGTGCCAGCGAGGGCACTATAGGAAAAGGAGCTCGATATAAGGAAGAACAATTCCGTTCATCAGATTGTGAAGCCATAGTCACACGAACTGAATACTTTGAATCGACCAAGTCCGCTCAGGACCGGTTGCAAGGAAAGCTAAAAGGGGCCACTGGAGTTCTTGAACAAGGGCCAAAGCTGAATTCCGTCGGTCAAACGGTTGGACTGCGAGTGGTTGCTACTTTCAAAGCTGAGGCTACCTCAGGACACATTGAAACGACCGTTGTTATGTGGACCGATGGTGACGCGTTTCACTCAATTACAGGATTATATATTTACGTTTTGGAATTTGAGAACAGGTATTGGCAATAGGAGCAAGGCGGTGAGTTCCGCAGAACACTGGGTTACATGCCTGAGCAAATAAGAACTGCGGTCGGCGAGTGTACGAAAGAGATGTTCTACATAGATTTTTTGTCAGACCACTGATCGCGGGCAAATATGTGACAAGGTAAAGATTGAGTTGCCGCGAGAGGAAGTGACCCATGTCTTTTTCGTGAGTCCCTCTACGGGTTAGGTGGTCAGGCTGTTCCAGTTATCCAAACGCCCCCGCCATTTCGGTCTGGAGTAACGAAATCAAGAGTCAATCCTGCCTCGGAGTTGGCGCAGTTTTTTTCTTATTTGTTCGAACAAATTTAGCAGCGCCACGACAGTCGCGCGCCTCTCGGCGAAAGAACCGACTGTGAAGTCAACCGAATTTTTCTCGGGTAGGTCCTCTGTGAAGCTGTACGCTGTGCACGCACTCGCGCACTTGCGCGCCTGCGCCGACCGGGAAGCTGAGAATACAAGTTATGGAGAAAGCAAGTGCGATAAATAGAGCGTTAAACGCGATTCTTGAGAACAATCATTTGTATTTGAACCCTCCTCGATCCCTCACGCAGTTTTCTAGGATCTCGCCTCCGAGGTCCGTTTTACCCCCATGCTTCTCTGGAAAGTCATAACCGATCTGGGTTATGGCATCCAGCGAGTGGCCTAGCTCGTGAACTTGCGTTATGAGCATCTCAATCGCGCTCGGGCTATCATAGCCGGTGTAATTCGTAAGAGGGGCTCCCGGGTCTGTCAATCCCAGTATCCGCCCAGTGTTAGGCTCGCCGGGAATTTTTCGACGATTGTCAATCGCTCTCAATTGGTCATTGGAATACCTGACGCTGTTCGTTATCGTGTAAGTCGCAGTTCCACCATATCCGTTCGGGTTATTTGGCAAATAACTTGGCCCAGTGCCCTTGAAACTTCCAGAATGTCCAGCGCGAGATTCATCAAACGCCTCCAACTTCCAGCCGAAATAATCCTGGGTGCAACTATCCAGTACATTGCGATCGACATAGGGGATCTTAGCTTTCTGCGGACCAACTGCATGCGCAAAAACTTGTCTGGCCACTGGTTCACCAAACTGATCGATCTCGAAGGTGTAGGTAGTAAAGATTCCTACTCCATGATCCTGTAGTACATCCTGGTGACGAACCCAAGTTCCATTGGGATTCCTAACGAGAGTTTCATTGGCAACAGCACCTCCCGCCATCAGGTCGTTAAAGATGCCGCACGGAATTGGCACGCGGTCGAGTTCGCACCCACCGCCCGCCAAATCCATATCCTCGAATCCGCGAAAAGCGACTAACTTGCCTGTACTGTCTGGCGGATTCCACACCAGCGGCTTGAAAAGACCCGCATCCGCACCGGCTGGATCCAACTCCGCCGGTTGTCCCGTGCCTTGGCCCGACGCATCGGTCATCCGGAAACTTGCACCGCTGGGATCACGATGTTCCCAGGCCACCGACTGCGATCCATTAGCGGCAACGCTCTGCCAAGCCAGCACTGTCTGGCCAGCGTAGACGTACGTGCGCTGTTTCGTTCCCTGCCCGCTCAACTCAGTGAGCACCTGACCACCAAGCACCGTGCTGTTAAGGTAGTAGGTGACGCTGTCGGTCGCCCATTGATCGGTCTGATCGTCGTATCTCCTTTGGACGGACTTCAGTCTCTGGCCGTCGCCATCGAATTGCTGATCGGTCATGTTGGGATCGCTGTCGCCGAATGAGCTGATGGCGCCGGCAGCGTCGTAGGCGTACGAGCCCGTCGACCCGGACGTTAATCTTCCGTCCGGGTCGTAACTCCATGACGGATTACGATTGTTGACATAGGTCTGGGTTCCGGTTGAGTCAGGCCGGTCCCAGTGCCGCAAATCGCGAGAGGTCATATGATCCATTGCGTCGTAAGCGAAGGCTTCGTGGTAAGGGCGATCATCAGTTGGACTTTGGCCACGGGCCTCCGCACCGCTCAGCGCGGTTGAGATTCGGCCCAGGTGATCGTAGTTGTAAGACCGATCGAACTTGCTGTTGACGATCAATTGATCCTGAGTGAATTGCAGACTGCTATCGTTGTTGCGCTGATAGCTTTTCTTCAGGATGCCCGGCACTTCAAAGCTGGCCGGTTGCAGCCTGTCGTCATAGCTAACCGAAAGCGTCTTTGAGTTGCCGTAGGTCAAACCCTTGACCGCATCGAAAGCTCGGTATTGAAAATTCGACGCGTAATTCGAAACTCCGGCAAACAGGTTATCTGAGCCATTGACGCTATTCAGCCGCCCAACTGAATCGAAGCCGTAATTGATCGTCGTGTTGGTCGGATCGCTGATCTTCTTTAATTCGCCACCCAGGTTGTAATCATAGCCCAGCGTGAACGTGCCGACGCTGGTTATCGTCCGCATCTCAGACATCAACTGTGAAAGCTCATTGTAGCTGTAGCTTTTGCTGCCTAACCCGTCAGTCATCGAAGTTCGGTTGCCAGCCCCATCATAACCGTAAGTCACGGCAATCGTAGGCTGGCCCGAAAGCACATGTGTAGCGCTGGTGACTTGATGCCTGCCATTATAGCCGTAAGTGCAAGTTGCGTTTCTTGCATCGGTCACTGAGTACACGGTGTCATCGGCGCTGTAGGCGTAAACGGTCGCCGCGCCTACGTTTTGTTCCGGCAGATGCTTTGTTTGCAAGCGGCCGTAGCCCTCAAAGCTCATGGTCGTGTCTTGATAGACGCCACTCTGATCGTTCCCCTGGAACTGACGGATCAGGGTGACTTGATCACGCGCATTGTATGTATTCACAGTCGTTGAGTAGACAGTGCCGTCCCAATTGAGCACTTCAGTTTTCCACTGGCGTCCGAGCACGTCGCTGTAAATCTTCTGCTGCCGGTGTTGTAGTTGGCTGTTTACCAAAGTCCCTTCGTCGGTGAGCGTGACGACCTCGCCGCCGGCGCAGCCACAGCCACCGTAGCTGGCGGTCCGGTGCGTACCATCGGTGTTGGTCGTTACCAGCGGCCGGCCTTTCCAATCATAAGTCTGTTGGGTGAAAATCCAGCCCGTACCGCCGCCCGAAATCGAGTCATCGCCGGTCGCCGCCCAATCGTAAGGAATCGCGCTCGAGGCATTGGTCTCAGTAGGATTCGATTGTTTTATCACGCGTCCCATCGTGTCGTAATAGATGAACTGTCCACTGTAGCCGCCCGCGCTGCCCGGATGATCCGCGGCGGAAGCAATCAAGCGGCCCTGACCGTCAGTGATCTTAAACGAATGTGCTTCCCCGCCGCCGTCCTGAATCGTGGCGTACGTATCGACGCGATTCTGGCTGGCTTGGTACTCGTAGCGCGTGTAGGCGTTGTTGAAGAGGTTCTGGACCTTCTGGACTCTGCCGAGCGAGTCGTACTCAACGGTTTGCGCCGGTCCCGGTTGGTTGTCTGTCACGTTCGGCAGGGGCGTCTGTTTCCGCGTCGCCGCGCCAAAGTCATAGTTGTATTTCATGCTCGACGAGAAGCCATCCGCATCAGTCACCATCGTGGGATAAGCGAGGGTGTTGCGCGAGTTGTTATCGTCTGAGAATGAGTCGGCATAGCTGACGGTCACGCCATGACTCAAAGGATCAAGGGTCGCGGCGACCGCGCCGGCGGTGTTGTACTTGACGGTCGAAGTCGTGGATTGCGAAGTATTCACAACGTCATGGCGCGTCACGCTTGTCAGGTTGCCGCGCCCGGCGACGAGGCTAGCGCCGTAGTTCGTGTTGTCATGCTGCACCGGCGCATCGGTGCCCTGAATCGATCCTGATTCGTCATACTGATAGCTGACCTTGGACATCAAGCTCTCGCTGCCATTGACTATTCCGTAGAGATCCTGCTCACTCACCAGACCTATGATGCGGCGACTGGTGTAAGTGCTCGTCAGCTGGTAATCGACATGCGTCCGGCGCAAGACCGTGGTCGCATCAGCCTGATACTCGTAAACATTTTGCGGCAGATTGATCGTGGTGCCGTCAGACAGTGCGGTGTCGGCATATTCAATGCGAGTGCGCGCATGATTGCCGGCCGGGTCGATGACGTTGGTCTCGGTCACGCGCGGGTTGATTTGATAAGCGGCACTGGTGTCGTCCTGCGTCCAAGTGGTAATGACCGAGCGCTGCTTCGCATTATTGCTGTCGAAAGTATCGGTTAGCAGCGGCAGTCCACCCTCCCAGGCGGGCGCTGAACCCGCGCCGCCGTTAATGCTGCCCGCAAAGTAGATCTGCCGGTACGTGTTGTCGGGAGCCTTGACCTTCGACATCGTAACCGTCTGCAAAGAGTTATCCGGCAGCGAAGTGTCAACTGGCGCGTCAAAGAACGTATTCACTTCCTGAGCCGTGCCGTTGGCATCCCGGTTCCAGTTCTCGGCCCAGTCATGACGGACAGTGAAGCGCGGACAGTCGCTTTGGACGGCGCCATTGTTCTGTGGCAGATCGTACGAACGATAGTTGAGCAGGTGATTGTCGGCGGCGTACTGGCTAATCTTCCACACCTGTCCCCACGAAGTGTAATCAAAGTCATAGCGCGAGTCGTCGGCCAGCTTCACTTCGCTGAGCGCGTGAATGGTCGTGCCGTTCTGGGGGCCATTGACTGTCAGCCCGGAGAAGTTTGTCTGGATAGTCCGATCGGTGTAAGTAAATCGGGCCCAGTTATGCGTCTGTGTTTGTCCGTTCACGGTCCACGTCTGCGTGATCGAACTGAGACCATTGGCGTCGTAGTTGAACTTGATCGTGCGCGAGAGGGTGTCGATGACCGTATCGATGCGCCACAGGCTGTCGTAGTTTATCGAAATGAAGTTGCCGTTCCGGTCCTTAACCTTGGTGCAGACATAATCGTTTCCGGTCCACGCGTAAGACATTTGCGAACCGTCCGGCGCGCGCAACGTCACCGGGTTGCTGCTCGTATCAAGCAAGAGATAGGAAGAGTCGACCGATTGATAGAGGTTACCATTGCCGACTTGGCGCAGTTCCACCCGGCCGCCTGACGGAGTGATCAGCAGATAAGCGTTCTTCTGTGCCTGGGTGTTGTAGAAAGCCGTTTGAATCACGGGGAACCCGAGCCGAAACCCCGCACTCGGTGAACCACGATCGTCATCGAAGGAAACTGTATTACCCTGTTTGAGCCAGGTAGCCAGCGAGTTATAAGCGAGTGAGAGACCGAGATCCAGAGCCGCCCTGCCCGGCAAGCTAACCAGTGGCAGACTCCAGTTGAAATTGCGCGAGAGCGGATCTTCGCCCGCCGCGCCGGTACGGTTCAGGGGGTCAAGACGGGCATTAGTTGGCGCCGCCGGGGTCCACGCTTCAACCTCGGTGAGGCGCGCCACGCTATCACTTGACGAGTTGACTACGACTCTAATCTTACTCGTGGTTACGCCCGCGAAGGTCACTTTCTTCCACAGCAGGTTGTTTCCCGTAATCTGTCCGCCCGGTACCCCCAACCAGGCGCTGCCGTTCCAATACTGAATCACGAAGCCGGCGGCGCCGTAGTGGGTGAAGATGTCGGTCGGCGCAGGATCCGCTTGAATCAAAACCGCGGGATAATCACCTGCCGTGAAGACGTCTACTTCATCAATAGTATTCGATCCATTGAAATCAATTTGTATCCAGGAATCGAGTCCGTGCTCGTCACGCCAAAAGCCGGTCCCATCATTGCCCGACGGCAGCAGATGAGCAAATCTCTGCCCGTCATTAGCAAAAGCCGGTTGCCAATGGTAGCCCGGAAAAACCGCGTCCTGAGTGAAGTTTTGCGCCGTCGCCACTCCCCCATTCGCACCTTGGGCTACGTTTGTGCGGGGCGCCACACTCGTACCCCACACTTCGACCTCGGCAATACGCGCCACACTATCCGATGCCAGGTGAACTACGACTTTGATCTTGTTCGTCATCACGGCCGCGAAATTCACTTTCCTCCACAGCAGGTTGTTCCCGGTAATCTGTCCGCCCGGCACTGCCGTCCAGGCGCCGCCGGTCCAATAATCGATCTCGAACGACGACGCTCCGTATTGGGTGAAGGTGGCGGTTGCTGAAGGATCAGCCTGAGTCAAAAGACCGGGATAGTCGCCTACCGTGTACACGTCGACTTCGTCGATAGTCTTCGCGTTATTAAAATCAATTTGTAGCCAAGTCGAAAGTCCGTGCTCATCCCGCCAAAAGCCAGTTCCGTCGTCACCCGAGGGCAGCAGATGCGCAAACCTCTGGCCGTCATTGGCAAAGGACGGTTGCCAATGGTAGCCAGGAAAAACTGCATCCTGGGTGTAGTTTTGCGCCGTC
>DATNNY010000157.1:0-3153 GCA_035601635.1 Pyrinomonadaceae bacterium
CACCTCTCGGCGCGCAGTCTCGATCAGCTCCGCGTACTCAGTCTCGTCGAGATTGGCCCTTTCTCCGGTTGAGCCGAGCAGGACATACCCGACAATGCCAGTGCCATTCCAGCTAGCCAAATTCTTCTTGAGCCCGACAAGGTCCAGATCCTCATTCGCCAGAAAGGGCGTCGTCACGGGCAGGAGGATTCCATCGAGTTTGATTGGCATGATTGGCTTGGCGATTATACCGAGCGCCTCAAGCGCGAGGCAAACAAGCGTAGAATGGCGACTTAAGTCGGGCGATTCTGAGTTGTGAAGGGCAACTGGAGTTGTTCCCTCGGCACTCCAAGAACGGTAGTGGGCTAATAGTGTGTTGCGAATCTCCGGGGCATTAGCCCGACCGTCAGCGAGGGCTCCGCGGTGCATTAATTGAGCCCTTCCTGACGGTCGGCCTAGTGCCCCGCATCCCGCCCCGACTGGTAGCAACCCACAATTACCCCAGTACACTAAAAACTTTGGGTTGCGGCGCTTAATTCGCTCACCTATAATTTGAGCCGGTTCCGGTCCAACACAGAGAATATAAGATGCCATACCTAAAGCCTGAGCGCCCTGAGAAGGTAACTGCGCCTTCGTTAAGAGCGAGCAAGGAACGGGGCGAGCGCCTCGTATGTCTGACCGCTTACGACTATCCAACCGCCCGCATCGTTGATGAGGCCGGGATTGATATCATCCTGGTGGGCGACAGCGTGGGCAATGTCGTGCTGGGTTACGGCAACACGGTGCCGGTGACGCTCGAAGACATTCTGATTCATGTGAAGGCCGTGCGTCGTGGGGTCCAGCGGGCGCTGCTCGTAGCGGACATGCCTTACGGATCGTTTCACACTGGCGCGGACGATACCGTGCGCGCGGCATTGCGTCTGGTCAAGGAATCGGGCGCGGAAGCAGTGAAGCTCGAAGGCGGACAAAAGCGGGTCAAGCTCGTCAGGCGTCTGGTCAACGAAGAAATCTCAGTGATGGGCCACATTGGTTTGACGCCGCAGTCAATCAATCAATTGGGAGCTTACCGCGTTCAGGGCAAGACGGCCGATGCCGCGCGCAAACTTCTTGATGACGCTTACGCTCTGGAAGAAGCCGGAGCATTCGCGATCGTGCTTGAGTTGGTGCCGCGGGAAATAGCTGAGTTGATCACCAGCAGCATCCGTATTCCGACGATTGGGATCGGCGCCGGAGTGCACTGCGACATTCAGGTGCTGGTGTTTCATGATTTGCTCGGTTTGGCTTTCGGTAAGTTGCCACGCTTTGTGCGCGAGTATGCGAATCTGCGCGAGACGATTACTGATGCGATCACTCGCTGGGCGGAAGACGTGCGCAATGGAAGTTATCCGGCTGAGCAGGAATCGTATGGATTACCCGCCGAGGCTGCCGAGGAGCTGAAGATCGAACTTAAGAAAGTGAACAAGTAACTACGAAGCCGCAAAAACGCACAAAAGGCACAAGCACGGCCGAAAGTCACCAGTTGCTTTCTGCGACGATTCTGTTTTTCTAGTCTTTGCGCCTTTTGTGCCTTTTTTGCGGCCACTTCTTTATGGAAATCATCAACCGTCGCAAGCGCATGATGTCGGTCGCGCGTAAACTGCGCCGTGAAGAGAACCGGACCATCGGCTTTGTTCCTACCATGGGTGCCCTACACGAAGGCCACCTCAGTCTGATCCACGAAGCCCGCGCGATGTGCGATGTCGTCGTCGTCTCAGTGTTTGTTAATCCGGCCCAGTTTGGTCCCGCGGAAGACTTCAATTCCTACCCGCGCGATCTGACTCGCGACGCAGCGCTGCTGGCCGAGTACAATGTCGATTACGTTTTCGCTCCGCCAGTTGAAGAGATTTATCCCCCGGGTTTTTCGACCTACGTCACCATCGAAGGAGTCTCTGAAGAACTCGAAGGAGCGTCGCGGCCCGGTCATTTTCGCGGCGTCACGACGGTGGTGGCGATCATGCTCAATGTAGTGAAACCCGACTTTGCGTTTTTTGGACAGAAGGATGCGCAGCAGTCGGTCTTGATCAAACGCATGGTGCGCGACCTCGCTTTCAGTACTGAGATTGTGGTGCTGCCCATTGTGCGTGAAGAATCCGGATTGGCAATGTCTTCGCGTAATGCATATCTCAACGCTGAACAGCGACAGGCGGCGGCGGTCCTGCATCGATCGCTGTCACAGGCCCGCGCAGCTTACGAGGACGGCGAGCGCAGCGCGACGCGTTTGACCGAACTGGCGCGGTCGGCAATTGAAAAAGAACCGCTGGCTCGGATCGACTACGTGAGTGTCAACGACGCCGACACGCTCGCTCGATTGGACAAAATTGACGATCGCCCCGCGCTGATTTCGCTGGCTGTGTTTGTCGGGAAGACGCGGTTGATTGATAACCTGGTGCTGGGGAAGGCGAAGAAACACGAGGCGGCCGGAGCGTGACGGATCGGTTCGCGCGGATGAAGTCAGTACCTGGAGCGGTAGCGACCGGGTGTCAACACTTCACACGCCCGAGATAGCAAGGATGAGACCCGGTCGCTACCGCTCCTGGTACTGACCTCATTGATGGCCGAGGCAAGAGACTCCTCCTCTCTTAAGAAATAATGGCTGAAGCACTTAAACAGAAAGCCCACATCGCATTCACGCTTAACGGCGAAGCGGCCGAGGTTGCTTTTGCGCCGCACAAAACGCTGTTGGAAGTTCTGCGCGAAGACCTTGCCTTGACCGGCACCAAGCATGGTTGCGAGTTGGGTGAATGCGGCACGTGCACTATTCTGGTCGATGGGCGCGCGATTCTTTCCTGCCTGATGCTTGGTCTCGACGCCGAAGGACGTGAGGTGGAAACGATCGAGGGCATGGCGCAGGGTGCCCAGCTTCACCCGCTGCAGATTACGTTTGCCGATACCGGCGCCGCGCAGTGTGGTTACTGCTCGCCGGGCTTTCTGCTGGCCGCGAAAGAATTGATTGACAAGAAACCAAAGCCCACGCGTGACGAGATTAAGGAAGCCCTGTCGGGAAATCTCTGTCGCTGCACCGGCTATATCAAGATCTACGAAGCGGTCGAACTGGCCGCCGCGCGCGTGCGTGGTGAAGAGATGGAACTGCCGCGTGAGAGTGTCTATGGGCTGTAAATAGAAATCCGCCACAGA
>DATNNY010000158.1:0-3280 GCA_035601635.1 Pyrinomonadaceae bacterium
TTTGTCTTTTGAAAATCTGATGTCGCGATAAATTCTGAAAGTGCATGACTCTGGCAAGAGGCCGCCTATCTTTGGATCGAACTTCGAGATCCGGCCGATGAGATCCGCGACAAAATTCGCAAAGTCTTGCTTCGCTATTTCCAAATCAGGCTTGTGAGCTTGAAGCCATTCACGATTGTTGTTCCGGTCCAGGCGCTTCAGGAACGTGATGGTTTCTTTAGTCAGCATGGTGCGGCAAAGATTAGCATAGGTCAGATGTTGACTCCCTCTCCCTCTGCGAGAGGGTGAGGGCCTGAGCGAGAAATCTGATCCAGCGTTGTCCTGGCTAGACACGACCGGCTTCAAAAAAAAGTACTTCGCGCTAAGCTTCGCACCCTCCCCTAACCCCTCCCAAAGGGAGGGGAACCAAACAGATTTGAATCTGGTGGCGAGACCTTTGTTGTTGTGCCGCTCCTTTCAACCATATAATTCCTTCGCCCCGGAATTTCACGCTCGCTCCAATAATAGAAATCACCGCAGAGAATCCTACCCAATGCCGGTTCGAAAAACATCAGTCCACTTCCTGGTCGCTCTGCTACTCGTCCTCCTGGTCACGGCCTCGAACGTCGTGGCCGCTGAGAGTTGGTCCACAAAACTCGATGGCAAAGTGCGTTTCTATCAATCAACAGATCTCGGAGTCCTGATAGTGGGCACCGAAAAATCTCTCTACGCCCTGGACGGCGAAACGGGTGATGTATTGTGGCGGCGCAAGCACGCGAAGCTGGACGAGACCGACGTCGCGCCCGTTCCCGGCACGGACATGCTGCTGCTGAATCTCGAGTCGGGCAGCAAGACGCGGGTCGAAGCGCTTGATCTCATGACCGGCGAGCCCCTCTGGCGCAGCGACAAGGTCCGCGGCGCCGTGATGCAGATGGCGCTGGATCTGAACGCGAACCTGCTGGCAGTCGTTCTGGTGCGCGATGCGAAAGGAAAAGCTAAAGACGGTTTCAAGCGTAAGCCGGTCATTCATGTGTTTGACATCAGCAGCGGAGAAGAGCTTTGGAAACGCGAGCTCGAAGGCGAGGTCGAGATGATGCCGGCGCGCTGGGGCGACGACGATGAAGTTCCCTATACGCTCGACAATTATCGCGCGCCGGCCTTTCTCGACAATCGTCTGTACGTTTTCTATGAAGGCTTGACCTCGCTTGACGCGCACACCGGACGCGAACGCCAGCGCGACGAGTTTCGCGTGAATGAAGAAGGGCTGGCCCTGACTGAATCCGAACCGGTCGCGGACGAGCGCAATGTCTACACGTCCGGCCGCGGCAAGGTGCGCGCCATCTCGCGAGTGAACGGCGAAGAGGCTTGGTCAGCTAAGGATCTCGGCTCAGTCCCCGAGATGCTGTTAACTCGCGAAGTTTTGTACGCGCGCACCGGCGGTCAATTCGCGCGCCTGGCGAATGGAGAGAATGTCGAGCGCGGGCCTTATGGAGTGAGCGCCATCGATCTGGAAAAAGGAAAAGTTCTGTGGCGTTACAAGGGCGCGGACAAAGGCATCACCAACCTGGTCATGCCCGATGCGAATACCCTGGTCGTTGCCGATCACGACGACTTGATCATTATTGATGCGCGGACGGGAAAGCGCCGCACGAAAATTTCGCATGGCATAGAAAAGGCGGCATTCGTGCTGCTAAATGAGCGCGGGGAGGCCCTAGTAGGTGGCAAGAATGAAATCGCTGCGTTTGATCTGCACACCGGCGCGAATGTCTGGCGAGCGCGTCATAACCCGCCGGGCCGCGGTCTGCTGCGGACTGTAGCCGCGGTAACTGCGCGCGCGGCCGCTCTCTACTTTCGTTATGGCAGCACGGCGTCGACGGCTTTTCGCGGTGTGCAATTGCTCAATACATTGAACGGATTGCGCTCAGGCCTGGCCTTACATGCAGCGTTACCCAGTCTGACCACGCTCGCGTCAAGCAAAGCGAGCGAATACCTCCGCAACAACGCAGCTGAGTTCGCACGCCAACAAGCTACGCAATATGCGCGCGATCGAATTTCGACTTTTGGAATACTTGCGCGAGCGCGGCAAGCCTCTGTCACGCGGCCGCGCGTGGCTGTGGGGCGTTCGGCGGTTGAAGCGCATTCAGGGGATGTCGAAGATAAACTGCTGGACAGAATCGATCCCGCGCATCAGCTCGAACGGCTTTCTCGTTTCCTTCTGCGGACGAGACGGCTGGCCGCCTTGCGTGGAGACTGGATGTACTTCTACACGGAACTCGGGCGCGGAAACGGGTTGTTGGGAGTCAATATCAACACCGGAGCCGGCGAGCGCTCGATTCGCATGAGCGCGCCCGACGATCGCTTTATCAGTGATGAAGTGCTCCAGGTGGTTTTTGTCTCGCAGGACAATCGCATGCTGGCTTATGCGTTGGGCGGTCGGGAGTGAGGTTCGTATCACCTGCGTCAGCGGGTGGGTCAATCGTTCAACTGCAAGTTGATGAGATAAGCACGAGCGCCCATGAACCGAAGAGTGCTAAAGTTTACTTTGACACCAGGAAAGTTAGTGTAAAATTCCTGCAACGGATATGAGCATCGCCAATCTCGAGTTCACGCTTAGAAAATATTTAACCATGCCGGAGTTGGAAGCCGGATTGGACGACATTCGGCGCGCGCCGAAAGATGAAGGCGTTTTGGAATTGATTGTGCGCCGGCCCGCGATCAACGATCGCGAGATTCTGGAGGAAGCTGAGCTTCATCTGGTCGAAGGTTTGGTGGGTGATAGTTGGAAAAGACGGCGCAGCACGAGCACCTCGGACGGATCCCCTAATCCTCTGATGCAACTGAATATCATGAATTCGCGGGTGACGGCGCTAGTGGCCCAGGACAAGGATCGTTGGCAGCTGGCCGGCGACCAGCTCTATCTCGATATAGACTTGAGCGAAGACAACACGCCGGCGGGAACGCGCCTGTCTTTGGGTTCAGCGGTGATTGAAGTGACGCCGCCGCCACATCTCGGCTGTCAAAAATTTGTCGCGCGCTTCGGCCCGGACGCGATGAAGTTTGTGAATTCGCCGATAGGCAGACAGCTCCATCTTCGCGGTGTTAACGCGCGCGTGATCCAGGGCGGAATAATCCGGGTGGGCGATGTCGCGCGGAAAATCTAACCAACGAACCTGGGCGGGTGCTCAAGTCGAACCAACCCCGGGAAGTTTGTCGGGGAAGACAAAAGTGCGGCGGGCCCTCTCAGACTTTAGTGTCTCGTCCTGGTAATACGACTTCAGGATATTGTCCTTCCAATCAAAGA
>DATNNY010000159.1:0-7860 GCA_035601635.1 Pyrinomonadaceae bacterium
CTTGTCCACCCTCAGGAACACATCGCTACTTCTTCAAGATTTATGCCCTCGACAGCGAGTTGCCCTTGAAAGCCGGCGCGACAAAAGCGGAATTGATGAAAGCGATGGAAGGACACATCGTTCTTGAGGGTCAGCTAATCGGAACCTATCGCCATCAGCATTAAAGGAGTGCAGCATCAAAGGAGCGAGGCATCGAAGGAGCGCAGGCATCCTGCCTGCGGTTCGCCGGCATCCCTGCCGGCGTTTTACCTTCAGATGTGCGCGAACCGCCGACAGGATGTCGGCGCTCCCTTCGTACGCGCGAACTGCTAGTTGATCGTCGCCGTCTTTACGCAAGTGATCGCCGGCAACCCTTCGGTGATCGTCGTCCACGAATTGCCGCCATTCTTCGATGCGAATAACTTTCCGCTGCGCGTGCCAAAGTAAAGACCCGTCGGATCATTGGCATCAGCTTTCATGTTGTCGCGCAGGATGGTTTCGAAAGCGTCCTTCTGTGGAAGGCCCTCTGTCAAAGCCTCCCACGATTCGCCGGCGTTCTGTGTGCGATAGACGCGCAGCTTCGCTTCCGGAGTACAGCGAAACTCATCTGACTCGATGGGAATGATGTACGCGGTGTTCGCGTCGCGCGGATCGATCTCCAGCGCAAAGCCAAAATCCGAGGGCACGCCGTTAGCGATGTCTTGCCAACTATCGGCGCCATCGTCACTGCGATAGAGACCCCAGTGGTTTTGCAGAAACAGGCGCTGCGGATTAGTTTGGTGACTGACGATTTTGTGCACGCACTGGCCCCACTCTGGATATTGCTGGTCGGGCGGCAGGAATTGCGCGCGGACGCCTTTGTTTCGCGGTTGCCAGTTCTGGCCTCCGTCGTCGGTGCGATAAACACCGCCGGTTGAGATGGCAATAAACAAGCGCTGGTCATTTGAAGGATCGGGAAGAATCGTGTGCAGACACAATCCGCCGCCGCCCGGCTGCCACTGCGTCCGATGGGGATGATCGAACAAGCCGCGCACGAGCGACCAGGTCTCTCCGCCGTCGGTTGACTTAAAAAGCGCGGCCGGTTCCACCCCGCAATAGAGTGTGTCGGGCTCGCTCGGATGACCTTTGGCGATTTGCCAGATCTGCTTCAGCGAGACGTCGCTGGCTTCGGGAAACTTGATGTTGTATTGCTCCGGGTTGCTCCATGATTTGCCAAAGTCATTCGAAGAACTCAGAAACGATCCCCAGAACGAACTGTTCACCGCGGCCCACAGGCGCGAACGTCCATTGCGCCCGTCGTAAGCCATCGAGTAGACGCTGCGTCCGGGAAAGTATGGCCCGGCTTCTTCCCATTTCTCTCGCGCGGAATCTGAGCGAAACAGAAAGGCGCCTTTCATGGTGCCGACGAGCACCAGGTTGTCGCCGGTCTTGACGTTGATTTGATTTGGATTTGGCATTCGCGAACCCCCGAGATGAATTACGACCAGTGGGCGAGATTATATAGAAAGAATAGTCTGTCCAAAAGTAAACGAGGAGATTTTCGGTGAGTTCTATTGGGCTACGCTGCCCTTGATCCGAGACAATGTGAATCGCAATCGCAAGAATAGTGAAAGGTCAGTTCCGGCAGCGCAAGCTATTTAATGATCGTTGTCATTGTCACCATGACGACGCCAATCTCTTTGACGTTTATGAGCTTCTTTGCCGGCACCAAAAAGAATAACGCCCACTTTGCGCGCCACGGGCTTCTCGTTGTCCCCAGACGGCGCCAAATCCGCGGCGACCGGCGCAACCCTCGGCGGTCGCCGGGATTTTCGCGGAAAGTTATCGCTGATTTTGACGCTGGGAGCCGGCGTCACCGCGCTGGGCGTTTCTAACGGAGATTGGCTTGCCACCGGCGCGGCCACCTCGCCCTCCGGCGAGTGTGCCATACCCTCAAGGCGGAAAAGGATTCCACCGAAGGCAGCACTCAAAAATGTCGCGACCAAGACGGCCGCGATAAAAATTAACTTCGTTTTTAGTGAACCCCGGACGGTTAATTGCCGGCCCTTCCGTGCTTGATTTATGGCCAAAGGCTCGACCGGTTGTGCGGCAGCTATCATGGCCTCGTCAAATTGCGGTGGCGGGGGTATAGGAATTTCCGAATTCTGTTCCAAGGCAGTACTGCCTTTTCGGTCAGATGTCATAACTATTGATCTCAACTAATACATTCATTCGATTCTCTCTCTTTATATGCAAGCCTTTCGCCGTGCCTGAGCAAAGCAGTGCATGGCAATAGAATCTTCATAGAAACAGTGGGACCTGTGCCGAGCACAACGCGACTTTGCTCTCGGCGGAGCTTCATGCTAAAAGAGGCACGCAAACCCCATCTGGCTTTATCTGGAGGAGAATTGATGTCGCATCGCACCCTAAAGGCGGGGTTCTGCCGCCGGTCTCTGGTTTTGTCTTTCGCACTTCTGGCTATTGGCTCTCTGTCGGTCAAGTTCGCAGGCAGACACCTCCTGGCCGCAGCGCACGCCCAAATTGCGAATGGCGGCACCCGCTTATTACGGACACCAACGGTGAGCGCGACGCAGATCGCGTTTGCTTATGCGCAGAATATCTGGGTCGTACCTCGCGCCGGCGGGTTGGCGCGCCGCGTCACCAGTTTCCAGGGGCAAACTTCCAATCCACATTTTTCGCCCGACGGAAAATGGATCGCCTTCAGCGGCGAGTACGCCGGCAATCTCGACGTCTACGTGGTGGCGGCGGATGGCGGCGAGCCAAAGCGCCTGACCTGGCACCCGGGCGCCGATTTGGTCCAGGGCTGGACGGCCGACGGAAGAGCGATCATGTTCTCCTCGACGCGCGCGACCTGGTCGCCGAGCGGCGCGCCGCGCTTCTGGACCGTACCCGCGGAAGGCGGCGTGGAAGAACCAATGCCTCTGCCGCGTGGTTACCAGGGAAAAATCTCCGCCGACGGCAGTCACATCGCTTATCGCATGAACAATTCGTGGGACGAAGAGCGCCGCAACTATCGAGGTGGTCAGAATCGTCCCATCTGGATTGTCGATCTCAAAAGCTACGACCTGGTTTCGCCGCCCTGGACCGATTCGAAAGACATGGATCCGGTTTGGTCGGGTGATTCGGTCGAATTCATTTCGGATCGCGACGGGGTAGCCAATGTTTGGGCCTATGACACGCGGACAAAGAAACTGACGCAGTTAACTAAGTTCACTGACTTTGATGTGAAGACGATGGACGCGGGCGCTGGCGCTGTGGTCTTTGAACAGGCAGGTTACATTCACGAGCTTGATCCCAAAAGCGGCAAAGAGCACGTGGTCAACATCACCGCCACCGGAGACTTTCCCTGGATGATGCCGCGTTGGGAAGATGTAACCAGCCGCATGACTAATATGGGAATCTCGCCGACCGGAAAGCGAGTAGTCGTTGAAGCGCGCGGCGAAATTTTCACCATTCCTTCCGAGAAAGGCGACGTGCGTAACCTCACCAACTCGAGCGGCTCAGCCGACCGCGATCCGGCGTGGTCTCCGGATGGCAAGTTCATTTCGTATTTCAGCGACCGGTCCGGTGAATATCGTTTGTATGTCGAAGCGCAGGATGGCCTGACTCCGCCACGTGAAATCATCCTCGATCATCCGACCCATTACTACACTTCATCCTGGTCTCCGGACTCGAAAAAAATTCTATTTACCGATACAAATCTCCACGTCTGGGTGCTTGAGGTGGCGACCGGCAAGGCAAAGATTGTCGGTAACGATCCCTGGATGGTGCCGCAACGTACGCTCAATCCTACCTGGAGTCCTGACTCGAAATGGGTGGCGTATTCCAGCCGTCTACGCTCGATGTATCACGCAATCTTTGTGAGTAACGCCGACACTGGTGAAACCAAACAGGTGACTGATGGTCTGGCCGATGCCGTCTGGCCCGTCTGGGACGCCAGCGGTAAGTATCTATGGTTTCTGGCGTCGACTGATTTTGGTTTGCGCTCGCAATGGCTCGACATGACTTCGTACGATCATGACGAGAATTTCGGACTGTACATGGCGGTGCTGAAGAAGAGTGATTCCAGTCCGCTGCTGCCGGAAAGTGACGAGGACCGCGGAGTCGGCACTGGCCGTCGCAGCCTGCCGCCCGGCGTCTGTGCCGGTGACATTCCGAACGCCGCGACCGATTCCACCCCGCCGGAATCACAATCTCAGACGCCGCGCGGCCCGCGTCAACCCGTAACCACGCAGATCGATTTCGATGGTTTGCGGCAGCGCATTGTCTCTGTCGCCGGTGTTCCTGAGCGGCAATACTCTGAGTTGCATTCCGGCGCCGATGGCACTGTCTTTTACCTGGAGGCGCCGGCGCGAGCACAGAGTGGCGGTGGTGGTTTGGGCGGCGGCGCGGGCAGCGAGTTAATCCGCTATCGTCTTTGTGATCGGCGAGCGGCGACCTTCGTCAACGGAGTTACAGCGTTCGAAGTCAGCGCGGACGGCCGCAAATTGGTGTACCGCTCCGCGGGCGGCGGCGGGGGAAGTAATCCGGGCGCCGCTGCCAGGCCTCCAACTCCATCGCTTTTCATTGTTGACGCGGATCGAACGCCGCCCCAGCCGGGCGCTGGCCGGCTCAACGTTAATCTGCGCATGTATCTCGATCCGAAAGAAGAGTTCAGACAGATCTTCAACGAAGGCTGGCGCAATCAGCGTGATTATCTCTACGTGCCGAGCCTGCACGGCACGGACTGGGCGAAGGACAAAGAGATGTATGGAGCGATGTTGCCCTTTGTGATGCATCGTGCTGATCTGAATTATTTGCTGGATATGATGGGTTCTGAGATTGCGATCGGTCACTCTTACGTGCGCGGCGGCGACATGCCTGAGGTGCCGCAATCCCCGGGCGGACTTCTGGGAGCTGACTTCTCGATCGAAAATGGCCGCTATAAAGTCAACCGAATTTACGACAACGAGAGTTGGAATCCCGATCTGCGTTCGCCGCTGTCGACGCCAGGCGCGACGGTAAACGTGGGCGATTACATATTGGCAATTAACGGCATTGAATTGAAAGCGCCCGACAACATCCATCGCCTGCTTGACGGAACTGCGAATCGTCAAACATCGCTTACCATTAACGACAAGCCGACGATGGAGGGCGCGCACCACGTAACCGTCGTGCCGGTCGCGAGTGAGCAGGCCCTGCGCACGCGTGCGTGGGTCGAATCAAATCGGCGGCAGGTCGAGAAACTCTCAGACGGCCAGCTCGCGTACGTCTATCTGCCGAATACCGGACAGCCCGGCTATACGAGCTTTAATCGTTATTACTTTTCGCAGCAGGACAAGAAAGGCGCGATCATCGACGAACGCTTCAACGGCGGAGGCTCGGCCGCGGACTATATCATCGACGTCCTGCAACGTGACTTTGATGGTTACTTCAATAACGTTGCCGGAGATCGTTATCCGTTCACCAGCCCCGCTGCTGGAATCTGGGGACCGAAGGTGATGATCATTAACGAGATGGCCGGGTCTGGCGGCGATCTGATGCCCTACATGTTTCGCTATCGCAAGATCGGATTGCTAGTCGGCAAACGTACCTGGGGAGGGCTCGTGCATACGGCCGACACGCCGGTATTCGTTGACGGCGGATCGATGATCGCTCCGCGCGGCGGTTTCTTCACGCGCGAGAACCGCTGGGCAGTTGAGAATGAAGGTGTGGCTCCCGACGTCGATATCGAGAACTGGCCCAAGGACGTTGTCGCCGGTCGCGATCCGCAGCTTGAGCGGGCCGTGATGGAAGCGATGCGAATGCTAAAGCAACGGCCCGTTGACCGGGCTACCAAAGAACCGCCGCCGCCGACATGGGGCGTGCGTCCGAAACAATGACCGCTTCCTGTTTGTGGTGACTCATCTGCGAGTCATCTCCGTTAGCTTGTTCCGAACGAGCACATATCTGGTTTTGCCCTTAATGCTGGGGCAGCACGAAGGATCGCGTTTCGCGTAAGCAGTCGTATCAAGCAGGATTACGTTGTCCCGAATCGACGTGAGTTCAATCGATCGCCGACTCTTGCCCCCTACCGGCGCATGCGCCGCGTATACGAGACGCCCGTTCCTACGCAGGAAAACCGCCAGGTATTGGACATAGTTATTGGTTCCGTTCTGGCCCTCAATCGTGAAAAGCACTGCTGTGTCCGGAACGCCATCGTGATTGAGATCGCCAATGATTAGCTTTCTGACACCTTCCGGCTCAGAGCCGTCTTCCTTCTCGGCCTGACCAGCGATGAACTTGTCGATTACCGCAGCGTCACCAGACTGTGCGTGGGAGCTAAGCGAAGAGAAGCAACCACAAAGAACCATAATTGGTAGAACGAGCTGCGCCGATTTTCTCATTAATCTTCCTCCTGCCATCAAAATGATCGAGCACATGATCCAATGACAAAAGTTCTTTGAAGGCAAGTGCCGGCGCAATTCGTTCGCTGTCAACTCGCTTTCGGCCGGTTCGCGGTAGATGTAGCTAATTCCGGCGATCAGGCATAGAATGCCGAGCTGAAATTACGTGTTCTTCCAATCCAATCCACATGAAAGGAATTTCCCCCCATGAAATCTGGATTCCGAAAACAAACGCTTCTACTTTTTCCAGTCTTGCTTGGAGTAATGCTCTCAACCCAACGCGCAGCTTCCGCACCCCCGTTGCCGAATCCTGTGCTTTACTTGATCGGCACTGAAGCCTATCAGGCGGGCGGCAAGCAATTCATTCGCTATGAGTACGACGTGCTTAACAAAGACAGTTATCCGGCGGAGATGTTTGCGGCTGCCCCGGCGCTGCCGCCCTGTGGAGCTAATACCAAGGCTTCTCGTACCTGGGTGGACATTTTCGATTCGCGCGGAAAGCGTCTTTACGGATTTTGCGCCTTGGGCAAACCCAGCGATCTTGGCAAGCTCTGGTTTGCCCTGGAACCCAGTGTGGTGCCGCCAAGCTACGTCTACATTGAAATAAACGACCGTCAGACAAACACCAAATATAAATCGAATCTGGCTGACACGACGCCATAAACCAATCAACGCTCCAACAGCCTGAGCGATCACAGGGCACCTCACAGCTTTGACTTCAAATTGCGCAAAGGCAGAGGCGCGGCCCATAAGAGCACCGCGCCTGCTGGATTCTGCAGAGAATCACCTGCAGTTTGAAGGTTAAGTTCCGGTTGGAATTCCCTGCCTACCTGGCGGCTTGACTATTTAATTAGAATTATTATAATTCTAATTCATGAAAGTTAAGACCAATAAGTCCGCAGCGAAGGGCAAGCCCGGCAACGCGCCGGCGCTGACTCGTCAGCGGCAGGTCGTGCTCGACGTGGTTCAGTCCGGCGACACGCATCCGACCGCGGCCGAAATTTTTGAAGCTGCCCGCCGGAAGATGCCGGGGATCAGTTTCGCTACCGTCTACAACTCTTTGCGGTACCTGAAACAAGCAAGTCTAGTGCGTGAAGTGGCTTTTGGCAGTGGCGCGAGCCGTTACGATCGGGAGACAGAGAGACACGATCATGCGATATGTTCCGCGTGCGGGACACTGGTCGATTTCGACTTACCGGGCACGGTCGGTTTGATCCGCTCAGCGGCCCGGGCGTCCCGGTTTAAGGCCGAGTCAGTTCACCTGACACTGGTTGGACTTTGTCCCGGTTGCCGTGACCGGGAATAGGATTTTGTTTCGATTAGTGCCGCGGGACCTAATCTTCGCGGCAAGTAGTTTAAATTTCGAGGAGGAAAAATGTCAGCAGCAATAGCAACAGCATACGAAAGTGCACAAGTGGGCAAACCAGCGCCCGATTTTGATATTCCATCTACCAAGAACATCGAAAAGCTCAACGAACCGGTCAAGCTTTCGGACTATAAAGGCAAGTGGGTCGTT
>DATNNY010000160.1:0-6098 GCA_035601635.1 Pyrinomonadaceae bacterium
GCTTTGATGCCGCTGCCAGTTTGGCCCATCGCAGTGATACCACTGCCGGTCTGGCCCGCAGCCGTGATGCCGCTACCTGTTTGGCCCATCGCAGTGATGCCACTGCCGGTCTGGCCCGCAGCCTTGATGCCGCTACCGGTTTGGCCCATCGCAGTGATACCACTGCCGGTCTGACCCGCAGACTTGATGCCACTACCAGTCTGGCCCGCCGCTTTGATACCGCTGCCAGTCTGACCAAGCACCGTGATACCGCTACCCGTTTGGCCGGCTGCTTTGATACCGCTGCCAGTTTGGCCCATCGCAGTGATACCACTGCCGGTTTGGCCCGCCGCCTTGACGCCGCTGCCAGTCTGGCCCATCGCAGTGATGCCGCTGCCGGTTTGACCCGCAGCCTTCATGCCACTGCCAGTCTGGCCCAGCGCCGTGATGCCACTACCCGTTTGACCGGCTGCTTTGATGCCGCTGCCAGTTTGACCCATCGCAGTGATACCACTGCCCGTTTGGCCTGCTGCTTGGAAGCCGCTACCTGTCTGACCTAATGCCTGTGCGCCACTTCCGGTCTGACCTAATGTCTGCACCACACCTGCGACGTGGTGAACCAATCCGTTATCCGCATACAGTTTGCTATTTTCGGCGTACTGCAACCCACTAAAAGAGACGACGGCCCCAACAGCCAAGTCGTCGGCGACAAGAGTATGTAGGGCGCCCGAGTAACTTACCGAAAGGGAGCCTATTCGCGCGGTTCCGCGCAGAGTGTCTAACGCAGAAATCGACCCCTTTAAGTAGAGGTGAGTTGCACCAGGCACATAGTCTATGGAGTCTTGCTCGCGGACCGCCGCGACTTCGAACGAGCCGTCCGGAGCGATGGATCCATAAACGGCGATCACATGTCCGATAAGGTGATTGGGACTTTGAGATATCTGCGTCTGGGAAAACGGAATCCACTGTCCTAGAACTTGGACTCGAGCCTTCGACGGTTCGACTAGATCTACTGGCCCAAGCAATAACAAATCGCTACTCGCGATTGTCTGAAATTCCGCGGCAATTTTCGAGGGACTCGCTAATTCTGCGGCGCTCGCCGAGGCCCACGCGAATGCTAACACCGAACCCGCAATAGCCACCCGCACTCGCCCAGCGACTGAAGCTTTATTTTTCATCCTTGACCCCTTCAACCCTTAACGTCTTCCCGAAATCCCGTTCGTCCTCTTCATTCACTACGTAGTGATAGAAGCCGACGCCCGTCTGAACCGTGCCTGCCTGCCCTTCGTGCGATCGTGCGGATAACCAATTGTCAATGTCATCAGCAAAAATTTGGCCACGATCGCGAATGTATTTGTCGAATGCTCCAAGTGCTTCCCGAGGCAATCCATAGTCTGCAAATACAGTTCGTTCAACCCTTCTCACACCGTTTTCAGATCTCCGAAGGTTCACCTCCAGAGTCTCTATTACGTTGTGCACAACCTGAGCAAATCGGCGAATACTCTCGGCGCTTAACTGCTCGGGAACGTACGATCGTGTCAGTGCTCTATAAAACCCGTTCCCTAAATCCTGTACACAAGCGGTGCGAACCAATTCATCCAAAAGTACCTTCGGTGGATAGCCCTCGCAGTACCGCTGCGCGAGTTCCACAAACCCCCTGACATCCCTCTTCCCAGGGGCATCAGACCTAGCGAACGGCAGGTCTCTCACCAGGCCATATGGGCCTATGTAGTCCCTGTCCGTATGCCATCCGACCAAGAGCCGAGCGGCGGCGTTAATCTTTTGTTCAGCCTCACCGAGTTTCGCGTCGTCCGGCGACAGCAACAACTCACGTACATCGTCCGGAGTCACCTCGGTCATGATCGAAATCGCGTCCGGAGTTACCTCCCGTCCCGATGCCTTAAGCTGTGCAGCGGCGACGTTTACGTACGCGTCTTGAACCATCCCAGCGAAGTCCGGATACGCGACCCCATTTCTGATCGCGATACGAACCAGCGGCCTAAGTAAATAGCGAAAAGCCGCTAATAAGTTATGTTTAACAGATTGCCCCACGGATCAACATAATACAACCGATTTAGTGATTAACTTCACAGATTCAGGAGATGCCTTATTGCTGCGGTGCAGTATTATTCCGGAACTGCGATACAGTTAGTCGAACTAATGTGAATTCCGTTGCCGTTTTCGTATGGCAGGTTGCCGTCTTCGTGTAGCAGTAAGGGTCGAAATGGGGTGAGTGAGGCTGCGCGCACACCACTTAATTTCTAGCGCAACTCGGTTCCCAGGACAGCTTTCTTGAGCACACTCTTTCCACGATTTACGCAACGCAGGCCGATATCAAACTTGAGCCACGCGCCGGGGAAAGTGCCCAGACGACGTTCGCCGTTCAGTACGGGAAATCTAAGTTGGACCCAATTGATCAAAGTTGCGATTGGCCTACTCGCACTATTTGCGATTCAAGGCTGTAACTCGAACACTAATCCGTCGGCAGCGACGAAGGGCAATTCCGATCACCCGGTTCTCCGACGCGGAATAGGCGGAGAGCCAGCGTCATTGGATCCAGGGGAAGCCACTGACACGTTCTCCTTTGAAGTGATCCGGGATCTGTACGAAGGGTTGGTTATCGAGACGCCTGAAGGCGCTGTCGTACCCGGCGTTGCATCTTCGTGGACGGTAAATGCGTCTGGGACTCAATACACGTTTCATCTGCGTCCTGACGCAAAGTGGTCGAACGGAACCCAAGTCCGCGCGAAGGATTTCGTCGAGGCTTGGAGGCGCGTTGTTGATCCAAAGCGCGCATCACCAGTCGCGGATACGCTTCGACCCGTCGCGGGCGCCGCCGCCATAATCCTCGGGCGTTTACCACCGTCATCGCTAGGTGTGACCGCGATACGGGACGATTTGCTTGTCGTGGATTTGGATCGCCCAGCTCCTTACTTTCCACAACTCCTCACCCACTCAGCTACTTTCCCCGTGTATTCCGAGGAAACCGCCAAATCTCATAATCCGCACGATTGGATTTCGAATGGCCCGTACGTGCTTTCAAACTGGACGCCGGGATCAATTCTTGGGTTGCGGCAGAATCTATCGTACTGGGATCGAACAAATGTGCGAATTCCCAACGTTGAGTACATTCCTATCCCTGACGAAAATGCTGAGTACCGTCAATATCGGGCGGGGCAATTAGACATCACACAAAGTGTGCCGAATAGCGCGCTGGATTCGGTGCGGGCAGAACGCCCAAATGAATTATACGTCGCGCCGTTTCTAGCGACAGCGTACTACGCGTTAAATCTTCGTTCACCATACTTCGCAACCAATTTGGATTTGCGAAAATCATTGGCCTTGGCCATCGACAGAAAGGCCCTTGAAAGCACCATTCTGCCTTTCGGTCAGAGACCCGCCTATGGATTCGTTCCACCCGGCACTTGGAACTATGACCCCCAATATTGGGAATGGCGCAACCTGCCCGACACGGAGAGAATAGAGGAAGCACGTCGATTGTACGCACTCGCTGGTTTCTCCACGGATAGACCCTTGCGACTTAGAGTTCTATTTAACTCGAACAATTCCATCAAACAAGTCGCCATCGCGATCGCTTCAATGTGGAAGCAAACTCTCGGAGTCGACACAGAACTCATTGATGAGGAATACCGGGTTTTCTTAAATTCACGAAGAGACACGAGTAGATGGGAAGTGGCTCGACTTGGGTGGACGGCGGACTACAACGACGCCGGGAACTTTCTTGATACTCTTCGCAGCGCCTCTCCGAATAACGACGCGCGATATGCGCGACAGGAATTTAACCAATTACTTGACCGCGCGGCGTCAACAGTTGATCAATCAGGTCGCCGTAACCTGCTGCAGGACGCGGAGAAAATGATGCTGTCTGACTATCCAATATTACCAATATACTTTTTTAGCTCAAAAAGGCTTATAAAGCCGTATGTGACAGGCGCAAAGGTAAACCCCTTAAACAGGCTCTATTCGAAGCATCTGGTCATCGAGGACCATTGACCTAAGTCAGGGAATGAATTGATCTAAATCAGGGAACGATACGAAATGCGAAAACCACGAATTAAGCGCGGTTCACGACAACCAACAACAACAGGAAAATCGCGCTCTCCGTTGCGCGAAATCACTGTAGACGACGTCATCAAGGATCTTCTCGATCTGTTCGGTTATCTGGGCCTTGACGCCGGGCGCCTTGCTGCGCGCGTTGTCGACTTAGATCCCGCTACGCTGGCGTCTCGCCGACTATATCCGCACGCTTCTGCGATTGGAGAACTCCTAACGGCGTGGCACCAAGATCCGGAATATTTAGATGACCTTGGCGTTCCGGAGCCAATTCGAATGCGGACGGGTCGCCGATCTTTTCGCCATCTAGCGGAGAGGACCGTACCTAATATGGATCCCAAGACTCTTCTATCAGAGCTCGAAAGAATCGGTGCTGTCACAATCGACCCTAAAGGATACATTCGTGTTCATATGCGCTCCCTACCAGTGTACGAGGACAAGAGCTTAGCAATTCAGCACACCCTAATTTCTCTGGACAGTTTCATTAGAACGTTGCGACATAATCTCAACAGTAACGCATCCAATGCCGATCAACTATTTCACCGCGTTGCGTGGAATGGAGATCTCGACGCCCGGGAAATTCCCGCTCTAAAGATAAGAGTAAAGAGACACGGACAAAATTTTCTGGAGTCCTGCGATAACTGGATGACGCGCAGATCTAAATCTCCTGCAAATAGCTCGAGAAAGAAAAGAAAACGGACGCAAGCATTTATTGGGGTGTATCTCGCCGTTGACGGAATGTAGCCTAATACTCCCTAAATTACCCGTCACGTCGAAAATTTATTCTCTTCTTTGCCGCGCTCTTTCTTGGTTTCGTCTTGCGTGATGCTTCGTGATAGAAAATCGTGACGCTTACTCGGCTAGCTCGAGGCCGCCTTTTTTTGGTTGTTCCAGTTACCTCTCGGGACAGCGACTCCTGTATATCGGCCAAGAAATCGGCCCCTTTGGCCGCCAGCTCCTTACGAAACAGCGGCAGTATCGTGGGCGAGATATTTGTCCCCGCAACGCTGGCTAAGAATCTAGGGGTTTCTGGATTTCTCATGTTCTGCAGCATCGTTGACAGCAGCTCCGCCGCTCGTTCGCCGAAAGACCGAATAGCTCTCGGGGTCACTCCGCGATCAACGGCCACCGATGTCTTAACACGAATTCTTCGAGACGACAGTACCTCTGCAGCACCAGTCCGTATCAATTCGTCAAGCATTGCTCTAGTCGGAATTCCTCGGCCATAATTTCTTACTAGAGTCTCGAAAGAGGCGCCGCGGCCATATATTTTTAGATCTGCGGGTTTTCCTCCAGATGTGTTGAATTTAGGATCCTGATGCCAGACCGCCAGTATTCGATTGGTGGATTGTTGCTGCCGATCGGTAATTTGTCGTGAAGAATCCGCGCGCGACTTAAGTATTCGCGATATCTCTGCACGTGGGATTCCTGTTGACGCCGCAATGCCGGAAATATTGACTCGTCGTGCAACTTCCATCTGCCTTGCGGCGACACTTCGAACTGCCGCTTCGCGCAGGATTGAGCGCAATTCTTGGGTATTTAGGCCAGAATCGAGAACGAATCCAACCAGCGGCTCCAACAACTGGGCGAGCGCCTTTCGGGCAACGACCCGTATATCGTTGTGATTTATCCTAGCGGTTTGATCGGATACGTCGGGTGGCACTTTGGAATGATCCAGAGATTGCGGCGGCGTCGCCTGCCGGGTATGCATTGGGGTTACGCGATTGCTCGGTCGTCAACTGAGCCATGAGAAATATTCACTCGCAGATTATCGGAACCGATCGACAGCGTTTTATACAAATATTTGTCAACGCAAAACTGATGGCCCACAGTGCTGAGAGATGTGTGGCGCGAGGTCTGAGCGCTTTAGCACGACAAGTAGTCCCATGGATCACACACAACTGAAAATCATCCCCCACCTCCTCCGCCCCGCCCGCGGCGGAGCCGCCGGTGTCGTCATCGTCTTCGCCTTACTTCTCTCCATCGCCGCCAAGGCCGGCCTCTTCGGCCTCCCGCTCACCCTCATACTGACGTCCTGGTTCTTC
>DATNNY010000161.1:0-7937 GCA_035601635.1 Pyrinomonadaceae bacterium
AAAGCCGGCTTCTTCGATCAATCCGACAAGTTCCGCTCGCGACATCTTCACCTCGTTGTTGGCTTCGACTGAATAACTTTCAGTCAGTTCGCCGCCCTGGGTAATCGTGCCGTCGACATCGTTGGCACCGAAATGGAGCGCAACCTGCGCTAACCGCTTGCCGAGCATTACCCAGTAAGCCTTGATGTGCGGAAAGTTGTCGAGCATCAGACGCGACACGGCCATAGTCTTTAGCGAATCGACACCCGAAGGCCCGGGCAACTGCGCCATCTGAGTATCCGGCGGATAGAACGCCAGCGGAATAAAGCACTGAAAGCCGCTCGACTTGTCCTGTTGCTCGCGCAAGCGAATCAGATGATCGACGCGATCTGCGGCCGATTCGATATGGCCGTAGAGCATGGTCGCATTTGTCTTCAGCCCAGCACCGTGGACCTTGCCCGCCAGTTCCAGCCAACGTGACGCATCGCACTTGTGCGCGCAGATCATTGAGCGGGTCGGTTCGCGAAAAATCTCGGCGCCACCGCCCGGACACGAATCCAGCCCGGCTTCAATCAGTTTTTGCAGCACGTCTTCGTCCTTCATCTTGTAGAAGGAAGCGAAGTGATCCAGCTCGACCATAGTGAACGCCTTCAGATGGAGCTGGGGATAACGCTGCTTTAAAGCCGCAAGCAAATCCGTGAAATAGCTGAACGGCAGTTTGGTGTTCAAGCCGCCTGTGATGTGCAGTTCAGTCGCGCCTTCGGCCACCGCCTCTCCCGCGATGCGCAGGGAATCGTCGATGTTGTGCGTATAGGCGTCGGGCTGGCGCGGCGTGCGAAAGAAACCGCAGAACTTGCAATCAACATAACAGACGTTCGTCGGATTGAAATGACGATTGACGTTGAAGTAAGTCGTGCGCCCGTGTTTCGCTCGCCGGACGGTGTCGGCAAGTTTGCCGAGTGCGTTGAGATCGTTTGTGGCGAACAGAGCAACGCCGTCTTCGAAGGAAAGGCGTTCGCCGTTATTTACTTTCGCGCTGATCTCGTTAAGTTGGGTGTCCTGTGAAAAACTCATGATGAAATTATCTAATCCCAAAGCGATCGAACATCCAAAACAAAACCCCTCAGCGGAGATTCACCTGATACTGTTTCAGGGTCATCAAGAATTTCAGCAGCCAGGCCCGGGCGATAGACATGGACCTTGCGTTCCGAAGGATCAATCAACCAACCTAGTTCCCCTCCATTGGTGATGTATTCTTGCATCTTCTCCGTCAAACTCTTTAGCGAATCGGTTTCCGATCTAAGTTCGACCACGAAGTCGGGACACAGAGGAGGGAATTGTTCCTGCTGCTGAGGACTCAAAGCCTCCCACCGTTCATTTCTTATCCATGAAAGATCGGGCGAGCGTCGAGCGCCGTTAGGAAGCGAGAAAAGCGTCGATGAATCGAAGTTCTGACCGGTTCCATCCCGCTCAGCCCATAGGCCGAAGGCCATGGTAAGCTTTGCGTTTCTTATTCCCGTTTTTCCACCAGTGGGAGCCGCGATGACCAGTTCTCCTTCGCTTGTTCGTTCGATCTGAAGTTCTGGATTTAGTCGGCACAGTTCGGCAAATTCTTCGTCCGAGACTTTCGTTGCCAACGGACTGAAGTCAACGACCATGCCGTTCTCTAATGCGAATGTAGTGCTCATCTACTACGTCTCACCGAAGGCTAGGACCGTAACAGCGTGGCACCGCCGAAAGTCAAAAACAATATCACGCTCACAAAAGCATTGGTGGTAAAGAACGCTGCGTTGAGCCGGCCAAGATCATCAGCCTTCACCAGCGCGTGCTGATAAATAAGCAGGGTGCCCGTGGCGACTAACCCTGCGATAGCCAGCAGTCCCAAATGCGTGACAAAGTATAACGCAAGCAGCGCCAGGAATGCGCCCACGTGCAGCAGACGCGAAATCCGCAACGACTGCGCTATCCCAAATCGCGCGGGAATTGAATGCAAAGCTTCGCGGCGGTCGAAATCGTAATCCTGGCAAGCGTAAAGGACGTCAAAGCCCGCTGTCCAAAGCATTACGATCAGTGACAATAAAAGCGGCGCCGGACTGTCGATTGAACCACGCACGGCGATCCAAGCTCCGGTCGGAGCGATAGCCAGGCACCAACCTAAAATCAGGTGGGACAGCAAGGTCCATCGCTTCGTGTAAGAGTAGAGCACGACGCTGGCAAGCGCGACGGGCGCCAGCAGCAGCGTCAAACGATTGAGCATCGCGGCGGCGAACAAAAAAAGCGCGGCTGCAAAAATCGTGAAGACGAGGACGAAACCGACTGACAACGCGCCCGCCGGAATAGCGCGCATCTTTGTTCTCGGATTTCGCGCGTCATACTCTTTGTCGGCAAGGCGATTGAAAGCCATGGCGGTCGATCGTGCGCCCACCATCGCCAGAGTGATCCAGAGGATCTGCATCGCAGTGGGCAGGCCATGGGCCGCCAGCACCGCGCCGAGAAAAGCGAAGGGCAGCGCGAACAGCGTGTGCTCGATCTTGATCATCTCGAGCGTCGTGCCGATGTTCTTCAGAATCATCAAGGGTCCGAGAGAATTCCTATTCTTCTCCGTCTCCCTTTGGGAGAAGGTCGGGAAAAGGGCGGTTGGATTGCGTACCCCTCATCCAAAGCGAGAGGAAGCTGTTCAAATACTAAATGCTCACCTCATTTCGATTCACCTTTCCAACGCGTACTTGTCGAATGCGGGATCGCGAACTGATCCAGGATACGGAAGACCAGATGATCCACCAGGGCTTCGATCGTTTGCGGCCGATGATAGAAGGCAGGACTCGCCGGTAGAATTTGAGCGCCGGCGCGGGTCAGCTTCAATAGGTTCTCCAGGTGAATTGCATTGTAGGGCGACTCTCGCGGTACCAGCACCAGCTTGCGGCCTTCTTTCAACGTCACATCCGCGGCGCGGTGGATCAGATTAGTGCCGGCCCCGGACGCTATCGCGCCCAGAGTCCCCATTGAACACGGAACAATCAGCATTCCAGCTTGCGGATGCGAACCCGAAGAAGGCGTCGCGGCCATGTTATCAAGCCGGTGCCAGCGAATCATTTTCGCTTCAGCCGGCAAACCAATCCATTGATTAATTTTTTTCTCGTCGGCGCTGCGCAGGTCAAAGCCCAACTCGACCATGGCCACCGTCTTGGCGGAATCCGAAACGATCAAATTTATGCGCTCAACCACCCCGCTGGCCGCTAGATGAATCAGCGTGCGGTGCGCGTAAATCGCGCCCGAAGCTCCGGTAATGGCGACTGTTAATTCCACTATGCGACAGGATGACTGTGATGCTGATCTTACGTTCGTCAACGGCCAATCGCAAATGGAGAGTTGGGAGTCGAACTTCAATGCTAGAATTGTTTCGCGCTATTCGATAAGAGCGGGAGGTCAATCGCTCTCTCGACTCTGTGAACGGCCTGCACCGAGTGTCATTACCAGCATCGGAATGAAAAAGTCATCCGCAACGAAATTGCGACCCCGGAACACATCGCGTCCCCGAACAAAAAGACCAAGGTTGAGCCGCTTTGCTCAATCACTTCTGCGCGAGTGGATGAAACTTGATCTATCAATGAAGAACGCGAGTGCGGTGGTCGCCGTTTCGGGAGGCGCCGACTCAGTCGCTTTATTGCTTTCGCTCCACGAACTCATCCAAGCCGGTAAACTCAAGATCGAAATCCTCGTCGCCCATCTCAATCATCGTCTGCGAGGCAAAGCCAGCGAAGCGGACGCGCGTTGGGTAGCGTCGTTGGCGAAGAAACTTGGTCACAAAGCCGCGATTGGAAGCGTCGATGTGAAGCGGCGGGCCGCAAAGACCGGCGACAACCTGGAACAAGCCGCGCGGCGCGCGCGCTATGAATTTCTGGTTCAGAAGGCCGGGGCGATCGGGGCCGGGTTAATCCTGACCGCGCACACCATGGACGATCAAGCTGAAACCGTCTTGTTGAATCTCTTGCGCGGAAGCGGGAGCAGCGGACTTGGGGGAGTTGAGCCGGTGCGTCCCATTTCTGCTGACAGTAAGATTTTGCTGGCGCGCCCGTTGCTCTCCTGGGCCGAGCGACAAGATACCGAAAACTATTGCCGGGAGCAGTCTGTCGAATTTCGGACCGACGAAATGAACGTCGATGAAAAATTTGTGCGGGTGCGCGTGCGTCGTCAGCTCGTGCCGCTAATGCAGACTTTCAATCCAAAGTTAGTGGCGGGTTTAACTCGTACAGCAGAACTCTTGCGAGAAGACAGCAGCGCTCTTGATCGGGCTGCACTAATGCTGCTCGAGTTGTCGCAGGGATCGGCTTCGGGCGTCGTCGAAGAAACGGGCACCGTTTTGAAACTGGACCTGCTTGTCGCTGCGCCCTCTGCATTGCGCCGTCGCGCTTTGCGTCTCTGGATTGAGCACTGTCGCGGTGATCTGAAGAGACTTGAGCGGGTGCACATAGTCGCTCTGGAGGGATTACTGCTCGGCGACCGCGGGGGGCGGGTGATCGAGTTGCCCGGAGGTGCGCGGGTATCCAGGAAACGCGGACTGCTGCGCTATATCGGTTGAAGACCAGACCTTCGCGATAGATTTGAACCGAAACCGAAGGCTCGCCGTACTAACCCGATACTGTCGCGTGGAAGCCAACGGCTAGGGGACTCGGGCACCGCGACGCAAGCGCGGGGCATCTGATATAGGACGTTCGAGGGACAGGCAAAGCCGGGCACGCGCAAACCGGCTCTTACCAGAACGGCCGATTTAAGGTATGATCGGCTATGGAGGATCGAAGGCTTTGAGTTCTACTGCGAGACAAATCATTTTTTGGCTGCTGATTATTGCGGGCGCCTTGTTGATTTACAAGCTCGTCAATCCCGGCACTAAGAATACCGAAAACATTGATCTGACGGCGCTCTACCAGAAGGTTGATAACAACGAGTTGAAGCAGTTGACGGTCAAACAGACCGAGACGGTTGCTGTCGATAGGAACAGTGGTAGGGAATACCACATTCAGCTCACCAACGAAACCGCCAAGAACGACTTGCTTAAGGAAGCAAAGGAAGTCGTCAACGGCAAGCCGCGAGTGGATAGGGTCGAGGAAGAGCCGAGCAATAGTTACATGTGGGGCGCGCTCTATTACCTGCTACCCTTTGTGCTGATCTTCGGTTTCTGGATCTTCATGCTGCGGCAGATGCAGTCCGGCGGTAACAAAGCGCTGTCGTTTGGTAAGTCACGCGCGAAACTGCTTAGCAATCAACAGAAGCGGGTGACATTCAAAGACGTCGCCGGCGTGGAAGAAGCCAAAGAAGAGTTGCAGGAGATTATTGAGTTCCTGAAGGAACCGCAAAAGTTTCAGAAGCTGGGCGGCCGCATTCCCAAAGGCGTTTTGATGATGGGCCCGCCGGGAACGGGCAAGACTCTGTTGGCGCGCGCGATTGCCGGTGAAGCCAATGTTCCTTTCTTTTCGATTTCCGGTTCGGATTTCGTCGAAATGTTCGTGGGTGTAGGGGCGTCGCGGGTACGCGACCTGTTCGAGCAGGGCAAGAAAAATGCGCCCTGTATTATCTTCATCGATGAAATCGACGCCGTCGGGCGTCATCGTGGCGCGGGTCTGGGCGGCGGCCACGACGAGCGCGAACAGACTTTGAATCAGCTACTGGTTGAGATGGACGGATTTGAATCCAACGACGGCGTGATTCTGATCGCCTCGACCAACCGCCCGGATGTTTTGGATCCGGCGTTGCTTCGACCGGGCCGCTTCGATCGCCGGGTGGTGGTGTCACGTCCTGATGTGCGCGGACGCGAAGGTATCCTGAAAGTTCACACCCGCAAGATTCCGCTGGGGGAAGATGTGGACATCAGCGTCATTGCACGGGGCACACCCGGCTTTACCGGCGCCGACCTGGCGAACCTGGTTAACGAAGCGGCGCTCAACGCGGCGCGTTACAACAAGAAAGTTGTCTCGATGTCCGACTTTGAGCTGGCCAAAGACAAGGTCTTGATGGGCGCCGAGCGCAAGAGCATGGTCATCTCGAACGAAGAGAAGCGCGTCACGGCCTATCACGAAGCCGGACACACGCTCGTCGGTTTGAAAGTCCCGAATGCCGATCCGGTGCACAAGGTCACCATCATTCCGCGCGGCATGGCGCTCGGTGTGACTCAGCAGTTGCCGGAAGGCGATCGCCACAACTACACACAGGAATACCTGCTCGGCCAGATTTCGATCTTAATGGGCGGGCGCATTGCCGAAGAGACATTCCTGGGAAGTATCACTACCGGCGCTTCCAACGACATCGAGCGTGCGACAGAGTTGGCGCGAGCGATGGTGTGCGAATACGGCATGTCCGAACTTGGACCGCTGACCTTTGGGAAGAAGGAAGAGCAGATATTCCTCGGCCGGGAGATCGCCCAGCATCGCGACTATTCCGAGGAGACTTCGATTCGCATAGACTCTGAAGTGCGTAAGATCGTTACCGAGCAATACGAGCGTGCGCGCAAAATTCTGGAAGAGAATCGCGACACGATGGTCCGACTGGCCGAAGCTCTGCTGGAGCACGAATCGCTGGATGGCGTGCAGATTCGTCGCGTCGTGGCCGGCTTGACGATCGAAGACACCGAACCTTCGAATGCGACCTCCGAAGAGACGCCGCAGCTAAAAGAGCCGTCCGCGAAACCGCTCAAGCCAATCCTGCCACCGATCACCGGCGGCAATCCCGCGCCGGCGTAAGTGTCAGAACCGGGGCGGTAGCGACCGGGTTCCTACCTAAAAAACGAAAAAGGCGAGAGTTGCGGCTCTCGCCTTTTTGCTCACTGAATCAAAGTGAATGTCTTTACTTTTCGCAACGGAGGCGGCAAGAGCATCGCGCTTAAGTGCACGGCGATGGCCACCAACGCCACAGTTTTAGCTAAGAGTGCTCTTTCACTCGCGGAACCTGTTTACCGCGCCGCATGCCTATAGCAGCCCCCACCCAACCCCCGAAGCATGCGCCAACAAGTCCCAAAGCATAGCCCGAAAGACTCGTTAGTTCAGCGCGCCAGTTTATTGGGACTTCTGCGCCAGTGAAAAAAAATGAAACCAAAATGGTTGGAGGCAAGAAGACAAAGAACCAAAGGCCTGTTCGCCAGCTCAACTGAGGCCACCGAAAGGCGACAACAGCCGCAATTGGTGCGTATACCAAAGCCAGGGAACAATTTAGAAGCCACTCACTTCGAACCGCTATGGAGAGCAGTGGTCCCACTATGAACGCAACTCCCCCTCCCACGCCAACGGCGATGATTCTGGCTTCAATGGCGTTGCGGCCATACATAATCGAAACTGGTCCCATCTTTCACGCTACCGCCAGGGACCGACGACGCTTTCTTCTAGCGCTGACTTACTCGAACAAAGATTACGTACTGCATTGACATCCACAGAGATGGCAGACACCGCCAGTTAAGTCTCGAGTACTGACCGGAGCACGCATCGTGCTGGCGACACGGTGTTGCATACATTGGCCGGCCAAGTAGGTCTGGAATGCAGTAACAACCTGGCCCACAGCAGCCAGGACATTGTGATGTTGCTGGCACTGAGGATTCTATCGAGTGGTTACCATAAGAAAAAGAAACTCTGGTTGAGCAAAATCTCCCGACTTGGCGAAAAGCGTTACCAATCACCGCGTAAGAATGATGACTCCTCTCCTGTCGATCCTGCAGTGCCGCGTTTGGCGGAGGTTCCTCGACGGAATCATCTCCCACAGCTAGCGCGTTAAGATAATATATGAGCAAAGCCTCGTTATCCGGCTGTTGATACCCCTCTTCAACCAGAGCGATGCTAGTGTAGTGTCTCAGAAATATCTTTACAATAGAGCTCAACGGCTATATGCTGCGAGTCACTATGTGGGATACCTGTGAAGCACTGGCAATTACCGAAGAGCAACGGGAGGTTTTGCAAACCTGGGTCGGTGCTCGTAAC
>DATNNY010000162.1:0-2395 GCA_035601635.1 Pyrinomonadaceae bacterium
GCGATTCGGAGGATTGCTTGACTACACGCCAACGTTGGATCTCCTTCGCTGAAATTCTTGTCGGCGCCTTGATAGTGATCGGCCACAACGTCTATCACATCGTGCCGAACGAAGTTCCAATCCTGTTCGCGGTCGGCTGGATCTCTCTGCACGTTAGAGACGGTGGATGGAAGACCGTGGGCCTGAGAAAACCGGATTCGTGGTCGAAGACCGTGCTGTGGGCCCTGCTGGCCGCGGCCTTGATCGTAGTGCTTTCCGACGTCGTGGTCGGCCCGATTGCTGAAAAGTTCCTCGGCGCCCAGCACGGCTCTAAAGGCCTTGAAACTTCGACTCCGAACCTGCTGTGGGTGCTGGAGATGCTGGCGTTGATCTGGACTTTCGCCGCCTTCGGCGAAGAGATGGGATACCGCGGCTATCTGATGACGCGCGCCGCCGATGTGGGCAATCGCTCGACCGTCGCTTATGTCGTAGCGCTGATTGTTGTCAGCATTCTCTTTGGATACGGACACTATTACAAAGGACCGGCGGGAGTGATCGCATCCACCGCTTCAGGCCTGGTTCTTGGGGCCGCTTACCTTCTTTCAGGGCGCAACCTGTGGGTTGCGATTCTCGCGCACGGCTTCAGAGACACGTTCGCTCTCCTCGCGGCGCTCATGGAGTGGAGGAACTAACGCGAGGGTGGAGGAACTAGCGCGACCGTCGCTAAACTCTTGACCGATATCCATATTTCTAGTATTATCGAAATATGTTTAGTGCCGGCGACAAGCTTCGGACGAATAGCGAGCGTGTAGCGCGCTACGCTGACATGTTTTCGGCCATGGGCACCGAGCCGCGGTTGCGCATTATGCAATTGCTGCTTTCGGCGCACCCCGAGGGACTCGTAGTCACCGAGATTCAGGACGAGCTCGACATCCCGGGCTCTACGCTTTCTCACCATCTCGACAAGCTCAAGAATGAAGATCTGGTGCGAGTCGAGCGCGAGGGCACGTTTTTGCATTACATCGCCAACACGGATGCCCTGCGCGACATTGTGCAATTTCTTTATGCCGAGTGCTGCACGCGGAACAAGGCGCTCAAGCCGCAAGACCTGGTCCAATTCTGCAAATAGGAGAACTGTAATGCCCGACATTGTGGGTGTTGTCAACGTCGATCTCAAAGAAGTCGTAAAAGAGAAATACGGACAAGCGGCCTTGCGAGTTTCTAGTGGCGGTAGCAGTTGCTGCGGGGCGGCGGCGGCCGGGGGGATCTCGTGCGATCCGATCACCTCGAATCTCTACGATGATGCACAGGCCCAGCAGATTCCAGAAGAGGCGATGCTGGCGTCGCTTGGATGCGGCAACCCGACGGCGCTTGCGCAGCTTAGTCCCGGGGAAACTGTACTTGATCTGGGATCGGGCGGCGGCATTGATGTGTTGCTGTCCGCCAAGCGCGTTGGCCCGAGGGGCAAAGCTTACGGCCTCGACATGACGGACGAAATGCTGGCGCTGGCCAACGAAAACAAGCGTAAGGCGGGCGCGGAGAACGTCGAATTTCTGAAGGGCGAGATCGAAAGCATCCCCCTGCCCGACAACACGGTCGATGTCATTATTTCCAACTGCGTGATCAATCTTTCCGCCGACAAGGACCGCGTGCTGCGCGAGGCATTTCGCGTACTCAAACCGGGCGGGCGGTTTGCCGTCTCCGATGTGGTCACGCGCGGCGAGATGACGCCTGAAGTTCGTCAGAATGTGCTGGCGTGGGTTGGGTGCATCGCCGGAGCTCTCGAAGAGAACGAATATCGCGGCAAGTTATCCGCCGCCGGGTTTGAGCAAATCGAGATTGAGCCCACGCGAATCTATCGCGTTGCGGACGCTCGCGAGTTCCTCTCCTCGTCCGGCATTGACGTGGACGCCATCGCGGCTCAGGTCGATGAGAAGTTCATGAGCGCCTTCATACGCGCGGTGAAACCGAAACGGACGCAAGAGGCGTGCTGCAGTCCGACGTGCTGCAGTTGACGGTATTTTCTGCGACGCTGTCAGACCGCAGCGGCTAAAGCCGCTGCTTTAAGCAGGACCAGTGATCGCAGCAGCTGAAGCGCTGCGCCACCCAAAATCAAGCGCGAGAGTCGAGACACTTGCACGACGGACTGTTAGCCATGGAAGCTCACTACAACGTTTTGTTTCTGTGTACGGGAAACTCGGCGCGTTCCATCATGGCCGAGGCGATCCTCAACCACAGGGGAAAGCCTGTCTTCGCCGCCTACAGCGCGGGAAGTCATCCCTCAGGGACGGTGCATCCCGAAGCGCTGAAGCAGCTTGAGCTGGCTGGCATTTCCACAACCGGCATGCGCAACAAGAGCTGGGATGAATTCTCGCGTCCCGGCGCGCCCGAGATGCAGTTCGTCTTCACGGTTTGC
>DATNNY010000163.1:0-2493 GCA_035601635.1 Pyrinomonadaceae bacterium
ATCCTACAAGGAAATAGCCGACATCGCGCAAATTCCGCCGGGTACGGTCATGTCGCGGCTCGCCCGCGCGCGTGCCAAGCTCAGGGAATATTTGGCGGTTCGGATCGGTAAGGAGAAGTGAGATGAACTGCGAAGAAGCTACAAAACTGATGGATGGTTATTTGGATGGCGAACTGGATCCGATTACCAGCCAGACAATCGAACAGCACTTACGGGAGTGCCCTAACTGTGATCAAGCCTACAAAACGCATGGCTCGCTAATTCATGCTATTGGCAACGCAACTCCTTATTACAGGGCGCCCGCAAAATTACGTGAGAGAATTCAATCCTCGTTGCGAGAAGAGATCGCCGAACGGCCCGTGCGAAAGGTTGCCCGAGATGCTCAGCCGCTGTTCCCGAGAAAGCAGCCCGAGCTGCGAACGATTCTTTCAGGAACATCATGGAATTGGCTGGCTCTCGCTGCGACCATCCTTTTGGCTGCAATGATCGGTTGGAACTTACTCCCTCGATTGCAACGACCTGGGGCCGATCAATTCTTGGCCACGCAACTCATCGCTAGTCATGTGCGCTCGCTGATGGCAAACCACCTCACTGACGTCGCTTCTTCCGACCAGCATACCGTGAAACCGTGGTTGGACGCAAAGCTCGATTTTGCGCCTCCGGTGGTCGACCTTACCGGCGAAGGGTTTCCTTTGGTGGGTGGCCGTCTTGATTATCTTGATAACCGGACCGTGGCAGCCTTGGTTTACCAAAGGCGCAAGCATTTCATTAACCTGTTTGTTTGGCCGGGAGAGGCAGGAGCAACCAGACCTACACTGGCGATGTCGCATCAAGGCTATCAGCTTCTGCACTGGGTTAACTCGGACTTCAACTATTGGGCTGTTTCCGACGTCAACGCTAACGATTTGCAGACTTTTAAGCAGCAGTTCGAATTACAAACGTCGCACCGTTGACGACGGACAGACTACACCCGCCTGCGCCAGCCTCATCGCATAGGCGTCTCGCACGTTCTTTTATTCATTCAGGGAAGATGCCTGAGTTACATCCGCCTTTTTGACATCACGCCAAGTGCGTGAACAAGGCGCGGCTTTGTCAGAGGGCAAGCTTTAGTTCGTTGAGAGAGCTTAGCTCTATATTCGGATAACAGCATCCACCTCCCTTCATTGGTCATGAGGGGGCACGCCTCTTTTCGTCGCCAAACTTCAACGCTTTGTCTGGAGTCGCGGCCTTCCGGCGCAACATCAACTAAGGACACGGGAATATCAGCGCCACAAATCGGTATGGATAGGTAAAAGCAATTTACCAATCGCCCACGAGTGAAACCAAAACATAGAAAGACCCACATTATGTCAACTTCTCCTGCTCACTATCGGAAGCCCGCTACCAGGTGCGTGACCGCACTCACTCCGTTTCTGAGGCATTTGAATACGGGCACCCTGGCGTTCGTTTTGTTCGTTGCTCTGGCCCTTCTGAGTAATATGCACGGCAAGGAGCCCGAAACGAGAGAGTCGGCTCCCGCTGGAACTACCAAGAGCGAGGTTATTATTGATAGGCACCATAACGACGTCTCCCGCGTTGCGACCGAGACGGCCAGGCAAACGATGTCCCCACCGCTAACCCCGTGGCAGTTCATGGACAGGATCATTAACGCCTTCAAAGGCGCGTTCAACGACCCGTCCCTAATCGAATACGCGAACCAACAGGGAATAGGCATAGCCGACTCGCCGACAGCTCCACTCCTCAATACCTCCAGCGAGCCACCGGCTCACTCGAAGTCGCCGTCGAGTCAATCGAGCAGATCTTCGTCAAGCTACTAGCATAACATCCCGACTATATGAAATCAGCACTCTGTTCGTCCGTTTTGAAAGCCGCGCTCTTGATTGTCCCGCTGGCCTTGTGCTTTGGTGGTTCAACGGTCGCGCAAGCCGGAGCTGAGTTACAAGGATATCTCAAGGTCTATTTGGTCACCGATGGAATCAACGATGGCGACGCATGGTACTTTCCACGCAGCTCTTTCGCCATCTACACGATCGATGGAAAGCTCTTTAAAGACGTCAAAAGCCAACATTTCGCGGACGATGAAATTCCCGAGGTCGTGGCGTTGCCTGTTGGAACTTACACGGTCGTAGCTCGAGCAAAGAGAGACGGATACGTCCACATCCTGGTTGTTATCAAGGAAGGTCAACAGACGATCCTCGACTTGAATCTGGGACAAAAGGAAACAGTCCGGCGGTTCCAGACCAGTGATCGCGTGACGAGTTCAAGCCCCTCGTGACTTCTCAATCTTACGAAAACTTGCATGAACTCCGAAGCGAGGAGTGAGTTTGACGCAGAGTACGACGATCGCGTCCAGAAAATCCGCAAAGCGGCCGCCATCGCGTTAAAGGAATTAGACCAATTGCGTTCAGGCGGACCCATGACGCAAGAAGCACTCGATGCAGAGGTCGCGCGCATCGCGAAAGAGAAGCTGCAGCCGCACGGATGCGATCTCGT
>DATNNY010000164.1:0-3127 GCA_035601635.1 Pyrinomonadaceae bacterium
CTGCCGAATTCTGGCGAAGTCAACCGATGAATTGCGCAAGACCGATATCGCAGCGCATGCGCTGGATGCCCTGGCCGAAAGCCGCATCCGCGAGATTCATCTCATTGGGCGCAGAGGTCCCGTTCAGGCACGTTTTACCACGAAAGAGTTGCGGGAGCTCGGCCAACTGTCTGAATGCGATCCTTTTGTAGATCCGGATGATTTGCTCTTGAGCGAGACGTGCAAGTCCGAACTGGGCGACGTCCGCGAGCCGGCGCGCGCACGCAATTTTGAGATATTCCGAGCCTTCGCTTCCCGTCAGCAAGAAAAGCCGAAATGCTGTCGCATTCACTTCTGCCTCAGTCCACGAGAAGCACGTGGAGGGCATAGGCTCGAGGAGCTGGTTCTTGAGCGAACCCGGCTCGTTGGCGCTGCCGGTCATCAAGAGGCGATCGGCACGGGGAAGACAATATCTATCAAGACCGGCCTAATGATTCGCAGTGTCGGTTACAGCGGACTTCCATTGGAAGGAGTTCCATTTGATGAAAAGCTTGGCACCGTTCCCAACAAGGACGGCCGCGCGGCAATGATGTTGCCGAATGGCTTTCCAGTCTATGTCACCGGTTGGATCAAACGTGGGCCAACTGGCATCATCGGGACGAACCGAGCAGATAGCATGGCCACCGTTGCGACCCTTCTCGCAGACCTGCCGCACTTCAACTCTCAGCCTAGGTCTGGCCGCGAAGCGTTGGTTTCCCTGTTGGCGCAACGGTCCGTGCGGTCAGTGTCTTTCCACGATTGGGAAACGATCGATCAGGCGGAGAAAGCGCGTGGCGCGCCCCTTGGCAAGCCGCGCGAGAAATTCACCAGGATTTCCGAAATGCTTGCGGCCAGCAGCGCCTAGCGGTAAGTTTTCTGGGCATATCCCAGGAGTTGCTTGATATCTCGAGGTGCGGCGGTTGCGTTTCGAGTTGCTGACAAAACGCCTTCTGATTGCGACGAGGTCGGGGTAACAACGCAGTCGCTACCTGGCGAACTTCGCGAAGTATCGACTGTCGAATGATAGGAGCTGCATATGCAGTTAGCTCTTGAAATTGACCTTTCGGCTGCGTCACTGCAAGCTCAGGTTTTCAAGCAAATCCACGGATTGATCGTGTCTGGCCGCCTGCGGCCCGGTGCACGCCTTCCTGGTAGCCGCGCCTTGAGCGAGCAGCTCGGTGTATCGCGGAATACGATCATACTCGCTTATGAAACCTTGACGGCCGAAGGATATCTGGAGTGCCGGGAAGGTGCAGGGACCTACGTGTCAAATGCGCTTCCAGATAACTCGGTATTGGTTGCAGTCTCTTCCAAGAATGCCACCCATACCAAACCGATCCACTTGTTCGTTCCGGGCGCTGAGGAAGCGGAGCAATCCACACTCCCCGATGAGATCGTTTGCGACTTCGCGCTTGAGAGCACCGATCCCGCTTGCTTTCCGCGCAGCGTATGGCGCCGGCTGACCAATTGGCGGATGCAATCTTCCAAATTCAACTTGACGTATTCCGGTACACCGAAAGGACTTCGGGAGCTGAGGGAAACCCTCGCCGGGTATCTGGGCGCTTTTCGCGGCATTTCGTGCAGTCCGGATCAAATCGTGATCGTCACCGGGGTTCAGCAGGCGCTGAATGTCGCCGCCCACCTGTTTGTCCGGGCCGGTACGACGGTAGCAATGGAAGCACCTGGCTGCGGTACAACTGCGGGTCTTTTCCGAGCCTATGGCGCAAATGTCGCTCCGGTTCCTGTCGATCAAAGTGGCATCGTCGTAAAACACTTGCCGCAATCTAGCGCCAGCCTCGCCTTCGTCACTCCCGCCCGTCAGTACCCGATGGGCGTTATGCTGTCAGCTTCCCGGCGCGGAGCTTTGCTGAACTGGGCCAATCAGACAGATTCGCACATCGTCGAAGTCGATTTCGACACCGAGATTCGGTATCAGGGCTCACCGCCACCACCCCTGAAAAGCCTCGATACCTACGGACGGGTGGTCTATGTCGGCTCGTTTGCAGCTTCCATCGGTCCGGGGCTGAGGGTGGGATACATGGTCCTGCCGCCTCACCTGGTGAATCCTGCCGTCCACGCGGCTTCACTGCTCGATCACGGCTTTCCATGCACCGGTGTTCCGTGGCTCGAACAGGCCGTACTGAATGATTTCATCGAGACCGGCGCTTTTGAAAAGCACCTCAGAAAAATTCGCAAAACCTATATGGCGCGGCGCGATTGCTTGGTTGCGGCCCTTCAAAAACATGTCGGATCCGCCCAGATAAACCCGGTGCATTGTGGCACGCATTTGGTGTGGGAGCTGCCGCCAGATTTTCCCAGCGCCGTCAAATTGCAGGCGCTTATGCTGAAGCAGAAAATCGGCGTCTACACGTTACGCGACCAGAATATCGCAGACGCCGACTACCTGGAGAATTGCGATCGATATCTCTTGTTGGGATTCGCGGCGCTGCCAGAACCGGCGATCGAAGAGGGGGTCTCAAGGCTCGTCAGGGCGCTTTGAAGATTCAATACAAGAAGTCGAGCCGATTACATTGACCGACTCTTCGGTCGGGCACGTTTGCGCGACCGGGCCCCGGCACGCTTTGACGCCCTGACGGTGCAACTTTCAATGCCGCACATGCTGCGCATTCGTGTTTCGAACAACTGACAATTCCGCCGGCACCATCAATCTCGCTTTGACCGGCACTCTGATGCCGGCGGCGCACGCCGTATGCTACCCGCCTGCCTCGGGGTTCTCTCGAACATAAGAGAGACCGTGAAGTGCTTCGGGCGGCCATCAACCGTGGACCAATCCAAAATCTGGTCAACCAAAGCACCCGCCGATTGTCGCTGGGGCAAGGAGAATCAGGAGACGGATCGTGAGCGCGACCAAAATCAGTGACTACGACGCAATAGCCAAAACCGTGCAGCACTATCTCGACGGCGCCAAAGCAGGCAAGGGCGAGTTGATGAAGCCTGCTTTTCATAAGGAGGCAGCGATTTATGGATACGTCGGCTCAGATCTCTGGGCAGGACCGATACAAAGCCTCTACGATTGGACGGACAAGACTGGGCCGTCGAAGGACATCGTCGGTAAGATAGTGGCCATCGACATTGCCGAAACAATCGC
>DATNNY010000165.1:0-19748 GCA_035601635.1 Pyrinomonadaceae bacterium
AAGAACCAAAGCGCGGCAGTCGATCGTCTCGACAAGAACGTCGCCGCGTTGGACCGCGCCGTGACCGCGAAAGATCGTCAGGCGGCCATGCGCGAAGCTAATCAAGTCACATTCGAAGTGGCCGACATGACCGCGGCTTATAGACTGAGCGTGCCGGTCGAGGTAACCAGGCTTGATTACTACGGCCGCGAGTTAGAAGTCTGGACACAGGCGCAAGACACAAACAAATTACAGGCGACTGCCCGCGAGATGCGTCGGACCTGGGATAGCTTGCGCCCTACGATCGAAACCCACAGCGCAACTGAAGCGAAAAAGTTTGACGCTTTGGTCGTTCGCGTCGAATCAGCCAAGACGCCTGCCGATTACGCGCGTGCGGCAACGCCTGTGCTAAACGAAGTGGACAACCTGGAAAAGCTTTTCCACTGAGGTTGGAGTAAAGTTGTGTTTGTGGCAGGTAAAACGAGCTTGTTCCCTTCTCCCTTTGGAGAAGGGCCGGGGATGAGGGCCTACGAGCGGGATCTATTTTCTTATTTGTGCTCCATCTGCGACAAGTGGCATTCAAAGACAGGAAAATCACTCGGGCTCTACGCAGCGGTAAGCCCTCACCCCAACCCTCTCCCAGTGGGAGAAGATAAGAATTCTCCCTGGCGGTTGCGGAATCAACGGGCCGCGCACCGAATTTCTTTTCGATGTCGCCCGGTTTGTGAGAACCGCAAGCGGATCGGGGTCCCCAAGCGGGCAGCCCACTTGGAGTGGTGGTCCGCGACCGGGTTCAGCTGCCCTCCCACTAAAGTTAGTCGGACATTACGCCTCCAATATCCACAACGAGTCTCGGAGTTGAATTGGAAAGGAAGGAAAGTGAAATGAACTCGCTCAGCAAAGAAAATACCAAACTCGGCTTTATCGGCATCGGCAACATGGGAAGCCGCATTGCTAAGCGTCTGTACGAACACGGCTACCAGGTCATCGCGTACAATCGGAGTCGCGACGCTGCCGAGGCGTTGGTTAAGTACGGGGCAACGGTCGCTGACAGCATCGAGGTACTCGCATCAGAGGCGGACGTCATCCTGTCGTCTCTTACCAATGATAATGCGGTAAAAAGTGTCTATACCGATCCGGACGGGGTCTTCGCTCACGCGCGTCGCGGGTCGGCCATAATCGAGATGAGCACTGTGCTTCCCGCGACTTCGCGCGCATTGTACGACTTGAGTCGCGAGGCTGGCGTGAAATGTTTGGACTCGCCGGTCTCGGGCAGCACCCCTGCCGCTGAAGAAGGTACATTGACGCTCTTCTGCGGCGGAGACGAGGAACTCTTTCAAGCCGCCCAGCCAATCTTCAGCTCGATCGCCAGCCAACACTTCTACCTGGGCGGCAGTGGCTCAGGCACCGCGATGAAGCTCGTCGCGAATACTCTGCTGGGAGTTGGAATGCAGGCGATTGCCGAATCAGTTGCCCTGGGCCAGAAGGAAGGATTGGATCGTCATCGGCTATTTGAGGTGTTATCCCGAACGGCGGTTATAGCACCTGCGCATCTCGGCAAACTCTCACGAGCGGACCGTGGAAACTACAGTGCTCAATTTGCAATTCGGCTGATGAACAAAGATTTTGGTTTAGTTCTCGAAACCGCGGCTGCCGCCAAGGTGCCAATGCCGGCCACTGCGGCAGCCTTTCAAATTAATGTAGCGGAATTCAATGAAGGTAAAGAGGAAGACTTCTCGGCCGTGATTACCTTGATGGAGCGACTGGCGCGGGTGGAAACCTCAGATGTCGGGAATCGCTCGGTTGCGGGCTCCGTGTCAAGTTAGAGTTCAAAGCTTTAGCGCTGCGCGTTAAGCAACCTTAAGGTTGAAATCTGAACGCGAACTAATCAAAGTCGTGTTCTGATTCCTACATCTCATGTCCAGAGAATCAAACAGGCCGGTTAGGCAAGAGCTAATGCTGGGATTAGTTTACCCAGCTGTCCTCGGCACGATTCTATACCAACTCGTTTTCACTGTCGCTCATGTATTAAGGGAGCAATATCCCCTTAGTGCAATCGTCTGGATCAAATGGACATTGGTTGTCATTTCGATTGGATTCTATGTCTGTGATTATCTCTACATCGTTTTTACCAAACGTTATTACTGGTGGTCTTTCTTATGCGATGTGGTGTTCCTCTTTGCGCTCTACGCCACCGTAATAGCAATAGACGTAGATAATCCCAGGAGCCTGCCGCACAATAAGGTGATTCTACTGTGCTACTTTATTTTTCTCATGGTCTACCTGGTTTGGGATGCTTATGAATTTCTCAACTTACCACAAGGCAAAGAGCGAGATTTCTACCGCTCAGTAGTGTCCTGGGAATTGCCGTGGCTATTTGTAATCGGCATCTTCGAGATAATAGCCCTGTTATGGAACGACCATTTTATGATCAGCATCCTGACAATCATTATTTTGTCGATCGTAACCATATGGTTTGGATTCCTCGTCAGCCGAATGCGGAAATTGATTTGAGGCCGCCCACTACCGGGTAAACTGGATCGTCTGCTTTAAAGTATATGTACTCTGATCTGGTTTATCCGCGTTAATCTGTGGCTAATTCTCTCTCGTACACAAATGAAAAGATGCGCAAGCGGTGCTGAGCTGTTCTTCCTTAACGTCAGGAAAAACCAAATGCCAACAGAACAAATGGGGATCACTTTTGGTAGAGGAACAGGCCGCGGCTGTTCAGCGTTGCGTACCAAACGGCCGTCAACCGGTTTTCTGCGACTCCGCCGCTTTCTCTTTACTCTGGCGCTGCTGATTACAGTCGTTGCTTCCAGGTCATCGGACAAGACTCAGTCGCAGGGACAAATCCCTGGCTACAAGAATCCGCGCCTCTCGATCGAACAACGCGTGGCCGATCTGCTTTCGCGCATGACGCTGGAAGAAAAGATCGCGCAGATGACGTGTCTTTGGGTAAACCGGCCGCAGAAAAATGCCCAGACGGATTTCGCAACCGACCGCGGAGACTTCTCGCCGGAGAAAGCCGCGCAGGTAATGAAATATGGCATCGGACAAATCGCGCGACAGCGAGAACAGAAGGGCCCGCGCGATGGAGCCGTCTTTGCCAACGCAGTGCAGAAGTGGTTACAGGAAAGTACGCGTCTGGGAATTCCTGCGATCTTTCATGATGAGATCCTCCACGGTCACATGGCCAGAGGAAGCACAAGTTTCCCGCAACCAATCGCACTCGCCAGCACTTGGGATCCTGAGTTCATAGAAAAGGTTTTCACTGCCGGGGCGCTTGAAACCAGAGCTCGCGGCAGCCAGCAGGTGCTTGGTCCAAATCTGGACCTCGGGCGCGATCCGCGTTGGGGGCGCACAGAGGAAACTTACGGAGAAGACCCTTATCTCGTCTCCCGCATGGCGGTCGCAATCGCGAGGGCCTTGCAGGGCCCAGGACCAACTATCAATGGCGATCACGTCATTGCCACGGCGAAGCACTTTGCCGCTCATGGCCAACCCGAAGGCGGTACCAACATCGCTCCCGCAAACTATTCCGAGCGCGTGCTCCGTGAATTTTTCCTGCCGAGCTTCAAAGCCGCCGTGACAGAAGGCGGCATCATGAGCGTAATGGCTTCTTATAACGAGATTGACGGTGTGCCGTCGCATGCCAACTCTTGGCTCCTGGAGAAAGTTCTGCGGCAGGAATGGGGGTTCAAAGGCGCAGTTGTCTCTGACTATGACGGAATTACTCAGCTACAAGGTTTGCACCACGTGGCCAACGACAAAGAGGAAGCAGCACGGCTGGCCCTTGAAGCAGGCGTGGACATCGAGCTGCCGGATCCGGATTGCTTCCCGTTTCTGCTCAAGCTGGTCCGGGAAGGAAAAGTTTCCGCGGCTTCAATCGACAAAGCCGTAGCGCGTAACTTGCGGGCCAAGTTCCTGCTCGGCCTATTCGATAACCCTTACGTCGATCCTGATCGAGCCGTAAGGGTAACGAACTCGAGTGAGCATCGCGAATTGGCAGCCGAGGCCGCCCGGCGGTCGATCGTGCTGTTAAAGAATGAAAATAATTTGCTGCCGCTGGATCGTTCCAAATTGCGATCCCTTGCCGTCATCGGGCCAAACGCCGACCGTGTACATCTCGGGGGCTACAGCGATGATCCGGGTCGCGGTGTTAGCGTGCGTCAGGGAATTACAGACAAACTCGGTAACCGGATCAAAGTAACTTATGCGGAAGGGTGCAAGATTACTCAGGAGGGCGGCGACTGGGTTGCCGATTCTTCACACCTCAACAATCCCGCGGACGACGAAAAGTTGATCGCACAGGCGGTAGAGGTCGCCCGGGCCGCGGACGTCGCCTTGCTCGTGCTGGGCGGAAACGAAGATACGAACAAGGAGGCCTGGGCAGCTAACCATCTCGGGGATCGCGACAGTTTGGATCTCGTCGGCCGGCAGAACGATCTTGTAAGAGCGGTTCTGGAAACCGGCAAGCCGACGATTGTGATGCTTATCAACAGCGGGCCGCTCTCGATTAATTACATCGCGGAAAAGGTGCCGGCAATCCTCGAGGGCTTCTATCTCGGTCAGGAAACCGGAGTCGGGGTCGCCGATGTTCTGTTTGGCGACGTCAATCCGGCTGGCAAGTTAGCAGTGACTTTTCCGCGCTCAGTTGGGCAATTGCCCGCCTATTACAACCGCAAACCGACGGCGCGACGCGGTTACCTTTTTACCAGCAAAGAACCCATATTTCCATTTGGCTACGGTCTAAGCTACACGACGTTCGATTATTCGAACCTGAGAGTAAGCCCCGCCCAAATCAGACCGCAGGATCAGACTAAGGTCACCGTTACCGTCACCAACACAGGCAAGCGCGCCGGAGATGAGATCGTGCAACTCTACATTCGTGATCTGGTGAGCTCAGTAACGAGACCCGTAATGGAACTGAAGGATTTCAAGCGCATCTCGCTGGCGCCCGGTGAAAGCAAAGTCGTTGAGTTCACCATTACGCCCGACAAACTTTCGTTTCTTAATCTGAAGATGGAAACTGTGGTTGAGCCCGGTTGGTTCGACATCATGGTTGGTGCCAGTTCAGTAAGGTTCCAGACAGCAAAGCTTGAAGTGGTCGCCAAGTGAATGAGAAAGCAGGGCAGTTCAATGTAGACAACGAATCGTTATGACTGATGTGTGATTACTTTGGTGATGTGTGGTTCCATCGACGACATTTACCACGAAGGCACAAAGAATACCCCTCAGCTATCTTCGTGTCTTTGCGACTTTGTGGTTGAGATATGATTGGGTCCATCGACGAGCGCGTTCATTCGCAGTGATTCAGCGCACGCCAAGCAGGATGTCCATGGTTAATTGATCAAGCCGCTCGTATTGAAGTCCCTTCGAGGCCAGGGACGCGCGGTCGAACTCTTCAGCCAGAAGTAATGCGGCTTTTCCCTGCGCAAACTTACCCAGGGAAGAACCGTTGGAATTCGTTTTACCAATCTCGGCAAGAATAGATTTGACGTCCGGATCGTCGTTCCACTGTCTGGCCTTCTCCTTGAGGATGAGATAGGTGCGCATGCAACCGCGCGCAAAATCCTTCACTCCGTCATAGTCTTCCGTGCGGTAAGCATGGGCGTCGAAGTGTCGAGGACCTTCATAGCCTACATCTTCCAGGAACTTCACCAGCCAGAAGGCTGCCTTGGGATTGGCCGAGCCGAAGCGCAAGTCCTGATCGTAACGGCCGGGAACCTGATCGTTCAGATCAATGTGGAAAAGTTTTCCTGCCTCCCAGGCCTGCGCCACCGAGTGCGTCATGTTTAATCCGGGCATGTGCTCGTGCGCTACTTCGGGATTGACGCCGACCATCTCAGGACGATCGAGAGTTGTGATAAAAGCCAGATATGCGCCGGTAGTGGGCATGTAGATGTCGGCGCGCGGCTCGTTTGGTTTAGCTTCGAGCGCGAACTTGTAACCGTAATTCTGCGACAGCGAATATTCACTTAAGTAATTGAGAGCTTCACGCAAGCGCTTGATGGCTTCATCGGGACGGCGGCAACCATCCGTTTCAACGCCCTCGCGCCCACCCCACAGCACAAAAATCTTCGCGCCGAATTCAGCGCCCAGGTCCATCGCGCGCATCGTCTTCTGAACTGAATAGGCGCGCACTGAAGCGTCGTTCGCGGTGAAAGCACCATCTCGAAAGACAGGATCGTAGAACAGATTAACAGTCGCCATCGGCACAACAATGCCGTTCTCTCCGCAGGCTGCTCTAAAGTCACGCACGATTTGGTCGCGCTGTTGCGCTGTCGCGTCAATCGGCACGAGATCATTGTCGTGAAAGTTGACGCCGTAGGCGCCGACTTCGGCCAACATGCGCACGGCTTCGACGGGTGGAAGCGTCGGGCGAACGGCGTCGCCAAATGGGTCGCGCCCGCGATTGCCCACTGTCCAGAGACCGAAGGTGAACTTGTGTTCCGGCTTAGGTGCGTATTTGTCTTCTGACATTGTCTGATCTCACTTTCTGCTCATATCAGTCTTTCACTGCTCACTACATTTCAATAGGCAAGGCGGCGTAGTGCTGGATAGATTAATTGATAGTTCCGGTAACGCTCGTCCATTAGCCTCGCGGACTTTGGCTCGGGTTCAATTCTCGTGCGGATGCGCACCGCCGTGGCGCAAGCTTCATCCACTGTAGCCCAGACACCGCCTCCAACTCCGGCGAGCAATGCAGCGCCGTAAGCTGCGCCTTCTTCTGCTTCCACTATCTCGACACTGTGACCGTAAACATCCGCCTGAATCTGTCGCCACAAAGCAGAGCGCGCTCCGCCGCCGCCAAGTCGTATCGTCTCTACGGGAACATTCATCTCACTGAAAATGGTCAGCGTGTCTCGCAGAGAGAAAGCGACACCTTCGAGTATCGCGCGAATGACATGCGCTCGCGTATGGTTCGCTGTCAGGCCCACGAGGGCGGCACGCGCGTTCGGGTCGAGGTGCGGTGTCCGCTCGCCCATCAGGTACGGGGCCCACAACACGCCGTCCGCACCTGCCGGGGCAGTAGCCGCTTCAGCAATTAATCGCTCGTACGAACCGCTTCCATCATCCGTTCCAGCGCCGAACCGATCGCGAAACCAACCTAGAGACAGTCCCGCCGCTTGTGTGACCCCCATCACATGCCAGCGTCCCGGCACCGCATGGCAGAACGTATGCACGCGTCCCAATGGATCGAGGGCAGGGCGAGCGGTCGCGGCAAAGACGACTCCCGAAGTACCGATGGTGGCGCTGACGGCTCCGACCTCCACGATGCCCATCCCGACTGCGCCCGCTGCCTGATCGCCCGCACCGGCCACAACCGGTGTGCCTGCATGCAAGCCTGTCGCGGCCGCTCCCTCCGCCGAGACTCGGCCGGCGATTTCCGGCGATTCGTACACCTGGGCCAACAAGTTCTCGTCGAGTTCGACGTGGTCGAGCATTTCCTTTGACCACTCTCGGCGGCGCACATCAAAGAGCAGCGTCCCAGAAGCATCAGCCACATCGGTCGCACGCTCTCCCGTCAGCCGCAGACGCACGTAGTCTTTCGGCAGCAGCACCGTGCGCACACGCGACCAGAACTCCGGCTCGGCTTCACGCACCCACAGAAGCTTCGGCAGTGTGAAACCTTCGAGGGCGGGATTCATGACTAATTGAATCAGTTGCTCGGCGCCTAACCGCTCCGTAAGCGCGCGGCACTGAGCAGCCGTGCGCAGGTCGCACCAAATAATGGCCGGACGCAAAGGTTCGTCCCGCTGGTCGAGCAAGACCGCACCGTGCATCTGTCCCGTGAGCCCGATGCACCCAATCTCTTCAGCACCCACTTCATCTTTCAAGAGCACCGCGCGCACTGCCTCTGAAGTCGCGCGCCACCAGTCACGTGGGTCCTGTTCGGCCCAGCCCGTTTGCGGTGAAGCGAACGGCGCGTGTTCGACCGTCGCCGAGGCGACGACGCGCCCTGTCTCGTCTATAACCAGGGCGCGACTGCCGCCGGTGCCCACATCTATTCCTAGCAGCTTCATCTCTTGATCTGTCTATGCTGAAACTTAAGCGTGATGCATTTTCGTGCTCCACTCCCAATCCGTGCGAATGATCGACACGAGATCAGGATAAGCGGGCTGTCAGCAAAAGCTTTCTGGCCTTAGCCGCATCGGCGCCGAGACGCGAAGGGTCGTCCGCAAACGGAGCGGGTCAGCTCGGGATTGCTGGCAGACTAAATAGAGAACCGCTGCTGTGGAGGACTGTAAACGCTCTACAGCAGAACCAGACCATGAATTTACGCACGGTCGCCGATCGCAGCAGAGACGGAAAAAAATGGACATGCAGATGACAAAATAACCGATGAAGACCATGGTTGCGAGTCCAAGCCGCTGTTCAAGAGTGGGTTGGGGGCGACGTGTTTGCTGGTTATTCAATGTCCAGAATCGTGGCTGTGCGGCGTGCCGACATAGGCTGCGTGCGCGTCGATGATCACGCGTCGCTCGCTGGCCGGAGCTGAAAGTTTCTTTTCCAACCATTCGATGACGTCGGCCAGGCCCGCGCCATTCTTCAAATTAGTAAAGACGAACGGACCGGAGCCGCGCATGCGCAGCGAATCGTGTTTCATCACCTCAAGCGACGCGCCCACGTGCGGCGCCAAATCAATTTTATTGATCACCAGCAGGTCAGAGCGTGTCACACCTGGTCCACCCTTGCGCGGGATCTTATCTCCGCCTGAAACATCGATCACATAGATGAAGACGTCTACGAGATCCGGACTAAAGGCGGCAGCGAGATTGTCGCCGCCGCTCTCGACAAAGATCAGTTGCAGTCCCGGCAGGCTGTGTTCGAGATCGGCAATCGCCTCGAGATTCATCGAAGCATCTTCTCGAATTGCCGCGTGCGGACAACCGCCCGTCTCGACTCCGCGAATCCGTTCGGCCGGCAGAGTCCCCTGCCGAATTAAAAACTCCGCGTCCTCCCTGGTGTAGATGTCGTTAGTAACAACGGCGAGGCTGTAGTCTGCCTGTAACTCTTTGCTCAGGGCGTCGACCAGAGCGGTCTTGCCGCTACCAACCGGCCCCGCAACCCCGACGCGAAACGCCCGCTCGTGATGATCATGGTCCATAGGTAATCCTCGTTATGAATGAATATCCACAGATACGCAGATTTCACAGATTAGATGCAGGCACAGGGTTGGCAATGGAGTCAGTACCGGGAGCGGTAGCGACCGCGTCGCAGCTGGACATGGTTTGACCGAGGTCAGAGCGGACTGCTTGTAGTTGGATCGAGGACGCCCGGTCGCTACCGCTTCCGGTACTGACTCCATTGCCAACCCTGTGCTCGTGTTCATCTGCGTAATCTGTGGAAAGTTGATTCGGGTGACTTAAAACAAAAAATATCTTTGCGCCATGGGCAAAACCTTTGCCGGCTCGCAAGTCAACAATTCTCCGTTAGCGCGCACTTCATAAGTCTCCGGATCGACTTCGATATCGGGCGTCGCGTCGTTGTGAATCAGATCCGTCTTGCCGATGTCGCGGCAGTTCGCGACTGCGACTACAGTCTTTTCGAGTCCGAGCTCTTTTGGTAACTCGCGCTCGAGCGCGGCGCGGGAGACAAACGTCAGGCTCGTACTATGCATAGCTTTGCCGAACGCGCCGAACATTGGGCGATAGAGCACTGGCTGCGGAGTTGGTATTGAGGCATTGCTGTCGCCCATTACACTCCAGGCTATGAAGCCACCTTTGATTACCATCTCTGGCTTGACCCCAAAGAATGCCGGCTTCCACAAGACGAGATCGGCGAGCTTGCCTGCCGCAATCGAGCCGACGTGTCCGGAAATGCCATGCGTGATCGCGGGATTGATCGTGTACTTGGCGATGTAGCGTTTGACGCGAAAGTTGTCGCTGCGATCCGAATCGTGCGCCAGGGCGCCGCGCTGCACTTTCATCTTATGCGCAGTCTGCCACGTGCGCGTGACTACTTCGCCGATTCGGCCCATCGCCTGCGAGTCGCTCGAAATCATGCTGAACACACCAAGATCGTGGAGGATGTCTTCGGCCGCAATTGTCTCGGGCCTGATGCGGCTTTCGGCGAACGCCACGTCTTCGGGCACGAGCGGATTCAGATGATGACAGACCATCAGCATGTCCAGGTGCTCGGCGATGGTATTGACGGTGAAAGGCCGCGTCGGATTAGTTGAAGATGGCAGGATGTTAGGCAGCGACGCGATGCGAATGATGTCCGGCGCATGTCCGCCACCCGCGCCCTCGGTATGATAAGTATGAATCGCGCGTCCCTTGATAGCCGCAATCGTATCTTCGACAAAGCCGGCTTCGTTGATCGTGTCGGTGTGAATCGCTACCTGGACATCGTACTGGTCGGCAACTTGCAAACAAGCATCGATCGCCGCAGGGGTCGTGCCCCAATCCTCATGCAGCTTCAGGCCGCAGGCGCCGGCTTCAATCTGTTCCGCGAGCGGCGGCAGCGTACCGGCGTTTCCTTTGCCCAGGAAACCAAAATTCATAGGCCAATGCTCAGCGGCTTCGAGCATACGCGCAATATTCCACGCGCCCGGCGTGCAGGTGGTCGCATTAGTCCCCGTCGCTGGACCAGTGCCGCCACCGATCATGGTCGTGATGCCGTTCGAGAGCGCGACTTCGATTTGTTGCGGCGAGATGAAGTGGATGTGACTGTCGATGGCGCCGGCCGTAACGATCAGGTTCTCACCGGCAACGACTTCGGTTGCGGCGCCAACGATCAATTCAGGATCGACTCCGTCCATCGTATCCGGATTTCCGGCCTTGCCGACTTTCACGATGCGCCCGTTCTTGATCCCAATGTCACCCTTTACAATTCCCCAATGATCTATGATCAGCGCGTTGGTAATGACGAGGTCCAGCGCTCCGGGCGAGTCTTCGCGCTTCGCTTCACTGCTCTGGCCCATGCCGTCGCGAATGACTTTGCCGCCGCCGAAGGTGATCTCATCGCCGTATACAGTAAAGTCATTTTCGACCTCAACGATCAGGTCGGTGTCAGCCAGCCGTACCCGGTCGCCCGTGGTTGGGCCATAAAGGTCGGCGTAAGTGCGGCGTGGAATCTTCATAGTCATGACCTACTTATTTGGAGTGCGCCGGCAGAGCGCAGCGGCGACGGCGCTCTCGAGTGTCGGATAGGCTTTGACTTCGTCGAATCTTGAATCCCTGGACCTCATATTCCAATTGCAAGTCCGGTAATCCCTTCGTAACCCCGTGTCTTCGACGCGTAGCGTCGCTTAAATTTAGCCCGGCCTTTCAAGGCCGGGGAAAAGTCAGTCAGATGTTCTCGTCGCGTAGCGACGCCTGAAATTGGCGGCCTGATTCAATCGTCGCAACGCGACGACAGAATTAAATTGCCCCTTGTTCCGGCCTTGAAAGGCCGGGCTAAATTCATAGCGACGCTACGCGTCGAAGACTCTAGCTCGCCTCATCAAGCGCACCATTGATCAATCCGTTATGCCCAAACATGCGCCGCGCGCCACCGAAGTCTACCAACGTTACTTCTTTCGATTCTCCGGGCTCAAAGCGCACGGCGGTGCCGGCCGGAATGTTCAGTCGCATCCCTCGCGCCGTCTTCCGATCGAACACGAGAGCGCGATTAACCTCAAAAAAGTGATAGTGGCTGCCGACCTGAATTGGCCGATCACCCGAGTTTCTCACCAAAACGGTTGCGACGCGACGAGCGGCGTTCGCTTCGATCTCTCCCGGTTCGATGAAGTATTCCCCTGGATTCATGGTTTTCATCTCACATCCGCAGATTACGCAGATAGAAAAAACTGCTCAACTGAACGCAAGGGGCGAACGATCTTTGCGGGCGCCAACTTGTCTTCAGCTGAATCTGTGAAATCTGCGTAATCCGGGGACTGTCGTATCGGATTCCTATCTAATCGGATCGTGAACGGTAACCAACTTCGTGCCGTCCGGAAAAGTAGCTTCGACTTGCACGTCGTGAATCATTTCGCCGACGCCGTCCATGACGTCTTCGCGTTTCAGGATCGTCGCGCCAAACGTCATAATCTCCGCGACCGTTCTACCGTCTCGCGCGGCTTCCAAAATCTCGGCTGAGATAATCGCAATCGCCTCCGGGTGATTAAGTTTCAATCCGCGTCCCTGCCTCTTGCGCGCGACTTCAGCGGCAACGAAGATAAGCAGCTTCTCTTGTTCGCGCGGTGTCAGGTGCATGATCTCTAGACTTTGGAGTGCGGTGGCAGAGCGCAGCGGCCACACCGCTTTGGATCAGCGGCTTGGTTTTTCGGCTGCCGAGGGTTTTCATCCAAAGCGCCGTCGCCGCTTCGCTCTGCCGGCGCACTCCAAAACTCCTCAGTAGACCTTTCGCGGCAATACGGCCTCGCGATCGTACAGAAACAGTTTTGCGGCGCGCCAAAACTCCGGCAAACGCTTGCTTATCTCCCGGCCACTGACGCTGAGGGCCCGCACGACAACCCCATGCGCGCGAAGCGGACTAATACCCCAAACTATTTTTGCTGGTCGTGAGAACTGTTCTGCCAACTCTCCCAGCAGCTTTTCCAGTTCCAGCCAGCGAGAACTCTCGACGCCGACGCGGCAAATATAGAAAGTTGAAAAATAGGCGTACGCGCCCAGCCTGGCGAGCGAAGATGTCGATCGCCTTGCCGGTTCGATGCGCATGTGCTCGATGGCGATTGGCTGGCCCAGCGCGCTAATCCATGTCTTGAGGTGAAGTAAGTCATACACGAAGATTTCGTTGTGTGCTTCGCGTCCCGGCGCGACCGTTTCCCACCAAAACAGACCGGCGTTTGCGCCCAGCTCGATCCGCGTCTCTTGCCGATAGCGTGAGCCGGCAAATGGAATCAATTGATCAGGGAGATATTCGACAAGACCGTCCTCCGCTACATCGATCCGAAGTCTCTGCTCCGCCGGCCCGGCATTTTTTCGACTGCGATAGATTCGAGTGGCGCCCGTTGAGGTGACTTGCGCCACTGCGCGCGGACCGACGTCTATGGCCAGATCCAGATGGTCTCCGCCCAAAACGCCGCCAGACAGATTGTGCAGGTGAACCAGAGCCCCACCGTCATCCAGTTGAAACGCGCGAACGATTCGCAGCGGCAACTGTTGTTTGCTTTCAGCAAGGATTGTTTGATTGCGGTCTCCAGGCGCTTCGAAACGCAAGCACAATTGACCATGAACACGCGGAGTTGATTCGGCGCGATTGAACATCGATGTCTTGTACGTCGTAGTCGCAGTACTCAACGGGATCGCCATGATTCAGAGAGTCAACTGATAAAGAGGCGCGTTTGCAGGTTCGGATGACGCATCGAGCCCACCTCAATCAGCGGAGCAAAGCAGCCAGCCTCACCGATGTCAAAATTATTTTCCCGGGCCCGCCTCACGAGTTCGGCCAGCAACGGCTTAAGTTCCCACAATATTTGCGTCGCCTGCGTCTGGCCCAGCGGCAGCAGACGTTGGCACGACGAAATTAGATTGGCAAGCGCTTGATGACTGTAAGCCAGCAGCGTCGACTCCTCATCAATTTCCAACGCAGCGCCCGCCAGACCAAACGCGGCGCAATGATGAATGTCGGTTTCCGTTTGTTGCGCGGCGGCGATCGCCGCTGCCAGAATTGGCGACCCAACCAGTCCGTTAACCAATCGGAGGAATCGCCGGCCGAGCGTCGCGCTCGCGCCGCGGCTTTCTCGAGCAAGTTTGAAAGCGCTGAACTGCACATTCAGATCGACCCACCGTTCGATTGGGAACCGATCTCGACCGGCAATTCCCAGTCGATGAGCCGCGCCACTGAAATGGATTTCGAACGAACAAACTTCCTCAAGGTACTCAGCTAGAAATGCTTCAAGCCCGTCAGCGCTAAGCGATTCCTCAACGGTGAGAGACTCAACGCCAAACGAATGGCTCAGCGCGCCAATCGGCAGAGCGGTGTCCGATAACTGCAACAACCGCAACAACGGCATTCGTCCAGTCGCATCCATGATTGAAAGCCAGACTGTCCCTATAGCAGCCTTTTGATCGCGCTTCGAGAGCCTTGCCCCCAAAAGTCGGAATTGGATGGCAGTGACTATCAGGTCTTCTCAATGATGCCCCTTTGGGGCATAAACGAAAGATTCTCGCACTGCAACTCATTAGCCAGCCTTCTCTGTGCGACCGAGTGCGACGGCGCGCTGGAATGCCGCCCACACGGCTTTTGACAGCACGGTCCGCAAGCCACCTTTTTCCATCTGATAAATAGCTTCGGCGGAAGTGCCCCCCGGTGAGGTGACCATGTTGCGCAACTCGGCGGGGTGCTTGTGTGATTCTTTCGCGAAGAGCACCGAGCCCAGCATGGTCTGCAGCACCAACTCCTGCGCGACATGTCTCGAGAATCCCATGTGCACACCCGCATCGACCAGCGCTTCCATCACGAGAAAGATGTATGTTGGACCGGTGGCGCTTAGGGCCGTGGCCATGTCGATCATTCTTTCCGTCTCGACGTACATCTCTTTACCCAGCGCGCCGAGCAGCGCGCGAACCTGCGCCAATTGCGCGTCGCCGACTTGAGGCGTCGTGGTCCAGGCGGTCATCCCCTGACCGATCTGCGCAGGAGTATTTGGCATTGCTCGAACTATTGATGGGTGCCCGAGCTCGCTGGCAAGTGTTTCGATCTTGGCCCCCGCAACGATCGAAAGCACCAGCTGCTCCTCCTGTAACTGCCCGCGCAGCTCATTTAGGACTGTGCTCACCCGTTGCGGTTTCACGGCGAGTATCACGACCGAACTCTTTCGAGCAGGTCTATCGTCCTCGGTCATGGGACCGTAGTTAGCAGCCTGAGCGTTGCTCTCAACCACAGTGAAACCGTATTTCGTTTGCAGCTCCTCGCGCCGCGCCAGGCGCGGGTGGCTGCCGATTATTTGGGCAGACGTTACCAGCTCGCGCCGCAGCAGGCCGCCGATGATCGCCTCAGCCATTACACCGCAACCAATAAAGGACAATGACGCGTCTTGCAGAGAGTTCATAAGATTAAGAGTTCAGAGTTCCTATCGGCTAAGCTTTTGGTGTCTAACCGCGAAGCGGTTACGCCCTCCAGCCCAGGATTGCCGCTTCGGCTACCCTGGGAAAAGAAAGCCTTCCAACCGCAACGCGGTCGCGCTGGCCGTATCTTTCCCTGATATACCTTTCACAATCTCTTAATTTGTCGCCCCAAATCATCGACATCAAGCACCCGTACGGTGCTGTCGATCCCGTGCTGGTGAAAGCATTCCGCGATCACCAGACCCAGTTCATCAAAATGATCCTGCGCCAACGCAAGTACGCTCGGACCGGCGCCACTCAAAGAAAGCCCGAGCAGATTCGGACGGCGCGGTGTTGCCAACGCATCCGCAAGACCGGGGACTAAAGACTGCCGTCGTTCCTGGTGCAGGCGATCCCGCGTCGCCTCCCACAAGAGATCATAACGATGCTCTTCGAGGGCCGCGGTGAACAACGCGGTCCGCTGAAGATTGTGCACTGCGTCGTCATGACTGACGAGTGGTGAGAGCGCCGCTCTTGCCCGCGCAGTTTCCAGAGTGGCGTGGGGCGAAACAACAATTACTTTGATATCGCTGGGCCAGTACTTCCTGACGGCGATCACGCTTCCATCTTGTGCCGTGCAGGTAACCACCAAACCTCCGAGCAGGCTGGCTGCGACATTATCGGAATGGCCTTCCAACTCAGTCGCGTACCGGAGAACCAGATCGTTTGAAATCTCACGGTCGCAGAGCGCCGCACCCAGCGTAAGGCCGGCGATGATGGCGGCGGCACTGCTTCCCAGACCGCTGCCGAGTGGAATCTCGTTGTCGGCTTCGATAGATATGGGAGGCAAGGTCAGGCCCTGTTTCTCAGCGGCAAAGCTCATGGCGCGGAAAATTAAATTGTCAGCCGTGTGAGGAAGGATTGTGCCGTAGCCTTCACCCCGACTGTGCATCCGACAAGGTTGGAGAGATTGCGGGTCGACTGTAACGCGGACGGTCAAATAAAGCTCCAGAGCAAGACCAAAGCAGTCAAAGCCTGCACCCAGGTTCCCGGCGGAAGCAGGCACGCGCACCTCGACAACGGAGCCGCGGAGATTCGTGGCGGGTGGTCTGTCCTCGAGTGCAATGCCCGCTTCGTCTGTCATGGGGTCAGTCGAAGCTCCTCTCTTCAAAATCGCGGCTCTGGTCGTGAGATTCCAGATGTTGGAGGATGGCCGTCCTGGTCGCTTTTACGCGCGCCGGCGCGTTACTGAATGTGCCGACGATGCGACGCTCCTCTTTCGATCTGTTTGCGGCGCGGTCGTGCGTGTAAAGGTTGTCCTGATGATATTTAATTATATAGTCAGCGTCCTTCAAGAGATGTCCGGTCAAGACGGCGACGACATTTTCACACCCGTCGATCACACCGTCATTGACCAGCCGCCTAATACCCGCGACTGTTGTGGCCGAGGCCGGTTCGCATCCGATGCCGTCGCGCCCAATGATCGCTTTCGCATCCGCAATCTCCTGCTCGCTAACGCTCGAGACCCGCCCGCCCGTCTCCGTCACCCCGCGCAGAGCTTTCTTCCACGACACCGGCGCGCCGATCTTGATTGCCGTCGCCAGGGTTTGTGGATGCTTTACCGGAATTAGAGTCTCGGACAAGTCGTCCGCCGTTGAATTCTGTTCACGGCGCGCGAACAGTTCTGCCAGGGGCGCCGCGCCCTCGGCTTGAATCACATGCAATCGCGGCACATGATCAACGACGCCCAGCTCAAACAACTCCCTGAAACCTTTGCCAAACGCCGCGCTGTTGCCAAGATTGCCACCTGGTACCACGACGTGATCGGGAACCTCCCACGCACTCTGTTGTAAGAGTTCGGCGGCTACAGTCTTTTGACCTTCGATGCGAAAAGGATTGATCGAATTCACCAGATAGATCGATTCGTCTGCGGCAAGTTCCCGAATAATGCGCATCGCATCATCAAAGTTGCCGTCGATCTCCAGGACTATTCCGCCGTAGTCCAGACTCTGGGCCAACTTTGCGTGACTGACCTGTCCGCGCGGCACGAGGATCGCGCATTTAAGCCGGGCCCGCGCCGCATAGGCGGCCAGACTCGCCGCCGTGTTTCCAGTGCTGGCGCACACGACTGTGCGGGCGCCGAGGATGCGCGCCTGCGTGACGGCTGTTGTCATCCCCGTGTCTTTGAAAGAGCCGGTGGGATTGCAACCCTGATGTTTCAGCTTCAGCGCGTTTAGACCACAATATCGGGCCGCTCGCGGAGCGTCATAGAGAGGAGTGTTGCCCTCGGCCAGAGAAACAATCGATGCGCTGTTTGAGAACGGCAGTAATTCACGATATCGCCAAACGCCGCTGCGATCTCTCTCGTCAGAGGAAGCGAGCCGTGACTGCCACAAGCGGCGGAGCGCCTCTGCATCCGGCAGCGCATTCGTTTCGTTCTCAATCTCGAGCAACCCTCCGCAATGCGGACATACGTAGAGCTGCTCGTTGAGCCCGAACCGCGCTCCACAATCCGGCTCGATGCAACGCTGCAAGGCAAGATCAATAGAAACTGGGGTCATACAGTTTGAGGAGACCAAACATCAATCGGCAAAGTCTCTTCTGACTCAAAGCGAGAAGAGCGCAAGTGCAGATTGAATTCGTCATGAACGACGGCAACTGCGTCCCGCATCGCGTGTGCTTCGACCACAAACGAGACGTTGTACTCCGACGATCCCTGGGCGATCGCAATGATGTTGATGCCTCTTCTTCCCAGGGCGCTGAAGGTGCGGCCGGCAATACCCGGTGTACCGCGCATCCTGTCACCGACCACCGCGACGATGGCAATCTCGGAGTTTACCGTAATGTGCTCAACATCATGATGAACGAGATCGGAAGCAAATGCATTTCGCAGAGCTTTCAAGCTGCGCGCCGCGTCCGCTGAATCAACAATGAAGCAGATATCGTTCTCAGATGAAGACTGCGAAATGAGAAGCACATTGGCGCGCACGCTTGCCACAGCTTGAAAAGTCTTGGCCGCGACGCCAATGAAGCCAACGATACCACGTCCTCCGACCGTGATGAGGCTGACGTTGGCAATCGCCGTGATTCCTCTGACCCCATTGTTTGTTGGTCGCCCTGTTTGCGTGATTCTGGTGCCCGGGCTCTCCGGGGAAAAGCTGTTGCGGATCCAAACCGGAATTCCTGCTTCCGCTACCGGCCGCAGCGTCTTGGGGTGGAGCACCTTGGCGCCAAAGTAAGCCAACTCTGCCGCTTCATTGTAAGAGATTTCGCGCAACAAACGAGCTTCGGGCACCAGCCGTGGATCAGTCGACAAGACCCCATCCACGTCGGTCCAGATGATTATTTCATCGGCGTCGAGCGCAGCGCCGAGAACTGTCGCGGAATAGTCTGAGCCGCCGCGCCCCAGTGTGGTCAGCGCTCCTTCAGCAGTAGCGCCGATGAAGCCAGTCACAACCGGGGTGATTCCTTCACGCAGTAACGGTCCGAGTCGAGCGGTGGCGCGCTCGCGCACTTGCGCCATTAACGGCTCTGCTTGTCCATAGTCGTCATCAGTGATGATCACCTCAGTTGCTTCGATGGCCTCGCTGCGGACGCCCAACTCGCTCAGTGCGCCGGCCATCAAGCGGGCCGAGAGCCGTTCGCCAATGCTGGCAACTACCGCCAGCGTGCGCGGCGTCAATTCGCGGATTAGTGTTACGCCGCGGCAAAGGCTGGTTACCTCGCCAACGATTTGCTCGACCTCGCGGTTAAGTTGTGAACGCCTTACGTCGTCCTTAATCAAAGCGGTAATCGCGGCGCGATGTTGATTGCTTAAGGCTGCGGCTAACTCTCTGGATTCAGTCGCGTCTCCATTCACTGATTGTTGGGCCGCCAGCACAAGTCGGTTCGTCACCCCACTCATCGCCGAAACGACTACCAGCACCGCGCCTTCGACGGAGGCCCTCGCGACTATCTCCGCTGCGCGTCTGATGCATTCCGCATCACCGACGGAGGTGCCGCCGAATTTCATTACTTGCAGCTTATTTTTCATCGCCTAACTTCCAGTTTACTCTCTGGCAGTTTGTTAACGCCGTCAGTCGAGTTATTTCGTGTGATTTCGCGGATCACTTTTCCGGACTAACAAAGCGATCCACGAAGTCCCACGAAGCAGCGCGAAATAGAACTCCGAATCGATACTCGCCAGCTCATCTCGATTGTTAGGAGCCGGATGTCACATTCCCTTCCCGCAGGGCTTATGAACAGCTAAACACAAACTGCGGATTCCTTCGGACCAACCTCTGACTCCTTACTTCTGACCTCTGTTGGTCGCGTTCCTTCCTTCATCAGCTTGTACTCAACCGAATCGACGAGTGCTCGCCAACTAGCGTCGACAATATTCGCCGAAACGCCAACCGTACCCCACTGCGTCCGGCCGTCGCTCGAAGTAATCAGCACCCGCACCAGACTCGCAGTGCCCGATAAGGCGCCGGTGATCACGCGAACCTTGTAATCCACCAGACTCACCTCGCCCAGCGACGGATAGAATTTCTCCAGCGCGCATCGCAGCGCCTGATCCAGCGCATGAACGGGACCATTGCCGCTCGATGCAGTATGCTCCACCCGATCTCCCACCTTGATCTTGACAGTCGCCTCGCTCATCGGCATCAGGGCCCCTCGATGTTCGTCAATCACGCGAAATCCCAGTAGTTCGAAGTACGGCGCCGGCGCGTTGCGCAGCTTGTGCACGAGCAGTTCGAAGCTGGCTTCGGCTGCTTCAAATTCAAA
>DATNNY010000166.1:0-9177 GCA_035601635.1 Pyrinomonadaceae bacterium
ATCGATCACTGGGGCAAACCAGAAGAACAGCTTACTGGCAAAAACAGGCGGCCATGATTAAGAAGAATATAAACCAGTATCTGTGGCAGGAAGATAAAGGATTCTACCGCGCCCATTTATTGTTGACACCTTCGCTCGCCAGGGGTCCGGAAGATGATTCGAATATCTTTGCCATGGGTGGAAACGGGCTCGCAGTACTTTACTCAGTGGCAGATGACGCTCAATCAGCCAGGATCTTCGAGGTTGCAGCGCGACGCCAGCGCGAGTTTGGATTGTCTACTGTGGCCGGGGTTCTATTGCCGCCATACTCCCAGGGGTTCTTCAAACATCCAGCCGTACGCGAAGAGTATTACTATCAGAACGGCGGTCAGTGGGATTGGTTTGCCGCTCGGTTTTTATTGGCCGAATTCGAGAGAGGATGTTCAGCACGCGCTTACGAGCAACTGGTCGAAATTGGCAATAAGGCGGTTACGAACAAGGGGCTCTATGAGTGGCACACCAGAGACGGCAAGGGAATGGGAAGCTCTAATTATGCCGGCAGCGCGGGATCTCTGGCCGGAGCTATTTTTCAGGGACTGTATGGTGTCTATTTGAAGGACAAAACTCTGAATTTGAAAATCCGCCTAAGAGATCAATCTGGACAACTACAGTTGTACGAACCAGCCACGGAACAATACGTTAGTTACAAATATCGTTATCTGGAAGAGTCGAAGAGATTAAAGTTAACTTATGAAAGCAACTCTCGCGGAGTTGGGAAAATTTGCCTCCTCCTGCCAAAGAATCTGCAACCTGGAGAGTTAGTCGTAGATGGAGAGCGGAAGACCATCAAGACAGAGAGAACGGGTGAAGATACGTATGGATGCTTCTCTACTACCTGGAAGGCGCATCAGTTGGACTTAAAAATCGCCGATTCGCCGTGAGGACGTAGCCAGGTATGTATCTCGTCCGTTCGCGGACGAAACCCATTCCTCTTTTGGGCAAGGCCGCCTTACGAATACGTTTACAGGTCTCGACTTTAACTTTGTCCAGGAAAGACGTCATGCACCCATTGTCTCAGGTGTTAATTCAGTTTCGCGGATCCGAACCCGTCGCGTCGTCGCGGTTGCGTTGAGATTAGCGACCCCTTCCATACTGACCACGCTCATCACCTGAAAGTACAGCGCCCCATCGAGCCAGTCGAAGCTAATGCCATCAGAGCTATGCAGAGCAACGCTGGCCGAATAGCTGTCCGGCGCCAACCAGCAATTGAACGCAAAAGTTGCTTCCACCACCTCTCCCCGTCGCACCTGGCCGAGATTGATTTGCTGTAAGTCTGTGTTGGTCCCATAGAGATGGATGCCGTGACGATTCCGCAGGAGAAATCCAAAGACGGGCGCAGCAATCTCAGTATGGAAGACCGCGCGCACACGCAACAGCACCGCTTCGCCGGATTCCACGAACTCTATGGGCCGGTGGGCGGCGTTGAGCAGATCCACCCTGATGACCTCAGCGCTGCGATCGCCGTGACGGTAAGCGTAAACGGGCCCAGGGGCGCCGGCATCCTCCGCGGATATGCTGGTAACTTCTTCAGCCGCCGGTTGCTCTGATTCGTAGGCATCCTCGCGCGCCATGATTAATTTCTGATAACGGTTCAGCACATCGGTCGGCTTGCCGATCACTTCCATGCGTCCGGCGTTTAGCAGGACTGCGCGAGAGCACAGGGCCCGGATGGCGCTTGGATCATGTGACACAAACAGAATGGTCATCCCGCTTTCCTGCATTTCCCTGATCCGGCGCATACAGCGATGTTGGAAGACGGCGTCGCCCACGGCCAGCGCTTCATCCACGATCAGGATTTGCGGCATGGCGCTGATCGCCGTGGCAAAAGCGAGACGAACGTACATGCCGCTCGAGTAAGTCTTAACGGGCTGGTAAATGAAATCGCCGATCTCCGCGAAGCGTTCGATTTCGGGCAGCATCGCCTCAGTTTCAGCCCGCGAAAAACCCATCAGCGACGCGTTCATGAAGACATTTTCCAGGCCAGTAAACTCGGGATTGAATCCGGCGCCGAGTTCCAGTAGAGCAGCGATGCGGCCGGTGTGGCAGACGCTACCGTGAGTCGGCTCGAGGGTGCCGGCGACTATCTGCAGCAGTGTCGACTTGCCAGAGCCATTGGCGCCAATGATGCCGAAGGTTGTGCCCTGCTCGACCTCAAAGCTGATCTCGCGCAGCGCCCAGAATTCGCGATGCGTCTTCCAGCGGCCGCGCGAAACCATTTCCTTTAAGCGATCGGCCGCTTGGTGGTAGATGCGGTACTGCTTGGATATGCCTTCAACGCTGATTGCGACGGCCATGCTGCCTATAATAGGGAAGGGCGTGTGCGAAAGTCGAACCCCGGGTCCTGTCTCAATTTGGGGGAACAGGCGCTCGGGGAACCTGTTCAGAGTTGGGGCCCAACGCGTTAGAGATGTCCTAATGTCCCGGCGTTTAGAGTACCAACTTCAGTTGGGCCTTTTCTTGCCCATAAAAGCCCGACTGAGGTCGGTACTCTAAACACAGCTTATCAAATTGGGGATGCCGTCAATGGGTTTACAAGCCATCGCCCCGCGTGGTAAAAACGATATGCGGTGGTCGCCCGACCCAGCTCGTTCCCGCAGGTTATTACCATCAAAAAAATGCCGTTTCCATTTGCATCTTCGACGGGAAATCTGGCATCAGATAGCAGTCAGATAGTTTGTTTTTGCCTCTATACCTCGACCAAAACCATTAGGCATTCGGGTCATTTGTTACCAGTAGGAGAACATAGATGTTGCAGGTTCCCTTCTTCTATTTTCGCGCGCGGTTAGTCTCACACTCGCGGGTCTCCCAATCCTTGCGCGGTCTGCTGTCGATTGGGATCGCAGCGCTGCTTTTAATCGCGCCCCTCGGTTTTGCTCCGTTTCGGTTCACGGCCAGCGCGCAAAAGATCTCCAGCCCAAAGGTGTCCGCGCGCAAGCATTTCGTTCTTTATCAAAATCCAGCCGGTGAGGTCGCTTGCCGCGCAGCGACGCTGGCCGAGGCCAGTGAGTTAGATAAGATCGATCCATCAACCCAGGGATTGCACCCGATTAATCACCTCCAGTCGGATCGTTACGCGCATCGGACTACAAAGGCCAATGGCGCCGCGCTCTCTGCCACAAATCTAACGATTATTCTTCGCGCGACGACCCAGCTACAAGGCAATCAGGCGGCCGTTGACGCCTTTAACAGAGCCGCACAGAATTGGGAAACCATTATTCTGTCGCCGATTACAATCTATATTGATGTTGATTTTGGCACGACCAACTTTGGGCACGCGTGGCCAGGTGGTGTGCTTGGCTCGACCGGCACGCCAAGCCAAGCCTACCCCTATCAATCTGTACGAACCAATCTAATCGCAGAATCAAATGGTGAAGGAAATACGACGAAACAAGGAATTTTCAATTCGCTTCCCTCAACTAGTGTACCAACTGATCTGGGTAATGGCAGCAGGGTAGATGTGGCAGACTCAAATGCGCGGGCTATCGGTCTGTTGCCTGCAGTGGCTACTGATCCAAGCGTTGATTCCACTACCTCAAGACCCAGCATTGCTTTCAACTCGAACTTCACATACGACTTTGATCCGAGTGATGGCATTTCTGGCGGAACAGACTTTGATGCTGTGGCCACGCACGAAATCGGACATGCTTTGGGATTTGTTTCAGACGCAGGTGAGGAGCTATCCAGAGCCGCTATTTGGGACCTATATCGATTTCGCACTGGCACCACGTCGTCCAGTTTTCCAACAGCCCCACGGATCATGACGATCGGCGGCTCGCCCGATCCGCTGCAGTTTGATTTCGTCCCCGGCAACTTGGAATTAGGTCTTTCCAACGGCGGTCCCGAGAATGGGGTTTTTACCAACGGTGCCGATGGCCGACAGTCAAGTCACTGGAAAGGATCTTCGACCTGCAGCGCTATTGGGATCATGGATCCGGCTATTCCGTCCAATTGCCGAAGAACGATCACCGCCGGTGATCAGCTCGCGCTTTCCTCGTTTGGATACAACTTGAGCAACAGCAATCCACCCCCAGGCTCGCCGCCTCCGCCGCCCCCGCCTCCGCCGCCTACCAACGATAATTTTGCCAGCATCCAGACAATTTCCGGATGTTCAGGAAGTGCCGCCGGCACAAATGACGGAGCTACGAAAGAGGCTGGAGAGCTTAGTAATCCCGCTAGTCCAAGCAGTACAAAATCCATATGGTATCAATGGCAAGCTCCGGTCTCAGACAACGTGACCATAGACACACGGGGCAGCGATTTCGATACCATCCTTGCCGTATATACGGGCACCAGTCTCAGCTCACTGAGTCTGGTTAAAAGTAATGATGATATTGTATCCGGACAGATCATTCCCAGCACCGTTACCTTTGCTGCCACACAGGGCACAATCTATCGCATCGCTGTGAACGGCTTCGACAATGCAGGGGATGGCGGTGACACTGGTAACGTCAAGCTTAATTGGAGTGAGGCCAATTGCAGCCTTACACAGCCACCACCGACGATCATGACGGAAGAGGGAGCGACGACCAAAGCCGCAGCGTTCGATTCGGTGACGTTCCTTCGTGGTCCATTTACCGTTAGTGAGTCCATTAACTTCAGTTCGGACCAACATACGCGCGTAATCTTATTTACTTCCCCCTTGGGATTAACCATACCTGATCCAGCCCAACTCACAGTGCAGGCTGGAACGACCTCACTAACTGTCGAAAATGTCGGGACGGTGACGGGAGTGGCCGGACTGACCGCTTCTTACATCGTGGTACGATTGCCGACCGGATTGGCGACCGGGAACCTGCCGTTGACCATTACCTTACACGGCGTGGCGAGCAGCAATAACCCGACGCTCGGCATTTCACCGTAATGGCGTGAATCCGATTTCTTCACAAGCTTCTCTGTCGAACCGTCTGCTATTGAGTCATCGGATTGCATCCAAATTCAATCACTGTGTAACGCCTCTTTAGCGCTGCGACTTCTTTGTCTTCTCGCTCGCGAGTCTCAAGATAGTCTGGCGGCGGATTTCCCCAGCACGAAGGATGAAAGAAGCGAATCTCGCGACGTTGAGCATCAACGAGTTTTCCATTTCGGCAGCGTGCTTTCATCTCGACGAGCTTCTTTTCGACGGTGATATTTTGTGTTCCCTTTGATCGATACGAAACGACCTCTCCGGGCTGAACATCTTTTGGCAGGCAAATGAAACTTCTGGAGTGTTGCGATCGCCCGTCTTCGTCGAGCGCGGGCCAATCAGGTTTGACAAATAATTTACTCCCGCTTGCGCTCCTCTCCGGCGCCAGCCCCAGAAGTAGAAGAATCGAAAAGCCCAAGAGAAACTCCCGGCAGTGTGAATGACGTGGCTTTTGGTTCGTGGATTTCATAGAGACAGTATGCGACGGCGAAACATTTTTTCCAATGGGCTCATCAGTGATCGTCATGTCAGTTGGATCTCATTGGATCGTTGCTTTGACAACCCTCGCTGCGGATAATAAACTCGATTTGCCTCCGGTTAATGATAGGTGCATCTTTTATCCATCGACCACCCGACGCGCAGCCCTAGATGTCCGGAAGCAGCTGAGATTAAGTCCATTCTGGCATGATGTTTCTCGTGCTTGCGGGCGAACTTCAATGCCCACTTCATCAACCAAGCTTAAGACCCGTTTTCGCAGATCAGCCTTTTTGATGACAAGCTCTTGAATGCATTTTGATTTCTGAAATGAACCGTAAAAGCTTATTGACGATTCTTTTATTTGGGCTGCTACTTTTTGTTATTTTGGGAGGTTTTGGCTCGTCCGCGAGGAGCAGTAAGCCTAGCAGTGCCGTGCCTCAACCGCGGGCGGGTAGCGGTCTTGAAGGTCAAAACGAATCGAATACTGAAGCACAATCGCAGGACGCCGACGATGAGCAAGATCCGGATCTGCCTCCCGGGATCCGCAGATCGATTGATAAGGAAGCATATCTGCGGATGCGTGATGAATATATCGCTTTGCGACGTGGCGTTGAACCGGGCCGGCCGTTTGATTCGAGAGCGCGCGGTAAAGCCATCGAGCAAATGGAAGGGCAAGAAGACCAAGTAAGCGGAAAGAATTCATGGTTCGCCAGCGTAGCGAACCTTTTCGGATTCGACCTTAACGCTGGCCCAATATGGACCGCGATAGGTCCGGCGCCGCTGCCAAATGGCTCCGGCGGCGCCGTCAGCGGGCGCGCCACGAGCATTGCGGTAGATCCTACGAATTCGAATAGGGTCTATCTCGGAACGGCCCAGGGAGGTGTATGGCGGTCGCTTGATGGAGGGAACAATTGGACAAACATCTTCGACGGCGCTCAGTCACTTGCCATCGGTGCGATTGCAGTAGCTCCGTCTGATCCTTCGAAAGTATACGTAGGTACAGGGGAAGCTAATCAGTCTGGTGATTCTTTTTTTGGTGTTGGTCTTTATCGCATCGACAATGCTTTTACGTCAGCGGATTTGGTAGGGCCCATAAACCCGCCCGTCACCACGGGAATCGCGGGCACTACCTCTTTTACGGGTCGCGGCATAAGTAAGATACTCGTGCATCCGGCTAACGCGGATATCGTTTTCGTAACGACCGCAGGAGCCGGCGCCGGCATGGGCGGCAACACTCTCACAGCTTCTTTCCCGCCACTCGCTTTGAGAGGGCTTTATCGCTCCACCAACGCCACGGCACCATCAGGCTCGGTTAGCTTTAGTAAACTAACGGTTACGACGGCTGGCAGCGTTTCGCCTGACGCCAGCGGAAACCGCGCAATGTTTGACATAGTCTTCGATCCAGCGGATCCCAACATCCTAATATGTACTGTGCAAGGGCAGACCAGCGGTCCAAATGATGGCGGCATCTATCGCTCGAGTAATGCACTCTCGCCTTCGCCAACATTTACACAAACATTACAACTTGGTCTATTAGTAAATGGATCGTTCATCCGTAGTCAGCTCGCTGTGAATCGGACTGGGTCAGCCGTGACGGTTTATGCAGCAACTGGCGAGGCTTCAAGTTCTCCATCGTGCAGTGCGTCCTCCAGCAACTTCGGAGTCGTCAGGAAATCAATTGATGGCGGCATAAACTGGTCCGACCCTCTCCCCGCTGGCCAGGGCTTCTGTGGCGGCCAATGCTCATACGACATACCTATAGCCGTGAGTCCCACAGATCCGAATATAGTTTACATTGGCGGGTCGGCGCGCGGTACTTGCTCAGACGTGTTGAAAAGATCGGCGGATGGCGGCGCGACGTTTACTCGCGATGACAATAATGTACATGCTGATAGCCATGCGATATTTATAGATCCTTTAACTAACCCCGTGACTGTGTTCACAGCAAATGACGGCGGGATTTGGAAGCGGCCGGATGCAACCCCGGGCACCGCTTGGACAAACCTCAATATTTCTCCGCTGAACACGCTGCAGTTTCAAAGCCTCGCGATTCACCCTACTGATACTAACCTTACAATCGGTGGGACTCAGGATAACGGCACCGAGCTTCAGCAAACTACGAGTGGATCATGGACTAGTATTCGTGGCGGCGATGGCGGGTATACGCTGATCGATCAGAACGCTACAGACACAACCAACTTGACCATGTACCACACCTTCTTTTTCAGCGGCGGAGCAAGTGGCACTCAGATTCGATACGAACGCGCTACGACAGTCGGTGGTGGATGGACAAACATCGGTTGCACTGGAGGGACGCCAGCGAACGGCATTAATTGCACCGACAATGTGCTTTTCTACGCTCCGATGGCCCTGGGACCCGGCAATCCGAATAAAGTCTATCTGGGAACAGATCGTCTTTATCGTTCGGATGATCGAGGAACCACAAACACAGTTTTCAGCCAGGCTCCCATCTCAGGAACCTCGCCCGTAAGCACGATCGCCATCTCGCCACAGGACGATAACTATCGCCTCGTTGGAATGCGGGACGGTACTGTGTGGGCGACCTCGACCGGCTCTTCTACTCTCATACAACTGAGAGACGGATCGATTCCTGCGAATCCGAATGGCAGCACGACGAACAGATTCGTCGGCCGAGCCGTAATCGATCCCAATAATAAAGATGTAGCTTACATAGCCTTCTCGTTCTATGCTCCGGCGGGACAGGGAGTTTGGAAGATTACAAATCTCGGCGCGGCCGCAGGCGCGTCGCCGGTAGCAGCAAACTGGATCGCTTCAGGCAATGGCATTCCCAGCATTCCCATTAATGCACTGGCCATCGACTCGGCGAATTCGAACAACATCTACGCCGGCACTGATATCGGGGTCTATTTCTCAACTGATGGCGGAGCGAACTGGGCGCCGTACGGCAACAACCTCCCGCGCGTCACGGTCTTTGATATGAAGCTGCAGAACGCGAATCGAATCCTGCGCGTGGCTACTCATGGCCGCGGTATTTGGGAAGCGTCGATTGGTGCGGCGGCTCCCACACCGACTCCGACGCCCACTCCGACGCCGACACCGACGCCAACACCGACGCCAACACCGACGCCGCCGCCCGTAGTGTTCCTCGAAGAGGGCACCGCCAACACGGCCCTGGCGCTCGATTCGGTGACGTTCGTCCGTGGACCATTTTCCGTTGCGAATCTCCATAACTTTAGTGCGGACCAGCACACGCGCTTGATCTTGTTCACTTCCAACCTGGGATTAAGTCCCGTGGTCACAGTGAAGGCCGGTGGTGTGACGCTGACCGTGGAAACTGTCGGGACCGTATCGGGTGTAATAGGTCTGGACGCTTCCTACATCGTGGTGAGATTGCCCGATGGTTTGCCTACCGGTGACCAGCATTTGGTTGTTACCTTGAACGGCGTGGCCGGCAGCAACTCACCCATAATTACCATTTCACCGTAGCGGCACAGTTTCACGTTCATCTAAGAAAGCCCGCGTTAGCCCGCGACCGAGGAATCGATCAAGTAATCTTCCGTCGCCCTAAAGCGGGCTTTGGATTCTTTGGGAGAGTGATCCCAGGGTTACGCTTACTGCGCTCGCTCACCCAGGGCCAAATTCTTGCTCCTGCTTTGCAGGCTGGGAGAGAGCTTCCTCTAAAGTAAGAAGTGTTTGTCACACGCAAGAACCAGACAACCTGGTACAGCAGAACCGGCGCTAGCGCAGACTAATCACACTATGACATTGCCCGGCAT
>DATNNY010000167.1:0-2953 GCA_035601635.1 Pyrinomonadaceae bacterium
GCCGGAGTTAAGCAGAGAGGTTAAACGTGAAATCTGAGGTAATGAATTGCTGATTGAGCGAGAGGTGGCGGCGAGAAATCCTACCTTGGTATTGGTCCTTCTTTGATGGACTCGACCAAATCCGCAAGCTATAATCGCGCCTTATCCAGATATAACCTGCAGCCGTTCGGAGGTTCACGCCAAAAGTGCCAGCATCTTTAGCCGGTTTTCGTCTTGCATCGCGTCTTGATGACGTAGGGTTTTCCGACATCGTGCAAATTCGGAATCGCGTGATGGAGTTGCGAAGCCGCGGCGAGCAGGTCTATCAATTCGAAGGCGGCGAACCCTATCGCGCGACGCCCGATTACATCAAGGAAGCCATCAGCTCCGCCTTACGAGAGAACAAGACGCGCTATGCGCCGTCGTCTGGAATATCGGAACTTCGTCGCGCTATTGCCGACAAGCTGCAGGATCGTAATCGGATTCCCGCTGGTGAAGAGAATGTCCTCATCGTTAACGGCGGCATGCAGGGGCTGTTCGGCGCTTTCCAATCAGTAGTCAATCCGGGCGACGACGTGCTGATCTTTTCTCCGTATTGGACTCCGATCAAGGACCTCGTCGCGCACTGTCAGGGCCGGCTCGTGCTTGTGCCGGCCGACGAAGCTCGCGCCAACGGGTTCCGCGAAACGCTGGCTCGCTATGCAACCGCACGGACCCGCGCCATCTATTTCAACACGCCGGTGAATCCTTCCGGTATCGTTTTCACTCGATCGGAAACCGAAGCCGTTGCGCATTTCGTCGTCGATCGTGACTTGATTGTGATCGCGGACGAAGCCTATGAAGATATCGTTTATGATGGCGAACATGTTTCAATCGCTTCATTGGAAGGCATGTTCGCACGCACCATTACTTCGTTCACGCTCTCGAAATCATATGCTATGACCGGCTGGCGCATTGGTTATGCCGTCGCGACCGAGCCCTGGATGACCGGCTTGTCCAAGTCGATACTCTATTCGTCGAACGGCGTCTCGACGCCGACGCAGTGGGCCGCGCTGGCCGCGTTTACCACTCCCTCAGATTTCCTGAAAACATCGCGCGCCGCTTATCGTGAGCGGCGCGATTTGTTGTTGGCAGGTCTGAACGAACTCGGTTTGGCTTGCGCGCTACCCGCTGGTGCGTTCTACGCTTTCCCGGACGTCTCGAGTATCAGCAAAGACAGCCGCGAGGCTGCGGAGTTGTTGCTCAGCCGGGCGCGGGTGGCCACCGTACCTGGCGTGGTCTTTGGCCGGCAGGGTGAAGGCCGCGTTCGCTTTTCGTTTTCCACGTCGGTTGAAACTATTCAGGGCGGCCTCGAGTCCATGCGCCGCAATCTCTAGCGGGATGCGCGAGAGTATTAACCGTTAAGGGCAGTAAGACCATCCACGAAATCACACGAAATAATCGAAATGGGATTCTTCCTCGTGTTGCTTAATGTGATTTCATGGATCTCAGATCAGTCTGAGCGGTCTGCCGTTTTAGACTCTGAACTGATCGCATGAACGAATTTGACTTCATTCGCCGCCTTCGTGATCAAGCACGATCGCGAAAGCGTTCAGCTCGGCTGGTTACCGGGATCGGCGATGATGCGGCCGTCATCAGCCAATCTGCCAATCGCGATTTGATCATTACGACTGACTTAATGATCGAAGGCATCGACTTTTACCGCAACGCCGCGCCTGCGCACATACTCGGTCATAAAGCCCTGGCTGTTTCTCTTTCAGATATTGCCGCAATGGGGGCGCGGCCATTCTGGTCGCTGCTGTCGATCGGCATGCCGAGAGCAATCTGGCAGGAGGACTTCAAGGATCAGTTCTGGACCGGATATTTCGCGCTGTCAGATCAGTATGGCGTGACGCTCTCCGGAGGGGATGTCTCAGAAGCAAAGGAAGGGATTGTGATCGATTCGATTGTGATGGGCGAAGTCCCCTCGGGTGGCGCGGTGCTACGCTCAGGCGCCCAGCCCGGCGATCAGATTTTTGTTACTGGAACGCTGGGCGGGGCAGCTGCAGGATTGAAATTGATCGAGATGGGCGCGCGGCTGGACGAAACTGGCATCACTTCCCTACCCCACGCAGGAAGACAGCGCAGTAGCCCGACCGTCGGGAAAGGCTCTGAGTCAGAACCGGGAGCGGTAGCGACCGGGTCACCTCGGGGCAGTAGCCCGACCGTCAGGGAGGGCTTTAACACAGCAGCGGACAATGATGAGTTGAATGCGATCCAAAATCTACTGTTACGCCAACTTCGCCCTTCTCCGCGCGTCGGCTGGGGCATCGTCTTAGGCGAAGAGCGCCTGGCGACGTCGATGATCGACATTAGCGACGGCTTGTCTTCCGATCTTGCCCATCTCTACGAAGTGAGCAACGCCGGCGCCTTGATCGATTCCTCGTCTCTGCCAATCGATCGAGATGTAATCAAGCTCTGCGGCCGGCGCGCGCTTGATCCGCTGATGCTCGCCCTGCATGGTGGCGAAGACTTTGAACTCCTGTTCACCGTCAAGCCCGAGGATGTGACGCGATTACCGAAACGAGTCGACGGCGTAGCTATCTCTCGCATTGGTGAAGTGACTGATCAAACCGGAAAAGTCCGCGTTGCGGAAAAGAATCGGGTTTGGGATTTGCCGCCGGGAGGCTTCGCGCATTTCAAATAAAGACCGACCAGCTCACACGCCCTCCCTAACGGTCGGGCTACTGCCCTAAACGCTCCGTTTGACTCGCTCTCAGTCCTTTCTTAGACTCGACATCCAATGCTTCGCATCCACAACACCCTCTCTGGAAAGCTTGAGGAGTTTCGCCCCATGGTTGAAGGTGAAGCGAAATTCTATTACTGCGGGCCGACGGTTTGGGACTATGGGCACATCGGAAACTTCCGCTCCGCGATTGCCGCGGATGTTTTGCGCCGCTATCTCAAATTCAAAGGACTGCGGGTGACGCAGGTG
>DATNNY010000168.1:0-14257 GCA_035601635.1 Pyrinomonadaceae bacterium
GAAGTTCTACTGCGGAATCGATTTGAGTGCAAGAGATTGTCACGTGTGTGTGATCGACGAACAACTGAAGATAGTGGTGCAGCAAAAGCTGCGCAATGAGTTGCCGAGAATCTGCCAGCTGCTCGGGCCCTACAAAGCCAATCTGAAGATCGTGGTGGAAAGCACGTTCAACTGGTACTGGCTGATAGATGGTTTGCAGGCTGAAGGTTTCGAGGTGGTGCTGGCGCACACCCTCGGTCTCTACCTGATCACGGGCGCCAAAGTGAAAACCGATCGCCGTGATGCTTACTCACTGGCCAAGCTGTTATTGGTGGGCGCGGTGCCCGCCGCTTACATCTATCCAGTCGAGACTCGGCCGGTGCGCGATCTACTGCGCCGGCGCCTGCATCTGGTGCTGGTCTCCCCCCCAACGCGACTGCTGGCGTAACTAACAAAAGCCGCGTGAGGTGAGGATGAATGCTCCGCCTAAAGGAAGTTGCGAGTCAGTCTGAAACGTTTCCGAAGCGTGCGTTGGAACCCAACGAGTCAACCAGAGGATTGAATGGATGGCCCAACCCGGCCACTACCGCGCAGTGTCTTCTATTGACAGGCCGCCTCTATTGGCTGTTGGGCATCGTTACAGAATTGGCGGTTTCCCGTCCAATTGAAATTCCCTGTCGAAAGCGCCAGCTTCGAGTTGCGACAACGTTTCACTCCAATCAACCCTGAGAAAGAAGCAGCCTCGCATGGATATTATTTTTCCTTCGGCCACTTTCATTCCGGCGACAACTCGTTCAGGTGGCGGTTCACGCAAATGATACTTTTCGATCTGGCGTTTGAACGCGTCTGCGTTGAGAAGACGCAATCCAAGCAGACCGTACAAGCCACCTTCGTGGTTCGCGTTATTGATGAGATTTACGCAAGCCTGTTCTGCGTTCTGTTCTCGCAGCAAGGTATGCAATGCGTCTTCTTCGTTGGAGAAACCAGCATAACCGGCAGGTCCGACGGTAAATTGGGTTGACACCAAAAGAGTTCGATACGCTTTCTCGCCGTTGGGACTCAACCACGTGTTTGCAAGTCGCGTTTGTGCTACGACCGGCAGAGCAAAGATTGCAAGCACCGTTAATAGAAGACAACGTTTCATCAAATCAAAAGAAGATGCCCAACGATTTGTTCGACGGCGGTCGCTGACATGAGTTCGTTACGCAGGCGTTTTGAACGTCTTCATGCTCTTTGCGAATATTGCGTCGTAGTCCTCTCCTCTCAGAGCCGGCACCGAACAGGTGACCATGAATTTTTGATCGTTCTCTCCGCTGAAGACGTAGATACTCAGTCGGAAACTCTTGCCCCCGCTTCTAAGCGACCGATAGCTCTAATCGCCCTCTGATTAACGGCGGTTGTGAAGTCCGACTGGCTTAACACCCGGAAGGTCATACCCGCTTCGAGCGTATGCAGAACATAAGCCAAGTAAGCATCGAGCGTTCCGGGATGAAAGTCCGCACCGAAATTCATATTAGGCCCGAATCCTTCACGATTGCTTAGTACGGCAACTTTGTATTTGCTCCCGGGATTATCTTGTAAGACCCAACCATCTGGAGGACGATAAGAGAACTTACCGTCAAATGCGACGTATGGTGGACTGATGCCTTGAGTCGAGCCGCTGGTACTGGGTCGTCCGGCTACCACTTCACCGGTCTTCACCGAGAGCCCTTCAATCCGCCAACCCCTGTTCCGTCTTTCGTAATACGGAGTCACCAGTGAGTCGGACCCTGGCCTTCAAATGGATCCGGATCATCTGGAAGTGCTGGCACACCCGCACTCCCTACAATGAAGTTATCTATCTCGAGAGTTTAAGGAAGAAGGGATCGTCGCTGCTCAAGTTCGCTGCTGACTATCAGAAGTGAGATTTTTTACTCGCTCAACCTTTTTTCTTGACTTGTCACCCTCAGTTGAGTTGGGCGTCGCTCTCCCATCACTTCGCAGCGTCGAAATACTTTTCAACGTAGAATTTATCTACGAAGTAACGACTCTGCCACTTCGGGTTCGCACGATCAAGGAGGAATCCTTCTCCCGCTCCCAACGGATAAAATGCGACTCTCTTGGAATCTTCGAGCCGGAGCGTGGAGAGTACTTTCATGATCGTGGACAGAATCTGATCGGCGACCGTTCCGAACGATGCGAAGTCCTTCAGCGCGCGGAATTGCTTGCTCGGTTTGTACTTATGCGCTGCTAACTTTGCCACGCGGTACTCCGTGTATCTTGCGAGTCCCTCTTTCCACAACTGAAACGAAAAGTATTTATAGTCGTCGGGACTCAGCATCTTTTGTACCTGCCGTCGCGCTTCGAGGTAAGCGGCAAGCCTCGTTGAAAAGGCCGACTTCTTTTTGGCTTGTAAGGCTTCTACGAGCAATCGGCTCAGGACCGAGAACTGCTGCTTCACTTCGGCCGAATCGTAAGGAAAAGCGTAGTTAAGCATCCACATGCCCGTCTGGTCGCCATGTGACAAATTCAATGCTTCAGTTTCGGCGTAGGAATTGAGTTGAGAGTCCTGGAGTTGATGGAAATGTTCGTGCAACATCGTGATGACCCAAGGCGTCGAGGTTTTCTTGTCCGTATTCTCAGCTCGACCGATCACGATCGTTGACACGCCGCCGACAGCAGGAAAAGTCGCCAAACGGTCTGTGGGAAACTTCCGCTTGCGGAAGTAGACATCACTCTTCAGCATCGAGTCATAACCGATGGGGGTAAAATCTTTCGAAGGTCGAGGATGGCGGATAAGAAATTCGTATTCAGGCGTCACGAGTAAGACAGCAAATGGAGCCTTGTCCCAATCTTTCCAAACACGATTGCCCAAGCTCTCGGCGAGTCTGAAGGCTTCAGCCAGTCGAATGCGGTCGACTTCAGACAGGCTCGGTTTGTCCTGCGGCCAAACACTATGAGCCGTTAGAAGCATAAGCACGGTTATAACGAGTCTAGTTCTGATCATCTTTGCTCTCCGAACATTCGAGGGACGCCCAACGTTTGAGTTGACGCGGCGGCGCGATTTCATTCAAGCATCGCCGGACGAATCAAGTTGCGAAACACGCTCCCGCCGCTCGCGTCCAACGATGACGCCGTCCGGCTGGTGTTTCGTCCCCGCTGTGATCGAGCAACGATTTAAAGCAAAAATACACAGCGTTTACCGTCCGAGCCAGATTAAGTAAGCTCGCGAATGTTTTAATCGGATCGAAGTCTGTCGAAGTCTTCCTTCGATGCGTATATCTTGAGAAAGTCAGAGTCGTTTGTCATAAGAGTTAGCCATCGAACTATTAATTATTCATCATGCTCCATTTTACCGACACATCCGTTAATATGCGTGACTCATAATACGCTCGATCCGTCATAAAACCTCGAGCCTTTCCTGCCTCTGCAAAGATGTCTCTATTGCTAAGACTCAGAACTTTAGCGCTGGCAAGGTCTTGTAGCGAAGGTCGGGATGATCGTGATCATAATCACTCTGATTACGTTAATATGCATCAATCATGGTCAAGAAGAAGTTGCTCGATCAAGTCACCGAAGTGGCTCGCTTCAGGCATCTGAGTCTGCGCACGGAAGCAGCTTATCGCAACTGGATAAAGAGATTCATTCTCTTCCATCACAAACGCCATCCCCGCGAACTTGACGATGACGCAGTGCGCGCTTTTCTTACCCGCTTCGCCGTAACGGTTGAGTTGACGCGGCGGCTCGAAAACCACCCTCCGGGTTCCCCGTCCTCTCGGGAAGACGAAGAAGATAGATCTCAGCTACCTTTGATCAGTTGCTAGTGCTTTTTTACTTAGAGTGGCGGTAGCGATTACGGCCCTGCTCCCCTCGTGGGTGTATTTGCAGGAGATTTCCGCATCATTTATTTTTTCCAACATTACGTGGCTGTTAGTGCTGCAGAGATTAGCGCCCTCTGAGATCACCTCGGTAAAACTCGCTCCGACGCTACTCTTATCCAGCAGCGTCCATTTTCCCTGGCAGGGTATGTTTGGGTATTCGACCGAGTAGGTGCCATCTTGCGCCGTAAGTCTGACTGACCAGGTAGTCTTGGTATCGCTTTGGTAACCCTCGCCTTCCCACCTTCCTTCTAACCACGAGAGGGCTGAATCCTCGAGCGGCTTCGATTCAATCTCCCTGTTTGCGTTGACGGGAGCGCTGCTGTATTGCTCTGGTTTGGTGGCGGTGGCAGCTTTCCAAGCGACATACCCCAACACGATCACGAATCCAATCAAACCCAGCGCGAGCGTTCCGCTAAGAATGATCCACTGGGTCCCCTTTCGGGGCCCGCGGCGCTCCCGGCGGGTAAGCGGAAGCCGTGAATGCAGGGAGCGTGTTACGGAAGGCTGGCGGGGTCGCGGGCAGTATTTCGGTCGATGGCTGGCCGGCGGCGCCGGGCCTTTCTTGTGGCCCGTGAAACAGGATCACCCGATGCAGAGAGCGTCGCGCCGTCATCCAAACAAAAAGCGAGCGTGTCATCCGCATAGGTCCTGCTACAGATGGGACAAGCTTTCATCTTTTTTCCTTAGGCGGGGTCGATGAACGACGAGTCAGATATTAGGTTGAAGAAGACGAACATCGTAGCTTCGTTTAAGCATTTTGCAGATAAGCGCCGACGCCCGACTTCGCCGTATGCGCATGAATCTGATCGAGAGTCCGGAGAGCCAGCGCCAGGGCACGGCGGCCGTCTTCGCCCGATACTAACGGTCGAGAATTGTTCGCGCACGCTTGCAGGAAAGATTCGATCTCAGCGCGCAAAGGCTCGACGTCATCGACGTCCAAGATCTTTGTGTTGACGCCGGGCCAGGGGCTGGCGGTCGGCGGCGAGAGGTTGCTGATCGACGCATGGTTAGTTGTGTAATCGACGGCAACGTAATCGCGCGGTTGGAAGAAACGCATCTTGCGAATCTTCTCAGTGCCGACTCGCGAGGCAGTGATATTGGCAACGGCGCCGGTAGCAAACTCCAGGCGCGCGTTCGCGGCATCGACTCGATTCGTGAGGATGGGAATTCCGACGGCATGCAAGCTGGTAACTTCGACTTCTTCACCCACCAGCCACTGCACAATGTCCAGGTCGTGAATCATCAAGTCGAGCACCACGTCGATGTCCAGCGAACGGGCCGTGAACTGGCCGATGCGATGGATTTCAAAGTAGACGGGATTGCGCACATATGGACGGAGGGCCATCAACGCGGGATTGAATCGCTCGGCATGTCCGACCTGTAAAATCGCTTTGCCTTGTTTACCCGCGGCAATCATTTGATCGGCTTCTTCGAGAGTGCGCGAGATCGGTTTCTCCACCAGGACATGAATACCGGCTGCGAGCAATCCGCAAGCGATCTCACAATGCGCTTCGGTGGGCACTGCCAGACTTACGGCATCGACGTTTCCGATTAGGGTATGCCAGTCCGTCGTTGTCTGCGTGCGCCATTCATCGGCGACGCTTTTCACGCGGACGGCATCGATATCACAGACACTCGTGAATTGCGACAGGCCCTCACTCGACAGCGCGGCCTGAATGCGGGCATGCTGCCGGCCCAGATGTCCGACGCCGATGACTGCGGTGCGTAGTGTCACAGTTTACTGTTTCTCAGTTTTGCTTTAGGTTATGACTGACAGAAGGCAGTAGGCAGAAAGCAAAGGCAGCGGACCAGTTGAAGTTGCCTTGTGCTTACTGCTTACTGCCTACTTGCTCAGGGGACTATACTTGCAACCTTCAATGCTTGCCAAGCGCGGTTGGCTTCTTCTATTTCTCGGCATCGCGGCTTTTTATCTATGGGGTCTGGGTTCGCTTCCTTTGGTGGGGCCGGATGAGCCGCGTTACGCCGAAGTCGCGCGCGAAATGTTTGCCCGCCGAGACTGGATCACTCCCACACTCGGCGGTCTTCCCTGGTTTGAAAAGCCGCCATTGCTTTACTGGTTGATGATTGCCGGCTATCGGGTCCTTGGGGTTGGCGAGTACGCGGCGCGGCTGGGTCCGGCGATTTGCGGCCTCTTGACTGCCGGGTTCGTTTACTTGATTGGTAGAACCATCGAGACTGCTGGTGTAAGCGACGATTCAGAACGGGCCATTACTCCAGCGAACGGGGAGCAAAAACGAGAGGGGCTTGGGCGTTATAGCGCCTTAGTCTGGTTATCAACCCTGGGTGCGATGGTTTTCTCGCGCGGGGCGAGCTTTGACATTGTCGTCACGATGACTATCGCCGGCGCCCTCGGCTGCTTCTTTATCTGGCACGTTCAAGTCCAAAGCGAAGATCTCAAATCGATTGACAGTCCTGGATCAACTGCCAAGTTGCGGTTGCTTCTCGTCGGGTTCTATCTATTCATCGGGCTGTCTCTCCTCGCCAAGGGGCTGATTGGGATTGTTATTCCTTTCGGAGTCCTCTTGTTCTACTACCTGATGAGGCGCGAATGGCCGAGCAGCAGATTCTTGAAGAGTTTGTTCTGGGGCCTGCCGCTCGCTATCGCATTAGCCGCCGTTTGGTTTGGGCCGATGCTCTCGCGTCATGGTTGGAAATTCATCGATCAATTTATTATTCAGCATCACTTCGCGCGATTTATCTCTAACAAGTATCACCATCCCGCGCCATTCTATTTTTACCTTCTGGTGCTCGTCGCTCTGGCGGTTCCCTGGACGATATTTCTGGGAGCGGGTTTCTTTTCTTCGCGACGATGGCATTGGCGAGGCAGAACGCCGCTCGATCGCCTGCGAGTGTTTGCCTTCTTCTGGATCGCGGTCCCGGTAGTTTTCTTTTCTTTTTCTGAATCAAAACTGACGGCTTACATTCTGCCGGCGCTGCCTGCAGTTGCTTTGCTGGTAGGCGAACGGATTACCTGCTTTCTTAATGCCCGGCGCGGCGACGTCGTACTTCGTCTTACCGGTCTTCTGTTGATTGGATTGGGCGCCGCCGGCGGCTGGTACCTGACGCATGGGTCCACTTTGAGTTTTGCCTGGATCGCGCTCGGCCTCTCACCGCTCGTCATAATTGGCGCGGCGTCGTTGGCTCGTCCGCAGTTACGTAAAGCTCTCTTCGTCCTGATTCCACTGGCGCTCCTGTTGACGTCGGTCATAGGTCTGAGTTGCGCGGCGCCGGTGCTCGCTCGGCCCGAATCTGTACGTGATGTCCTGGCGGTGGCCACTACCCGCGGTTATGGCGCGACGCCCGTGGTGCAACTCCACACCATCGAACGCACGGCGGAATTCTATGCAGCGAACAGAATGACTTACGATCCTAACGGCGAGCCGGTAAAGCTTGAGGGAGTCGCACAGGTTGCCGACGCCGCTCGTCGCAATGGTGGTTTGGTCCTGTGTTTTGTGCCGAAAGAATACGAAACGCAGCTGACCTCTTATCAGAGCATTCAGGCGGAGGTGATCTCAGCGAACGGTCGTGTTTCGCTGATTGTTGTGCGGTTGAAATGAAAGGGATTCGGAAATGACCGGAGCGCCGGCCGCCCTTCGGTACAGAACCCGGAGCGGTAGCGACGGGATCCTGCCGTCCAACTCAGTGGGTCGGGCGAAGCCGGTTTCAAATCCAGGCGGCGATCCTTTTGGAACGAATCGAATGTTGAGTCATTGACCCAGTCGCTATCGCTCCCGGTTCTTACCAGCTAGCGACCCGAGAGCTGAGACAGTTGATTGGGCGCGCTAATCGGAAACGCTTCATGTTCTGCCTCCCCTGGCTATCGCAGGGCCTTATCGAAAAACTCAATCACCGGACGGTCGTAGGCTTCCTCCTGCTCTCCCGTTGCCGAAGGCAGAGAGACGCCGGTTACCGGGAGGTCTTTCTTCACCTCGACAGAACCGTTGAAACACTTACCGAGTTCCAACGTTGACGATCGCCAGGGATCTCCTTCATTACCAGTCAGAAGTAATACTCTTACGTTTCGAAGAGAGTGAGCCACGTCGCAAGAGGGCGTGCTTTGATATTTACCCAACGAGTAAATCTTGAGGCCCCAACCAGCCAATTTTTGCAGGAGGCTGTTCTTCATACCCGCATGTCCGCTGGTCGCCGCACGCATCACGTCATCGGGTGAAGCAGGCGCCGAGTCCAGCGCCAACGCTGTTATTTCCGGATAACGCCGCGCGGCGTCCAGCGCAGCGTAGGCACCGAGTTCCACTCCGTACAGACCAACGGGACCAGCCACTTGAGGCTTGCCGGCGGGCGTCTTCAGCGTGTGAAGATAATCAATTGCGGCCGTGACGTCGTCTCCGTCAACGGCCCCGAGCAGACTTCTACTGACGGGAGGATTCTCGCCGTGACCGCGCAGGTCCGGCCACAAGACTGTTAAGTTGGTCGTCTCGTTGAGCTTCACCGCGAGGTTCAAAAGCCAGGATCGATCCGCGCCATACCGATGCAATAGAATCACCGACGGCGATCCTTCGGCGCCACGCATCAGCCAGCCGCGCGCTTGCGTCCCGTCGTGATTGGCCCAGGTTACATCGGTGGCTTTCAGCAGCGGCCCGGTAACGCGCGAGAAGGTTTGCGGCGTCACCACGTAAGCCGCTCGGGGTGGCTTGGTAATACCGTTAACGATCCAAACCGTTACTGCCACAAAGGCAACCAAAATAACTAAGACGATGGGAAGAAAAGCCTTGATGACCCGCTTTATAAGTTTGCGCTGAGATGCCATGTCAGGTCGGATTATGAATCAAGAGCAGGGAATTGCAAACCAAAACCCTCCTGTGAGCCTCCGCGCGTTCAATGAACGAGCGAGCTAAAACATGACGTTAGCGTTTGCTGGCGTTCCCGCTTTTCTGATTATGGATGCTTCTGGCAAATTTGTAATCTTCAGGAGTGTTGACGTTCAGAAAGAACTCCTGCGCGCCCGCCAGGTCGGAAATCTCACTGAAGTTCACCCAACGCGTTCGCACTTTCGCCAGGAGCGCGCGGGGCTTGTGCTCATTCTCAGAAATCAGCTGGCTGACTACGGCTGAACACGATGCGCGGCGATAGAGTGCACAGAGTGGCTGCGGCCGCTCGTCGGGTTGAATCGGAACGATCGCATCGAACGGGTTTTCCTGGCGGAGCGTGAACCGCCCCAGCCTGGTAAAAAGCTCGGCCGTAACGAAGGGAAGGTCGCAGGCAACGATGGCTGCCCACTCTGCTTCGCACTCCGCGAGCGCCGCGTGGATTCCACCCAAAGCGCCCCAGTGTTCGAGCGTGTCCGGGATATTCTGAAGACCTGATTTGTCCTGACTGCGGGCGCCCACCAGTCTTACCCTGGAGGTTAGCGCGCCCAAAGCGGCGGCAATGCGTTTGACTCCGGTCTCAGTGCCAAACACGAGCTGCGCCTTATCGCTGCCCATGCGGCTCGATTGTCCGCCAACCAGAATGAATCCTTCCACATCAAACATGCGCGACAACATGCTATTACTTTCATCAAACTTGGGCTATAGTGAATCGAGCCTGGCGATTGCGGACCCTTCGGAATTGCGGAAGTAGAACTTATGAAATCAGTAAAGAAAATTACTATAACTCTCGGCCTCTCAATCATTGTACTGGGTGGATCAATCAGCGGATTCGGCCAGGGCGCATTGATCAAAACCGCAGCCGGAAGGGAAACCGCGGTCAAAGCGCTGTACCCGCTGGAGGATTTACGACCGGGAATGAAGGGCATCGCCCGCACGGTATTCGCGGGCACCGAGCCGCAGGAATTTAGCCTGGAGATCCTGGGCGTGCTGCCCGGGTTTACCGGACCACGTCAATCGACAATCATTGCCAAACTAAGCGGGACAAATGTGGACAAAACCGGCGTGTTTGCCGGCATGTCTGGCTCGCCGGTGTTTATTGACGATCGCCTGGTTGGGGCCATTGCTTACAGTTTTCCTTTCTCGAAAGAACCGATCTGCGGCATTACTCCGATTCGCCAAATGATCGATAACTTTGAGCAGGGCAACGACAAACCGAAGCGCAATGCCGAGGCGCGGGCAACGTCCTTCACTGAATTGGCCAGCGCTGACTGGAAGCCGCGGTTGCCGAAACCGTCATTTAAGTCGACGTCGTTGATAGCTCCGGTAACGGCTGGGTCGCCTCTCGCGCCCCTAATGGGTCAACAAATTCAGCAGATCGCTACACCGGTAGTGTTCAGCGGTATCAGCCAGGACAGCCTTTCAATGTTCTCTGCAGAGTTAACCAGGAGCGGCCTCCTGCCGGTTTCTGGTGTGGGCGGCTCTGCGGCGATTACGCCGCTCGAGCCGTTTGACGAAAAGACACTGACGCCGGGCGCTTCGGTCAGTGTCCAACTCGTCCGCGGTGATTATTCGATTGCAGCATCCGGGACCGTCACGTTTCGCGACGGTGAACGAATTTATGCGTTCGGACATCCTTTCCTTGGGCTGGGCGGCTCTGACATGCCAATGACCGAAAGTTTAGTGGTCACGGTTATCGCCAACTCATACAACTCGTTCAAGCTTGCCGTCCCCGGGCGAATGGTTGGTTCGATATCCCAGGACCGAGCCACTGGAGTATTCGGTCAGTTGGGCCATGCGCCCAGAATGATTCCGGTAAAGATCAATCTTCATACCAGCCGCGATCGGGTTGAGCAATTTTCCTACGAAGTTGTCAGTGATGAATTTCTGACGCCGTTGCTGGTCAACATAACGGTCTTTAACACGATTGCTACGCGCGAACGCTCAGTTGGCGAGTCAACCATCGCCATTAACGGATCGATCGCCGTTGATGGTCAGGCGCCGATTGCGGTGCAGCGTCGCTTCTCATCCGCGAACGCTGCCGCGCTGGCGGCCGGATCCATCGCCGCGCCGGTTTCGAGCCTCTTAAGCAGCGGATTTGATGAGGTCAATATCAAAGGCATCGTGTTGGATGTAGATTCCAGCGAAGAAAAGCGCGCGGCAACGCTGGAACGAATCTCTCTGGATCGAACCGAGGTCGGCCGCGGCGATCAGGTCGAGATCCAGGCGTATGTGCGCACTGACTCAGGCAAACAGTTTGTGGAAAGGATTCCCGTCCAGATTCCTGCCGATGCGCCTTCGGGGCAGTTGATGATTATGATCGGGGATGGCGCTACTTTGCAGGAAGCATCGGCGACGAGAGTTTTCGTGCCGCGTGATCTGGGTCAACTGGTCGGCGCCATCAACAAGACAAGAAAGAACGACCGATTGTATTTGCGGCTGCTGCGGCCGGCGTCCGGAGTGGTCATTGGCACCACCGACTTGCCTAATCTGCCACCGTCAGTCGTGGCGACGCTTAATAACGATCGCAGCTCAGGCGGCTACACGCCAACGCAGTTGTCTCAGGTGTACGAAAGAGAATTGTCGCCCGCGGAATTTGTGATCACCGGTCAGCAGGTAATTAGTGTGACGGTTAAGTAGTCCGTTCGGCAGCCCGCATCCTTGCCCGGCTCATTAACACCTCGCTTCAGCGAGGTGGCCCTATTACACGCCATCGACATAGCGCCTGTTTCAACAGTCAACGTGGGTGGGTACTGGGGTAATTGTGTGTCGCTACAAGCCGTGTCGCGATGCGGGGCGTTAGCCCGACCGTTAGGGAGGGCTCAATCAATGCACCTCGGAGCCCTCCCTGACGGTCGGGCTAATGCCCCCGCAGATTAGCAACAGACTCTTACCACTCTACCCGTACGTGCCTCGATAGCGGCCCGCCTCGTTCAGCAATCATCAGAAAGCGCTGTTCCGATTCGGGGATTCGCTCCGCTCGTGCAGAGGGAAGCAGGGCTTCGATCTGTCTTCGCAATGCTGGTCCGGCGAAAAGCAGCAGCGTACTGGATCGTGGCGCCCATTCAACAAGTTTGGGGAGGAACTGCTGAAAACGATCGAGAGCCCGGCAGGTGACGAAATCGCCCGTCAACCCTGGGCTGTTTTCAAATCGAGTCACCAATAGCCTTTGCGCTTCCGCGTTGGGTAATTGTCTGAAGGTCTCCCGTAGAAAAACGGCTTTCTTTTGGGAGGATTCGATTAGAGTAGCGCGCAGATCCTGGCGCACTACCAGACACGGAATAATCGGCAGTCCTGCGCCTGAACCTACATCTATAACCTGCGCGCCCCGTGAAAGATGCGACAGCACGACCAGTGATTCGAGAACGTGCCGCACGGCAAATTCTTCCGGAGAACATGGCGCCACCAGATGAAGCCGGGGATTCCACTTCAGCAGGAGTTCGTAGTAGCTGCATAATCGTTCGACGTCTTCATTGTCGAGATTAACGCCAAAGCCGTTGGACCGCTGTCGCAAGGCCTCGCTGAATCTTTCGATCGTTGTTGGCATTTGGCCGGCTCTTCTGTTTAGATCAAGCACCGCGAATTAATTCTGACTGTTTTGAAGATAACATGACCAGCGAATCCTTAAGCGAACAACATCAGAGGATGGGACGGATCGTAACCGGACTGATCAGCGATCATGCTGACCGGCTGGAGCAGGCGCCGGTAACTTCACGCGCCACGCCCGCCGACCTCAAGCTTCTTTTTGACGAGCCCTTGCCGCGGGCCGGGATTTCGGCTGAAGAAATTTTCGCGCAGTTTGTCCGCAACGTTGAGCCGCACGCGATGCAGGTGCCCAGCCCGCGTTACTTCGGACAGTTCAACCCGACGCCGCTGGCGATCGGCGTCTGGGCGGACGCACTTTGCTCGGCCCTCAACCAAAACGCCGGCGCCTGGCGCAATGGTCCCACGTCAGCGCTCATCGAAGCGCAGGTCATCGGGTGGCTTTGCGAATTGATAGGTTACGGGCCGGGGGCCTTTGGCGTTTTAGCAAGTGGCGGATCAGAGGCGAACTTGATCGCTTTGAAGTGCGCGCGCGACAAAGCCGCGCGTGAGATTTGCGAACAAGGTGTGCGCGCCGCTAAAGAACTGACTGTCTATGCGTCCGAACAGTGTCATTTCTCGGTCGAGAAGAGTGTCGACATCCTCGGCCTCGGTCGCCAGAGCCTGCGCAAGATAGAAACGGACGAGCGATTTCACCTGCGCGTCGACTTGCTGCGCGCCGCCATCGAAAGGGATCGAAATGATGGCCGAATTCCGTTTTGTATCGTTGGCATGGCCGGCGCAACTTCGACTGGTGTAATCGATCCTCTGCCTGAACTCGCCGAGATTGCGCGAGAAAATGATTGCTGGTTCCATGTCGACGCAGCCTACGGCGGAGGGCTGGCATTTTCCGACAGACAAAAAGCAAAACTTACAGGGATTGAACTGGCGAACTCGATCACGTTCGATCCCCACAAATGGATGTTCGTCCCGTTTGCCTGCGGCACGACGCTGGTTCGCGATGGCCGAAACGTGCTGCGCGATTCGTTCGACATCACGCCTGAATATCTTAGCGAAGACCGGGGAGGCGATGACGTACAGTACGACTTCTTTCGTTATGGCCAGATGGGAACGCGCCGTTTCAACGCTCTAAAGCTTTGGATGGCTTTCAAGTTTATGGGCAAGAGCGGCTACGCCGAAACCGTCGAGCAGCACCTTGAATTGACGCGATACCTCGCTGGACGTCTCGACGAGCTGCCGGATTTTGAACGTGTAGGTGAAATTGAAACCGCGGTTTGCTGTTTTCGTTACCTGCCTGAGCGGGTGCGGTCTCTGCCCCCGGAAGAGCAGGACCTGGTTCAGCAGTCTCTGCAACAACGTGTTGAGAAGAGTGGCAGAGCCTTCTTTCCATCCACAATTCTGCATGGCCGGCGCGCGTTGAGAGTCAATATCAATAGCTTTTTGACCGAGCGCAGGCATGTCGACGATCTGCTAGAATCGCTTCAGACTGAGGCCGCAGCCCTCACGAGTGAACCGACTCAGAAATGACGAGAGAGCGCGGCTACAAAATATGAGTAAGACGTGCAGGAGAAGTTCACAATGGTTGCTTGGGATTGTGATCATGGGCCTGACCGTTGCCGGTCCGGTGCTGCCGCAAGTCCCGGCGGCGAAATCCACGGAAGAACCGCGTTCAATGCCTGCAGTTCACTCGCGCGCCGAGTTTGATTCGCTGTCAGTCGTGTACGACGCCAACACGCCCTATGCGCTGCCGCACGTTTTGTTCGCCATTGATCGCCAAAATCGAAATCGGATCTATTACATCAACACAAAGCGCTACAAGTTTCACAAAGATTTCGTTAACGGCACCTATCTTTCACTCGAACGCGGTCAGCTGTTTTTCGAAAACAACTATCTGAAACCAAACCGGCGTTTCATCCTGGGCACGATTGCTTACCAGACGCCGGTGCGGCGCTGGACATTTGAATTCTGGGAAGGTGATTTGATTCTCACTGAGCAGATCAAACTAGCTTCCGAGATCATCAACAAGTC
>DATNNY010000169.1:0-6015 GCA_035601635.1 Pyrinomonadaceae bacterium
CTCTGAGTCATCAGCACAAAAGCTTCAATAGGTTCAGATTTCCAGAGTTCGACCTTAGTCTGGCTGCAGTCTTCCCTAAGCAGGTCAATGGTTTACATCCTGTGTAAAAAATTGTTGCCCATTCTTGAATTTGTTGCTAAGATAGCCGCAGGTTGATCGAGGAGTTATTTGCTCCTTGTCACCTTCTCGATGGAGCCGAGACGTTAAGGCGTTCATTGAACCGCGGTTTACCGCTTTTGCCCGGCTGAGAAGAGTCGGGAACAAGCAACACCCGTCCGGGATTGAAAAGGTAGAAAGAATAGCCGTACGCATCTCGATGAAGCCGCCTTCGCTCTGTCTTCAGCCGGGTTAGCTTTATCAACGGCGAGCCTCGCAAATAAAAACCTCCAGCGGTTCAATCGACCAACCTGCAAGCCAGGTATACAACCAACCACGGATGTCAGTGATTCTCCGATCACATTACTAGTTGCCAACTAGTTCATCCGTCCCCGCTCATCATCTATCGGAAAAACTCGTGAAATCAATCACTCAAAAAACGACCCCGGATTCCACCGTCAGTGTGCCTCGTGAAGTGACGCGCACGAGCCGCTCTGCCGAACGCAGCGCCAGAGCAGGCCATTGGGTTGAAAGCTTGCGCAACTCTGACGTCAATCGTCTGTGGGCGGAACTGCACCGCATCGTCAGCAATCACCCACTGGTTCGCGCTTCTCGCAGCGCCGGGCTGTTGATTGAAGAGGGAGCGTCGAGCGCCTACACCGATCTCACCCAGGAGCTGTTTGTGCAGTTGCTGACTAAGTCGCGCTTCCAGCACTACCTGGATACGGCGATGACCAATGCCGAAATCGAATGCGAGATTGGACAGATCGAATTAACGAACCTCTTGACGGCGGAATTGCGCAAGCGCCATCCGGAGAGTTATCGTCTCGCGCGCCGCATTTCTACCCTGATTCAATCCAGTGCCAACTTTCGCCGCTTTGACAGCAGCGGGATCGCCGACGAGCAGCATCGCCGCCTGGCCGATCGGGTCTACGGGCTGAGTGAGTGGCCGGATAACAAGCCGGGCCGCGGCTCGCACGAAATGGAACAACGCGCTCACATGATTCCGGTTCGCCAACGAGACACCCGAATGGTTGGCTGCACCGGTGATGCGCAAATCGTGATCAGCAATTCTGATCTCGAAGATCTTATTGTTTCGGTGCTTGATGCCATCGACGCGCCGGCCGACGTCCGCAGCTTGCGCAGTTTGGTTATGTCGCGCCTGCCGGTGATGGATATTTACCTGGTACCACTGGGCGGCGACGATCCTGATTCGGACGGACCCCGTTACGATCCGGCCGACCTGCGCGAAAACCCGGAAGAGAGCTTGTTGCGTCACGAATCAGAGCAGGAAGCGGCAGGTTGTGTCGACGAGTTTCTCACCAATCTGCGGAGCAATGTGCGGGGCAAGGTTAAGCAGTACAACCGCATGCTGGGCGTGCTTTGGCACTGTTATTTGAGTGTTGACCACGCGACGCAATTGGAAGTTGCATCTACATTAGGCGTTTCTGACTCTTTGGTGTCCGACTATCGGCGCCGCATCGAGCAGGAACTCCGCGCGCTTTCGTTTGTCGAAGTGGAAGAAGCGCGAATGTTCGAATTGGCCCTGCGTGAACGCGTCCGCACTCTGGTAGCGATCGACGACGAAGAAAGTGTTGTCGTTTGAGCCCGCGCGAATTAGATGAACTCGCGGACAGCGATACGAATGCAAAAGAAGCGCAGGGCCCCTGCGCTTTTTCTTTATTTTTAGCGGTTGCGGTCGAGTGTCAGAAATGCTGAGGCAACAATCAAAGAATGATTACCAGCCGGTAAGCCGTTCAGGATCACGGAAACGGAACGTGCCCCTGTCCACGATTGAGGTGTGGCCGGTCAGGCCGGAAAGTAGTCCTGCGAACGGTCCGCGACCATCGAAACCACGGGATCGGAAAACTGAGCCGACGACCAGTCTTGAGCAGACGAATCCGAGTGCTACGTTCCTGAAGCATGGCCATGCTTTCTCGTATGCAGCGTTGTTTCTGTTCACGGCCATCCTCTATCTCCGTCCGGCCGAGTTCTATCCGTCGGCGTTAACTGCGTCGATTGCCCTGCTACTAGGCATTGCCACTTTAGGTTTTTTCATACCCACACAGCTTTCATTGGAGGGCACACTGACCGCGCGCCCGCGCGAAGTGAATCTGGTCCTGCTTTTTTTCCTCACCGGATTACTTTCAATTCCGCTCGCGATTAACCGGCAGGAAGCCTGGGCTGAGTTTAGCGGCACCTTCATACGCTGCATTGTGATCTTTGTCGTGATGATTAATGTGGTGCGGACTGAAGCGAGGCTCAAGGGTCTGATTTTCCTGTCAATGGCGGCCGGCATATGGTTGAGCATCGAAGCCATCAATGAGTATCGATTGGGTCTGATGACCGTCGAAGGTTATCGCGCAGCCGGTAGAGGAACCGGCATCTTCGGTAACACAAACGATATGGCGCTTCACCTCGTCACGATACTTCCGATTTCTGTAGCTCTCATGCTCGGCTCGAAAGCGGCGGTGCGAAAGTTGATTTATGGCGTTTCTGCCGCGCTGATGATCGCCGCCATCGTGTTGTCGTATTCACGGGGGGCATTTATCGGCATGCTGGTAGTGGTTCTTTTCATAGCCTGGAAACTTGGCCGGCAACGCCGTCTGGAAATCATTTTTGCCGTCCTGGGCTTTGCCGGGGTAATAGTCTTGCTTGCACCCGACAAATACGGCAGCCGTCTGCTCTCGATCTTCATTCCCAGTCTTGACGCCGAAGGATCAGCTGACTCGCGACGCGGAGAGCTTTTTCGATCCATCTATGTCGCGCTCCGGCATCCACTGCTGGGAATTGGGATGGGAAACTATCAGCCGGAAATGTCTTACAAAGGATTGGTGACACACAATTCATATACTCAGGTCGCTGCTGAGATGGGAATGACGGCGCTAGCATGCTATGTGATTTTCATCGTTACGCCGCTTAAGAAACTCGGTCAGATAGCTCGCGAAACTTTTGAGACGCGTCGTGATTCGCGGTTCTATTATTTAACGTTGGGTATACAGGCATCGCTCATCGCTTACCTGATTTCCAGCTTCTTCCTGTCCGTGGCTTACGTCTGGTACGTCTATTACCTGGTAGCTTACGCGGTTTGTCTACGGCGATTGTACGAATCGGAAACCGGGAAAGTTGTCGTTGCCGAGAGCCGCAAAGAACGCAAAAGAGCCGAGGCTTCCCTCATCAGCGAGGGCAGCGCCGTAATGACATGATTCTGAACATGACGGCTGAGATATTCTTTTGCCTGAGCGCCGCGGCGCTCCTCTATACCTATGTCTGTTATCCGCTGCTGCTCGCGCTGGTCAGCGTGTTGCGACCCCGTAAAGTCTGTCGCGGAGAATTTGAACCAAAGGTCAGCATCATCATCACGGCCCACAACGAAGAGCGCGATCTGGCGGCGAAGCTCGATAACACTTTGGCCCTCGATTATCCGCACGAGTTACTGGAAATCATTGTCGCGTCCGACTGCTCGACCGATCGCACGGATGAGTTTGCTCGATCGTTTGCCGTCCGCGGCGTCCGACTCTGTCGCCAGTCTCAACGATTAGGGAAAACCGCGGCGCAGAACGCTGCGGTTGAGCAAGCCAACGGAGAGATCGTTGTTTTTTCCGACGCTACCAGTCTCTATCAGACGGACGCGGTGCGCGCGATCGTGCCCAGCTTTGCGGATGCCACCGTCGGGTGCGTCGCCGGGCGTCTTGAGTACGTGGACGAGTCCGGCTCGCGAGTGGGACATGGTGCGCGCTCTTACTGGAGCTATGAAACATTTCTTAAGAGGCACGAGAGCCGCGTGGGTTCGTTGATTGGCGCGTCGGGATGTCTGTACGCAGTTCGGCGTTCCGCTTATGTTCCGCTCTATCACGAAGCCTGCAGCGATTTCATCATTGCCACCAAAATGGTCGAACAGGGTCTGCGCGCCGTCTATGAACCAAACGCGGTTTGTACTGAGCAGACCAATCGACAGAGCGACAAGGAATTGAAGATGCGCGTGCGAATCATCGCGCAGACCTTCACCGACCTCTGGCGGCACCGCTCACTGTTGAATCCACTTCGCAGCGGCTTTTATGGTGTCCAACTTTTTTCGCACAAGGTCATGCGGTATCTCGTGCCTTTCTTTCTTCTCGGCCTGTTCGCTACGTCAGGAGTTCTGGCGACTGGCTCTTTGTTCTATCGTCTAACGTTCGCGGCCCAACTAGCCTGTTATGCGTCCCCCGGCCTCGCCTGGCTGCTGGATCAAATGGGAATCCGGAGCCGGCTGCTGGCGCTTCCTCAATATTTCATGCTCGCGAATTTGGCCTCGCTGATTGGCTGCTATAAGTTTCTGCGCGGCCAACGCTACGCCAGTTGGGAACCCATTCGTTAAAAGTGAACGCGGCATTCGCAACTGAAATGAAGCCAAACGTCTTATTCATCATCGATAGTTTTGAGCAGGGTGGCAGCGAGCGCCAGGCCATGCAACTCTTGACTCAGTTACATACCAGTGGGCAGTGCCGCGTTCATCTCGCTTGTCTGCAGAACCGCGGCTCGCTGCGCGCCGAGGCCGATCAACTGGGTATTGGAGAAATCCACGAATACGCACTGAACAGCTTCTATGATCTCAACTTCGCCAGGCAGCTTCGCCGTCTCGTTCATTTCATTAGAAAGAACAAAATCGACGTGGTGCATACGCACTGTTTTTATACGAACATCTTCGGCATGACCGGAGGCTTTCTGGCCCGCGTGCGCGCCCGCGTTACTTCGAAAGGCGAGACTGATGGCTTTCGGAGTCCATTGCAGAAACGTGCAGAGCGGGCCGCCTTTCGTCTGTCGCACCGCGTAATCGCCAACTGTCTGGTGGTGCAGAATCAATTAATTCGTGAAGGCGTTAGTCCGGCGAAGATCATTCAACATTACAACGGTCTTGATCTGGAGCGTCTGAAAGTTCGCGCAGATCTGTGCCGCGAGGAAGCACTGGCTGAATTTGGTCTGCCCGCTGATCGCCGCTACATCAGCATTGTGGCGAACCTGCGTAACCCGGTGAAAGATCATCCGATGTTTTTGCGCGCCGCGGCACGCGTGCGGACCGCTGTTCCTGAGGCCGGATTCGCGATCGCCGGCGAAGGTGAATTGATGGAAGGCCTGCGCGAGCTCGCCGGCCAACTTGGAATTCAGGATGACGTGTTCTTTCTCGGCCGGTGCGACAACGTCGCCAATCTGCTATTCGCGTCTGAGATAGGCGTCCTGAGTTCAAAGGCCGAGGGGTTCGCCAACGCGATCCTGGAATATATGGCCGCGGGCCTGCCTGTCGTAGCGACCGACGTAGGCGGCGCGCGTGAAGCAATCGCCGAGGGCGAAACCGGCTACACAGTGGCTTCGGGCGACGACGAGAAAATGGCCGCACGCATCATCGACCTTCTCAATGAACCCGAACGCGGGCGCAGAATGGGCGAACGCGGCAAATTGATCGCCGCGCAAAAGTTTTCCTGCGACCGGCATCTACAGAACACTCTGGAGTTGTATGACGAGCTGCTATCCACACAAAACTCTGCTCCGTCACGGATTGGCCACGAATGGCGACTGAACGAATAGAAGTCCTGACGCCGCCGAGCTCTCGGTTCGTCAACAAAGCTGTCAAAGCGCGCACCGCCGGAAAAGCGAAACGAAGGCGGCTCGTTCTTCTCATCGCTTTACTGAGCGCGGCGGTGCTATGGCCCGTCCTCGCCTGGGCCGGCGCCCACCTGCTGATAGTCAAATCAGATTTAGCTTCGGCTGACGCGATCGTGGTGATGAGTGGCTCTGCGACTTACCGTGAACGAGCGGACTGGGCAGCCAAACTATATCGCGAGGGACGCGCGCCCATAGTCATCCTTACTAACGACAGTTTGAAAAGCGGTTGGGACAAAAAGGAAGAGCGCACTCCGTACTTCTATGAACTGGCTGCGAGAG